>CAZIAH010000102.1:0-14662 GCA_964537715.1 uncultured bacterium | reverse complement strand
GGCCGATCCTCAGGTGCATGAAGATCCGCCGGAAAAACGGGAGGCCGCACTTCGAATGGGCCTGAATATCATCGTTTATGCCTTAATGCATTGAACCATGTTCGATTCTCAAAAAAATCCTTACCAGGCCATCCGGAATCAACTCCATCGTTTCCGGCAGTACGGAAAAACTATTCTGATCTGGGAAGGGATTTTCACGTTTCTTTCGCTCTTTTTCATTGCAGGATCGGCACTGCTCCTGACAGAGGCGATGCTGTGGATGAAACCGGAGTTGCGATCTCTTCTCGGGATCGTTTTCATCGCTCTCAGTTTCTGCGGATTCATCGTGTGGATCGGCAGACCCATCTATTCCTTTCTCTTTCAAAAGCATCTTCCGGATAATGTCCAGCTTGCACTTCGCATTGGTCAGGTCTTTCCCGATATTAAAGATCGATTGGGGGATGCGATTCAGGTTTTCGAATCCCGGAAAAATCAAGCAAACCGAACCTCTCCAGTCTTGGCAGAAGCCGCGCTGCAGTCTTCCTATCACAGTATCCGAAATATCAATTTTCGGCAGGCCGTTTCCAAGGAGAAGCGCAACCGGATGTTCCGGTTTTGGGTAATCATTCTATCCGTCGTGTTGATCTGTTTTGCGATTTCTCCCACGGGACTGTCCGATGCGTTTTATCGTCTGACCCATCCGCTACAAGAATTTGCTTCTCCGCTTCCCTATCGCTTGAAAGTATTCCCCGGAAACATCCATTTGGTTCAGGGAGAGGATGTGCGCATTTTTGTTCAATGCGAAGGGACGGCCCCGGATCAAATCACGCTTTTTGTCTCGGAACAGGATCAGATTGTGAGCGAAAAAAACCTGATGCCTCCTTACGAATACGATCTACCCAATCTCAGAAACAGCATCGATTACTACGTGCAGACAGACCGGTTCAAATCGCCGGGTTACCGGATCGATGTCATTCAGCGTCCCACGGTTCGGATTCTCCAGCTCAAACTGTATCCTCCCGAATATGCAAAGATGGAAACCATCATTCCGGAACCCAACACGGGAAATATCGAAACGTTGAAAGGCACGCGCGTCGGCGTTGCTGTGGAAGCGAATAAAGATCTGAAAGAAGCAGAACTCGTTTTTGAAAATCATCCTGGTATACAGATGCAGGTATCGGGACAAAAAGCAAAAGGCGGATTTACTGTCCGCGAAGAGGATCAATATCACGTTCTTTTAAAAGACACATCGAATCTGATCGATGAGAATCCGATTCCCTATTCCATCACGATCAAACCAGACTACCCTCCTGTTGCCCGTATTCAGTATCCCCAAAAACAGGTTGATCTGGACAAAAGCATGCGTGTTCCGCTTACTCTGGAAGCCGAAGACGATTTCGGAATTTCCAAATCCAGGCTGGTTTACTGGAAAAAATCAGATGATCGTGGAGAACCGGTTCACGCTGATACGGGATACGTGGTTTTGGCTCTGCCTCCTGATGCACCGACACGCGTTCTTCTTGATACACTATGGGATCTCGGAACGCTCGAACTTTTTCCAGAGGATGTGGTCGCCTATCTCTATGAAGTGTTCGACAACGACGTCGTTTCGGGGCCGAAAAGCGGACGCAGCGCCATCCTGACAGTGCGTTTTCCTTCCATCTATGAAATCTACAAGGAGGTCGAAAACGAACAGGCCAATCAGGCCGATGTTCTGTCCGAAATTTCAGAAGAGAGTCAGTCCCTCAAGGACGAACTGGAACGCATCTCGGAAGAAATGAAAAGCGGCGAGAAACTGGAATGGGAAGACCGCAAAAATTTAGAACAGATGACCGACAAACAACAGCAGATGGAACACGAAGTCAAGCAGCTGAAAGAGGATCTCGATCAGCTCATCGACCGGATGGAAAAGAACGAACTGTTGAGTCTCGAGACACTCGAGAAATATCAGGAACTTCAGCAGCTGTACGAAGAAATTTCGACTCCCGAATTGCTGGAATCGATGAAAAAGCTGCAAGAAGCGCTTTCCGAGGTGAATGAAGAAGCATTGAAAAAAGCCATGGAAAACTTTCAGTTTTCCCAGGAAGATTTCTTAAAATCCATCGAGCGGACCCTTTCCCTTTTGAAGCGTATCCAGATCGAACAGAAAATGGACGAAATGATACGGCGGATCGACGATTTGATGGAAAGACAGAATGACGTAAACCAGCAGGTCGAGAAAGCAAGCCCTCCTGAAGCAGACAATCTGGCAAACACAGAGGAAGGGATTCAAAAAGATACGAAAGCGTTCCAAAACGAAATGCAAACTCTCATGCAGAAAATGGAAGCGCTGCCCGACATGCCGGTGTCGTCCATGGAATCCGTTCTTCAGACCATGGAAAACGAGAATCTTACGGGACAGATCGAACAGATGCAGACGATGATGCAGAACATGCAGTTACAGAATGCGTCCAGTCAAGGTGCACAGATTGCACAGACGATGTCCGCACTTTCCGATCAGCTCCGGAAAGCCCAAAAAGAAATGCAGAGCCAACAGAAAAAAGAGGTCATGGAAAAACTGCGGAAGAGTTCGTTTCAACTGCTCCAGCTTTCCCGGGATCAGGAGATGTTGATGGAAAGTACACGGTCCGGTAAAACCGACCGCAACGAGGCATCGAAAACGCAGCTCTCGCTCATCGAAGGACTTTCGCAGGTTGCCGATTCCCTTTACGAACTTTCCCAGCAGACTTTTTCCGTAACGCCCCAAATGGGCAAGGCCCTCGGCAAAGCCCATGCCAGTATGACACAGGCGCTTCAAAAGATGACAGAATCCGGAGACAATCCATCTGTTTCGGATCAGCAGTCCACGGCCATGGGCGGGTTGAACGAAGCGGTCATGGCGATTCAGGAGTCGATGGATGCTCTTGCCAGCGGCGGATCGGGTCTCGGCATGGAGCAGTTCTTTCTTTCCCTCGAACAGATGGGCATGCAGCAGATGATGATCAATCAACAAATGATGGACCTGCTCCAGCAGGGAAAACTTTCTCTCGAACAGCAGGCGGCCATGTCCCGGCTGATTGCAGAACAGGCCGTTGTGAAACAAATGCTAAAAGAGACACTGGAAAAATTCGGTGATCGGGCGGATGTTGTGGGGAATCTCGACAAGCTAGCCGAAGAGATGGAAGAGGTTGTCGAAACGCTCAAGACGGAAGGGGCTTCACGTGAGACCATCCGTCGTCAGGAGCGGATTCTTTCCCGGCTGCTCGACGCCCAGCGTTCCGTGAAGCGCAGGGATTACAGCCGGAAGCGTCAGGCCAAAACCGGTCAGGATGTGTTTCGACAGAGCCCCGAAAACAAAACTTCCTGGGCTTCCGATATTCTGGACCGTCTCCGGCGCGATATTTTGAGAATCGGGAAAGAAGGGTATACCAAAGATTATCAGGCTTTGATTCGCAGCTATTTCGAAGCATTGATTCAGGCGGAATCGGAACAGGCAAAACAATGAAAAACAAAATAGCGATCCACATTTTCATCCCGGTTCTTTGTTCCCTTTTCTTCGTCGTTCCGCGGAACAGTTCGGCACAATCGATCAAACAGCAGCTTCGACTTGCCAGAGAACTGGAACAATCCGAACAATTGGAAGAAGCAAAGGCCGTTTATGAAACCCTTTATGCCCAGTCTCCAGACCGGATTGATGTCTTCATTTCCTACAAAGAATTCTGTTTGAGAACGAAAGATTATGACCGGGCCCTCGAACTGATTCTCGACTGGCAAAAAAGACAGCCCGGTAACAGGAAACTGCTCATCTCGGAAGCCGAGATACACGCCAGAATGGGGAACCGTGGAAAAGCGGTGCAGCAATGGGAAAGGGCGGTGGAACAAAATCCGAACGATCTGTCCGTCTATGCGGAAGTGGCGGCTTCCATGATCCGGGAACGGTATTTTAATGAAGCCGAAAAAGTCTATCTGCTCGGCAGAAAACGGCTCGGCAATGCGACGCTTTTTGCCCTGAATCTGGCGAATCTCTATGCCGTACAAATCGAATACGGGAAAGCCGCGTCCGAATTGATCGTTCATTTGCTTCTTTATCCCGGACAGACTGCTTTTATCAAAAGCCAGTTGTACAGATATCCCGGGACGAACCGGGTTTATCGACAGGTTCGGGAAGAGTTTGAGAAAGCCATCCATGTTCATTCTGATAATCTCGATCTCCGGGTCGTGCTCGTTGATTATCTTCTCCGTGCGGAAGCATACGAGGATGCACTGAGAGAAGCACTGGCACTTGAAGCACTTGAAGTTCCCGAAAAACAGGGCAAGGTATTGTTTGAGTTTGGACAGAAAGCTTTCAGGGCAGGCGCTGCCCGTTACGCGGAATCAGCCTATCTGAGCATTCTCGAAAATTATCCGCAGTTTGCTCAGAAAGACCGGGTGCTGGAGGGACTCGCTCAATCCTACAAGGCGCAGGACAAACTGGACCGGGCAGTCGAAACGTACCAGCGTCTTTTCCGGGAATATCCGGAAAGTAATCTGGCCCGACAGTCGATTTATCAGATTGCACTTATTCAGAAAGACCATCTTTTCCATTTCCAGGAGGCGGAAAAAACATTTCAGTTCATCATCGATCAATGGCCGAATTCTCCGGAATCCGTGGACAGCGAATTGCAGCTTGGCGAGTGTCTGATCGCGGACGGGAGACTGGATGAAGCCGGCCAGATTTTTCAAAAAATCGTTGAACGCGAAGAGAAAAAACACAATCGTTTCTGGGTCCGCGCTTTGACCAGTCTATCCGAGGTTTTTTATTTTATGGGGGATTTTGAGAAAGCTGTTTCCGAACTGGATCGGCTTTCCGCCAAAACCGTGACAGGAGATGGAGCGCAGGAACCCCGCCTCAATGACGGATTGGAACTCAGGGTGTTTCTCAAAGCGTACAATAAAACAAATCGGGAATCCCTGACCCTTTTCTCCCGCAGTCAATATTTGATCAAAGAGAGAAAATTGAGCAGAGCAGACGCGGTTCTGGACAGTCTCATTACCGGGCAACCGGAGGATGCGCTGGTCCCCTATGCGCTGAATCAAAAGGGGGATTTGGCCATCGAGATGAATCTCCCGAAAACCGGTGTGGCGAGTTTTGACACGCTTCTTGCCCGTTTCCCGGGACACCTTCTGGCAGACCGTGCCCTGGAGAGAACGGGATGGATCATGGAAAAAGAGGGAAATAAAAAAGGGGCATTTCTGAGATATGAAAGACTGTTGACGACCTATCCGTATAGTCTGCTCAGGAATGAGGTGCGTGAGCGGATCCGCCGGCTCGAAAAAGAGGTGAAATTGTGAATAAACTTTCCAAGTGGGTTTTGCTGGTCTGGATTGTCAACGTTCCGTTTTTGCGGGGACAGCAGCTGCTTATCCCGATGGGTTTGCGCCAGACAGATCATCTGAAAGCTTACGGGATCGCATACCGGGCCCTCGAAAAGAATATCAATGTAGAGTGGCTGCTCAATTTCCGGGGCGGTTCCTTTTTGATGCAGGCGGATGATGCTATCGTCCGGCAGTGCCGGATTCGGGGAGTCCAGTTCGAATTGATCGATGGAACGGCCGCATCTTCCATCTATCACACGATTGAAGAGAATAACATGGATGTGGTCCTGCTTGAAAAAGCACCCGATGTGGCCGTGTATACGCCTCCCAACAAACAGCCCTGGGACGATGCGGTGACGCTCGCTCTCACGTATGCTGAGATTCCATACAAGACGCTCTGGGACGAAGAGGTGCTTCGCGGCAAACTGGACCAATACGACTGGCTGCATCTCCATCACGAAGATTTTACGGGCCAGTACGGCAAGTTCTATGGGAGCTATCGGAATGCCCAGTGGTACATTGAGCAGCAGCAGTTTTTTGAATCCGAGGCTCGTCGATTGGGTTTTACCAAAGTCTCCGCATTGAAGTTGGCCGTCGCAAAAGCGATTCGATCCTATGTGTTCAAAGGCGGATTTTTATTTGCGATGTGTTCTGCCACGGATTCGTACGATATCGCTCTGGCGGCAGAAAGCACGGATATCTGCCAGGCAGTGTTTGACGGCGATCCAATCGATCCCGATTATGAAAAAAAGCTTGATTACGATCAATGTTTTGCTTTTACCGGTTTCAAACTGTATACCAATCCCATGGTCTATGAATATTCGGATATCGATACGACCCCGCAGGACCGGACTTCGACGCGTCAGGCACAGGAAGATTATTTCACCCTGTTTGAATTTTCGGCCAAGTACGATCCGGTACCGACCATGCTAACCCAGGACCACGTTTCCGTGATTCACAATTTTATGGGGCAGACCACGGGTTTTCACAAACAGTTGATCAAAAGATCTGTTATCATCATGGCGGAAAAGGCCGATGCCGATGAAGTGAAGTATATCCACGGAAACATCGGCAAAGGGACGTTCACTTTTCTGGGCGGCCACGATCCCGAAGATTATCAGCATTTTGTCGGTGATCCGCCGACGGATCTTGCTTTACATAAAAATTCCCCCGGTTATCGTCTCATCCTGAACAATATCCTCTTCCCTGCGGCAAAAAAGAAAAAACAGAAAACGTGAGGGGATGAACAGATGGGTTTGTATTTTTATAGTGAAATACTTTAGATTAAAAGAAATGTGTTCATCTATTGTGTTTGGTTTGTCGGGCGGAAATGTGGTCCGATTTTTCTAAACATGAGAAGTAGATTCTTTCAAAAAGAGAATAAAAGGCCGGATGCCCTTTAAAAAATAGTTGCCGAAGGATCACAACCTTCGGGAGGTTGAGGGTGTGTTATTTATATCTTCTCGAAGGCTCTGAGCCTTCGGGAAGGGACGAAGTAAAATAATTCGATAAAAAATAGTTTGCATCCCAAATTTCACCTGATTATATTTTTAATCATGCTCAAGGAAATCAGCGTACCCACACATTCGCGCACCGAATTCATCATCGTGGACCAGCAGGTGGAAGAGGTGCTCCGGGAAAGCGGAATTCAGGAAGGAGTCTGCCATCTCTGGGTGCCCCATACCACGGCTGCGGTGACGATCAACGAAAATGCCGATCATTCTGTGGTTCGGGATATACTGTACGAAATTGAAAAGGTTATTCCATTTCAGGATCATTATCAACACATGGAAGGCAATTCGGCCGCCCACATTAAATCCAGTCTTTTCGGTCCGTCTTTGAGTTTGATCGTAACCGGCGGCAATCTGGTTCTGGGGACGTGGCAGTCGATCTATTTCTGTGAGTTTGACGGTCCCCGGCACAGGCGCATGATTATAAAAATCACGGAGGGATAAGTGCAACTCTCACAAGCAGGAGAGTTCGGACTGATCAAACGAATGCGCCGGATTATTGAGAGTGAATCAGCTGAGATCGTCTTAGGAATCGGTGATGACGTTGCGGTGGTGCGTCCCAAATCCGGCTCCTGTTTGGTTCTGACCACGGATGCATTGGTCGAGGGGGTTCATTTCGATCTTCGGTATACACCTTTTGATGCGCTCGGATGGAAAGCGCTTGCTGTGAATTTGAGCGATGTGGCCGCTGTCGGCGGTGTCCCTTCATATGCTCTGGTCTCTCTTGCTCTGCCCGAAGTGTGGACTGTCGAGAATGTCGAGTCTTTTTATCGGGGATTGAAACGTTGCGCTAAAACGTATGACTGCAAAATCGTCGGGGGAGATACGACGCGTTCTGTCGGAAAAGGATTTATCTCGATCAGCGTGATTGGGTATGTGAATCAAAACGCAATCGCAGACCGTTCCGGCGCACAACCTGGGGATTTGCTTTGTGTCACCGGGACACTTGGCGGCGCACGTGTGGGATTCGAAGCGCTTCAGGAAAATCAGAATGTGGATTTGTTCAAAAAGTCGATCCGTCGTTTTCTGAAGCCGCTGCCGAAAATCGCGGAGGCCGGAAGATTGATCCGTGAATTGAAAATTTCCTCCATGATCGATATCAGTGATGGTCTGTCTTCGGACGTAAACCATCTCTGTGAGCAGAGCGGATTGGGGTGTGTCCTTTGGGAAGATGCGATTCCACTTCATCCGGATGTCAAAACATGGACGGAACAGGCAGGAATTTCCCCAGCCCGTTTTGCCCTGACAAGCGGCGAGGAATATGAATTGGTTTTTACCGTAAATCCGGACCGGTTGGAACGATGGATCAATCACAATCGAAAAGAAAAACATTTCCCGGTTACATCTATCGGTGAAATGGTCCACAAAAATAAGGGAATTAGGGTCAAATGTGGAGAGAAAACCGTTCCCCTTTCTGAAAAAGGATGGAATCACTTTCGAAAATGAATCCACTGTCGTTCCTGCAAAAGAAAAAATCCGTGCCCGTGATTCCTTATTCCACCATCGCCTCCGGGTATGACGATCTCATGTCTCATGTGGATTATGGTTCGTGGGCGGGCTATCTGAACAGGTTGATCAAACGTTTCGGAAAAGGGGGTCGCAACATTGTGGATGGATGTTGCGGTACCGCGAAAATGATGGTTGAATTGTCCCGAAAAGGATACGCGGTCTCTGGCTTCGATCTTTCCATGGAGATGCTTCATCAGGCCGGCCGAAACGGCGTGTTTTCTTTTTGGCAGGGAGATTTGAAAAAACTATCCCTGAAACCGAATTGGGATGTGTTTCTTTGTCTCTATGATTCGGTTCAATATTTGTCTATTTCGGAACTCGATTCGGTTTTTAATGAAGTAAGCCGGTGTTTAGTGTCAGGGGGATTGTTCATTTTCGATATCGTCACGGAACACCATGTTTTAAAGTATTGGGCGGATTATACAGAAACAGTGCATTTCGGTAGCCAGGAGATTTTGCGTCAATCCTGGTACGACCGATCAAAAAAGATGCTGCACACAATTTTTGATGTGACAGAAGATGGAGATAGTGCGGTTTATCAGGAGCACCATCGGCAGAGTGTTTTCCCCTTGTCCGAAATCGAAGATTGCATTCGACGAAGCAGCTTTGCGTTTCTTGGCTTGTTTGAGGATTTTGGTTTTCAACCGGGAAAGGAAACGTCAGACCGGGTTCATTTTGTTCTTAGAAAGGAGTCTATTTGATCTATTTGACCGATGTTTGGTATCGGATCGGTAAAAATCAGATTCTATCGGGCGTAAATTTTCATGTAGGCTCGGGTGAGTTTGCCTGCATCGTCGGTCCCAGCGGGGCGGGCAAAAGTACGGTTCTCAAACTGATTCACATGCAGATCTTTCCGACGCGTGGCAAACTGGTGGTCGCTGATTACGACGCGAAAGAAATCCGCCTCAGTGAAATCCCCTATTTCCGAAGAAAAGTGGGTATTGTTTTTCAGGATTTCAAACTGCTGGAAGACAGGGATGTCTTTGAGAATGTGGCATATGCTCTGTGGGCGACCGGAGTTCGCAGAAAGCAGATCAAGGGCCGTGTCTTTCAGGTATTGGCCGAGGTCGGCTTGAGCCACAAACGGTACGCGATGATTCCCGAATTGTCTGGAGGAGAACAGCAGCGTGTGGCCATTGCCCGTGCTCTGGCAAACGAGCCATTTGTGCTTTTGGCCGACGAGCCCACCGGAAATCTGGATGCGGAAGCCTCCGAAGATATTCTTAAACTCCTTCAGCGAATCAACAGGAAAGGGATGGCGATTCTTATGGCGACGCACAAAGAAGATATTTTTGGCCAGATACCAGTCAAGGTGATTCGTATTCGGGAAGGGAAAATCATACCATGAGTATTAATTTAATTTATTCTTTCCGAGAGGGAATGCTCGGATTGAAACGCGCCCGTCTGGCGACCACGATTGCCATATCGACCGTCGCAATTACACTCACTCTTTTGGGGATTTTTATCGTTTTGACAGTCAATGTTCAGCGGGTGATCGGATTATTGAACGAACGGCTCAATGTGGAAATTTTTATCGATAACAGTCTCGATCCCTATTCCATCAAACTCCTGCAAAATAATGTGAGTGATATCGAAGGTGTCGAAGCCGTAACCTATATTTCAAAAGAGGAGGCATTGGAGCGATTCAGAGATGAATTCGGTGAGGATCCACTTGCCATACTGGGCGAGAATCCGCTTCCCGCTTCTTTATTAGTTAAAATTAAAAATGAATATCGAAATCCTGAAAGAATGATTGCAGTTGTGAAGAATATCGAGAGGTTAAATGGAGTGGATGAAGTGATCTATCACGGCCGCTTGTTTCGGCTGATCAGTCAATACAGTAAAGTGATTCTTGCTATAGACATCGGACTTTTTTTTATTGTACTTTTATCTGTCATTTTCCTCGTTTCGAATACACTTCGACTGACCATTTTGTCCCAGCAAAAAAATATACAGATCATGCAATTGGTCGGAGCTACAATCAATTTTGTCCGGCGACCCTATCTGGTTCAGGGTGTGTTTCAGGGATTTATCGGCGGGGTGGTCAGTATGGTCATTATCTGGGTGATTGTACAGCTCATCCGGTTGCGGTTTCCCCATCTGCTCATTGTCCCGCTACATGTGCTAATTATGCCACTTTTGGTCGGGGTGGTGGTCAGTTATCTGGGAAGTTTAATGGCGTTAAAAAGGTTTCTAAATGCGTGATTTGTATCGGATTTTTTGCCTTGACACATGATTAAAAAATGATTACCTTATATCAAGTTTTGTATAGAGTAAGAGGGATTTTTTGCAGGAACGCGTGCTTACAGATAGAGCAAAGAAACTCCTCTACGGACTGGTGCAAAGTTACATCCGATCGGCTACCCCTGTGGGTTCCCGGCAACTGGTGAAAGAATATCGATTGAACTGGAGTTCTGCAACTGTCCGGAACGAGATATCCAATCTGGAAAATATGGGTTATGTCAGTCAACCCTATACTTCTGCCGGAAGGGTTCCTACGGACAAGGGATATCGTTATTATGTGAACAATTTGAAAAAATATGAGTCTCTGGATCCGCAGGAATATGAAACGATCGATAAGAAAATCAATGCTGCCGGCAGGATTACCAGCCGTATTCTGGAAGAAACTTCGAAGATTTTGGGTGAGATTTCGAATGAATTGGCAGTGGTTTTAACACCGACGATTTATTATGGAATTTTTGACCGTCTGGAGCTGATCGAGCTGACTCAAAAAAAGGTTCTGGTCGTTATTCGTGTGAGAAGTCATCAGGTAAAGACGGTTATCTTAAAAATAGATTCCCATTTGAAGAGCAGGGATCTGGAGATCACGGCCGAAGTTTTGAATCAGCGGCTCAGCGGATTAACATTGAACGAGATCCAGAAATCGATCAAAGAACGCCTCAGAAATGCAAGTTACGGTCATCTGAATTTGATTCGATATATCATGGATTCCTCGACAGAGCTTTTCGATTTTTCGGAACCGATTTCGATTCATAAATTCGGCACGCCAAATATCGTTGTACAACCCGAGTTTTCAGATCGGGAAAGACTGGAAAATATTTTCAATATCATCGACGACAGCAACAGTCTCATCAAGTTGTTTCGTCGAGATATGGGAGATACCAAAATCGTCATCGGCAGAGAAAATGAGGATGAACGGCTACACGAACTTACGGTCATTTCAACGAACTATACCCGGGGGAAAGATATCGGAACGATGGGCATCATCGGTCCGATGAGGATGCCATACAGCAGAATTCTGTCTCTCATGTCTCATGTATCTCATAAAATGAGCGAACAATTCGGATAAAGGATGTGTTTTGTTACGATTGAGTTTTAACAATAATGACGAAGCAAGCTGAAAAGAAAACAGAAGATAAATCCAAGGAAAAGCGTTCAGTCACAAAACAGCAGAGAGGAAGCAAAGAGAATACTCTTCAGAAGAAATTGAAGGAAAAAGATGCGGAGTTAAAGAAACTGAAGGAACAGCTTCTTCGAACGGCTGCCGAATTGGAGAATGTAAGAAAACGAAAAGATCGGGAAATCGGCCTGATTATTCAGGGTGCCAATGATAAACTGATTTCCGATATTTTGCCTGTGCTGGATGATTTTGAGCGTTTTTTCAAAGTTTCGGAGGAACATCGGAAACCCAAAGAACTTGAAAAAGGTGCCGCTCTGATTTATCAAAAATTGTTGTCCAAACTGACCGCTTATGGAGTAAGACCGATGGAATCGAAAGGTATATCTTTTAACGTGGACGAACATGATGCACTTCTTCAGGTTGAAAAAAAGGGGGTGCCATCCGGAATTGTGATCGAGGAACATGAGAAGGGATACTATATCAATGATCGGGTGCTTCGCCATGCCAAAGTGGTAGTGAGTAAGTGAGGAAGAGGTAGTGAAAAAAGATGTCAAAACGGGATTATTATGAAATCTTGGACGTTCAGCGTGGAGCAAGCCAGGAAGAAATCAAAAAAGCCTACAGACAGATGGCATTGAAATATCATCCTGACAGAAACGCAGGCGACAAGGAGGCAGAGGAAAAATTTAAAGAAGCGGCAGAGGCTTATGAAGTTTTAACAGATCCCGAGAAACGTCAGCGGTATGATCGATTCGGACATGATGAATTAAGGGGCGGTACGGGTGGTTTTGAGGGTTTTGATTTCGATTTGTCCGATGCGTTAAGAACCTTCATGGAAGGATTTGGAGGATTCGGAGATTTCTTTGGCGGAACACGATCCCGATCAGGGCCTGAGAGAGGCAGGGATCTTCAGGTTCGGCTTCAATTGACACTTCATGAAGTCGCCAAGGGTGTCGAAAAGAAAATCAAAATAAAACGAATGGTCAGGTGCGACCAGTGTGGTGGATCCGGTGCCCGGTCCGCGACAGCCGTTAAAACCTGTCCCGTTTGCCACGGGACAGGTCAGGTGCGGCAGGCGACGCACTCTTTTTTCGGTCAATTTGTAAATATCACCACGTGCCGTAACTGTAATGGAGAGGGCAGGATCATTTCGGATCCCTGTTCCCGATGTAATGGAACTGGCAGAGTAAAAGGGGAATCTACACTTAAGGTTCGTATCCCGCCGGGTGTAGCGCCAGGTAATTATCTGACAATGAAGGGAGAGGGGGATGAAGGCCCGAGAGGCGGCCCAAAAGGAGATGTGCATGTGCTGATCGAAGAAAAAGACGACGATGTTTTCGAACGGCACGGAAATGATATTCTTTACACGCTTCCAATCAGTATTACGCAGGCCTTGTTGGGCGATGAAGTTGAGATTCCGACATTAAACGGGAAAGCGCGGCTTCATATCGATTCGGGCGTTCAATCGGGTAAAATACTCAGAATGCGGGGTAAAGGGATCCCGAACCTTAACGGATACGGCAAGGGAGATCAGCTTGTCAGACTCATTGTCTGGATACCGGCGAAATTGACAAAAGCGAGTAAAGAATTAATTCAAAAATTGGCTGAACAGGACGAATTCTTTCCTTCCGAAGAAGTTCAGCGGTCGTTTCGGAAGACGAAGGGGTCATTTATCTAATGATAGAGCTGTTGGGTTTTACACGAAAAGAAGCGGGCGTGCTTCTGTTTTTGGCTCTCACGTTCATTGTTGGAATGGGGATTCAGGTAGTCCGTCGGCGCTGGGCTCCCTTACCGACGTATGAGGCGGAATCAGCCGTTTCGGAAATTGGTTCATCAGCAGAGTCGGTTTTTCCAAAAGGAGAGATCCAATCTCCTGCGAAAGAAAACCCTGCAGGATGCATTTCGCTGAATTGTGCCGGCAAAGAAGAACTGGAAGGACTGCCCGGAATCGGACCCGTGACAGCCGAACGGATTATTGCCTATCGAAAAGCGAATGGATCTTTTCAAGCTATGGAAGAATTGTTACAGGTGAAAGGAATTGGTAAAAAGACAGTCAAGAAATTAGAGCCTTATTTACAATTGAATTAATTTATTCATGCAGGTCCTAAATTCGTAAAGGGAGGATATCAAATGGCAGAAAAGGGAAAAGGGAACATCTGGTATGAGATTGGTATAGTTGTTCTGGTATTGTTACTGATTTGGACGATTCTCTATCCTTCAAGTGTTTGGAAGGAAGAGAAAGAGTTAACCGGCATATGTCGTACAAGGATGGAATCTATTCAGCAACTGGAACTTCGATACATTACGTTAACGAACACATATACAGACAGCATGAAAGAATTGATCGATGTTGTGACTTCTGATTCCAATAGTATCGTATCGTTGGACAGTGTTCTTTTGTGGGATAATATAGTCAGAAACAAACAATTGAAACAACTTATCAATAGCAAATCTTATCCGGAAGCGATCAGGCAACTTATTTCCGACAGATTGTTAAAAGGAAAACCGCTGGGTAATCTCGCGAATTGGGATCAATTGGAAATAAAACTGGTGGAAGAATTGGAAATTGTATTCGATTCCATGGATTCCACATATATTTCTGCGGTGTTGGACAGCGGTGTTGTCTGGAAAGATTTATTGAGAGAGGATGTTTACCTCGGCAATATTGAAACTGCTAACATGCCGAGACGAATCTCGCAAAACACCGATGCAGCGCTGAGAAAAGGAATACCTCTTTTCCAGACAAAGGGTTGGGAATATGTTCGTCCTGTATTTTATGATTCCCTGAAAAGTACGATTGGTCAGGCACTTCGAGCAGATATTTGGCAGGCTGATCAAAAAGAACAATGGGAAAAAGAGAGAAGAATGCAATGGGAAAAGAGCATCGATGCGCTCTCCGATGTGGAACGGGATTCGATCTGGCAGGAATATCAGCACAAGTATTGGGAAAAGCAGAGCGATCTTGTGT
>CAZIAH010000101.1:0-14878 GCA_964537715.1 uncultured bacterium | reverse complement strand
GAACCGGGTCGGCATATCATACTCTTTGGCTTTCCAGGTCAGATAAAAAGGATCGATCGGAATACAGTGTCCTCCCAATCCGGGTCCGGGATAGAACGGCATAAATCCGAACGGCTTTGTACTGGCGGCTTCGATCACCTCCCAAATGTCGATATTCATCCGGTCGAGAATCATTTTCATTTCATTGACCAAAGCGATGTTTACACTCCGGAAAATATTTTCCAGCAGTTTGGTCGCTTCTGCTGCCTGGCTGGAAGAGACAGGGACGGTCTGATCAATCACGGTATTGTAGAGTGCGACCGTACAATTTCTTGTGTAGACGTCGTTGGCGCCAACAACCTTGGGGATCGTTTTCGTGGTGAATTTCGGATTGTTGGGATCTTCCCGTTCCGGGCTGAAAGCCAAGTAAAAATCCTTACCGTATGCGAGTCCCGATTTTTCCAGAATAGGCCGCATCACTTCTTCGGTCGTGCCCGGCCATGTGGAACTTTCCAGAACGACGAGTTGTCCTTTTCGCAGATATTTTGAAATGGTTTCAGAGGTATTGACAATGTAACTCAGATCCGGCTGTCTGTATTTATCGAGCGGTGTGGGAACTGCCACGATTATGCAGTCGGTTTCCGGGAGGCGTGAAAAATCCGCTGTGGCCTCGAAACTTCCGGATTCCGTAATGTTCCTGATCCGCGCCCCGGGGATATGCTTGATGTAGGATTTTCTGTCATTAAGCAGCTCGACCTTTTTTTCATCGATATCGAAACCGATACAGTGAAATCCTGCGTCGATAAATTCAAGCACGAGAGGCAATCCGACATATCCGAGTCCGATGACGCCGATTTGAACTTCCTTGTTTTCGATTTTTTGTTTTAGGTCCAACTTACTCTTCGTTGCAATCATTTATTGCAGTTCGCGTTTGTAGTGATTTTTATAATATTCCAGATACTCACCGCTTTTCAATTTTTCCCACCACCAGCGGTTGGCTCTGTACCATGCGGTGGTTTCAGCAAGCGCTCGTTTGAATTCGTGGCGCGGTTTCCAGCCTAATTTATGTATTTTTCCTGTATTCAGGGCATAGCGGCGGTCGTGTCCTTTCCGGTCTTCGACGAAAGTCATCAGACTTTTCGGTTTGTCGGTGTTTTCAAGAATCAATTCTGTGATTTCGAGATTGGTTTTTTCATTGCCAGCCCCGACGTTATACGCCTCGCCGTCTTTTCCTTTTTCCATAATCAGATCGATGGCCTCGCAGTTGTCCAAAACGTAGAGCCAGTCCCTGATATTTTTGCCATCTCCGTATATTGGAAGATGCTGATCATCCAGTGCGTTGGTCACAAAGAGCGAAATCAACTTTTCCGGATATTGATAGGGCCCAAAATTGTTCGAACTTCTCGGGATGACCACGGGAAGGTTATAGGTGACATAATAGCTGTACACCAGACGGTCCGCGCCCGCCTTGGATGCCGAGTAGGGACTGGAGGGCATGAGCGGATCGGTTTCCTCGAACAGGCCGTTTTCAATGCTGCCGTACACCTCGTCGGTACTGATTTGAACAAAGCGCTGGGCTCCAAATTTTCTTGCCGCCTCCAGCAGGACAAAGCATCCGAAAATATCCGTTTTAATGAAATCATCCGGCCTGCCGATGGAACGGTCCACATGGCTCTCCGCGGCAAAATTAATGATGACGTCAGCTTCCTTGACCAGCGGATCGACGATCGGCGCATCGCAAATGTCTCCCCGGACAAATCGATACCGGTCGTCTTTTTCGAAATCTTTGAGGTTGTCAGGATTGCCGGCGTAGGTGAGTTTGTCCAGATTAATCACGGATACATCATTGTGTTTGTTCAGCATGTGCCGGATAAAATTGCTCCCGATAAAACCGGCACCGCCTGTGACCAGGAGTTTACGCATTTATAATTCCAAATTTTACTTCATGTTGCTGAAGTTCACTTTTTTTAATTTATCAGAAAACATCCTATATAGTTTCACTGGATTCAAGTGAACCTGTTGGTTTTTATTTCAGATAGGCTTTTAATGTATAAATAAAGAAGAAAAAAGTCAATTACTATTTCTAAGTTATAATATCTTAAATTGCATAGGGTGTCTTATCGTTTTTGAAAATTTAGTGAATACATTCCGGGGCTGGTATTTTCTAAATAGATATCCAATTCATTTTTAATGGTTTTGTCATAGCAGAAGTAAACAGTTGACTCAAATTAACAATTTGTTTATATTGATACATGTCAGGTTATTTATATTGTTCTGCTTGAAGCGTTCAGGGAGTTGTTTCGTTGCGATTTTGGGTGACATCTATTTATGAGTATGATATCGTGAACTGCCTTCCTCTTGGAAGGCTTTCCTCTTCATAGGATTGAACCGTGTCTTTATCAGAAATTATTGTTACAAATGAAAAGATTTCCCATTCACAATTGAAAGAATCCTGTGATTGCTGGTTCGGTGATATGGTGAAAGTGACTGTCGATGTCGAGAAAAAACTTGTAGGAATCGGGGGAGAGCTTCACGCCGATGCGGAACAGATACTCATTGACAAGGGATCCCGCTCCGAAGATATTTGGGGAATCAATTTTTATCCCTGGCTGTCCTGCGAAAACAGAATCGAATATTCGGCATTGATCAATATAAGACCACGGCAGAACAATCCCTCGATGGAACTGACAGATCCGGATTTGAGAAAAAGGATTCAACAGATTGTTGAAAATCTAATAATGGGACCCGATGAAGAACTGGTATCGTAATCTTGCGACGCGATATGCTTCGTTCGCGGAGGATGTCCAGGTTTTAAATGTCCTGTCGGATTTGGAGAAGGCAAAGCATTTGTTTGCAGTCGATTCCCAAACAGCGGTCAATCATTTGTACCGCGCTTTGATTCTTCTGGATTATATGTCCGATGATCCAAAATGGAAAATGAAACTCAGGGAACTTCTCCGGTTGAGAGAGGCAGTGGCTTCTTTGATCGCTCCGGGAATTCCTTACGGCAGTATCAAGCAGATTATCCGTGCTGCTCTGCAAATGGTTCCCAAAGCGTACCGGCTTATGGGGAATGTTCCGTCGGAGTAAGCGTTACTCCGCGAACAAGTGTATCTCGTTAATTTTATTTGAAGGAAGAATTTTTGAATATTGATGTACAAAATATCCTGCCGGTTGCATTGAAAGCCGGTGAAAAAATCATGTCTATTTACGGGGAAGAGGATTTTCAAATCGAAACAAAAGCGGATAATTCACCGCTGACTTTGGCTGATAAAGCCTCACACGAAATCATTCAAAAGGAATTGAGCAAATTGTATCCCGAAATTCCTCTGTTGTCCGAAGAGGGCAAGTTCATTCCCTATTCCGAAAGAAAAAACTGGCCCGTTTTCTGGCTGGTGGATCCGCTGGACGGCACGAAGGAATTTATCAAACGCAACGGAGAGTTTACGGTTAACATCGCTCTGATCGAACGCCATCAGCCTGTCCTGGGTGTGATGTTCGCGCCTGCTCTAAATGTGCTCTATTTTGCACAGAAAGACGAAGGTTCGTTCATGCAATCCGCGGGGGATTCTCCGGTAAAGATCCAGGTCGATTCAAATCCGAAAAAAGGACTGATTGCCGTGAAAAGCCGGTCCCATTCATCCGATGAAGAGGAAGCCCTTTTCAGTCGGTATAATATCTCGGATTCGGTGTCGGTGGGCAGTGCTTTGAAATTCTGCATGGTGGCCGAAGGCCGCGCGCATGTGTATTACCGACATGGGCCAACGTGGGAATGGGACACGGGAGCGGGTCATGCCATAGCCGAATGCGCCGGCGCATCGGTTTCCGGGTTGGCATATAATAAAGAAAACTTATTGAATTCTTCGTTTCTTGTTTCGTCAATTAAAACCGTTCAAATGTCCGAATAGGAAGGTGATATTCCGGGTGAAATGACATTGGAATGGATTGATTTCAAATTTATCTATACTTCTGTCCTACTTATCCTTATGACGGTGGCGCTTTTCAAGGAAATCCTCGAAGCCGATCTTGTCATTTTTTCGACATTGCTTCTCATGGTTTTCGGTCGTGTTATTACTGTACAGGAGGCATTCGCCGGTTTTTCCAATCACGGAATGTTGACAGTCGCTTTTCTTTTTATTGTAGCAGCTGCACTTCAGAAAACCGGGGTGTTGAACCGGTTGGGGCAGGCTCTGCTTGGAGGTAAAGGCGGAGTCTCGAGAAAGTTGTTCAAGTTATTGTTCCCTGTTTCCGCATTTTCCGCTTTTTTTAACAATACACCGATTGTGGCCATGCTGATTCCGGTGATTCGAACCTGGGCCAAACGGAACGACTATTCGGTATCCAAGTTTCTTATTCCACTTTCCTATGCCGCGATTTTAGGAGGGATTTGCACGTTGATCGGAACCAGCACCAATCTTGTGGTTCACGGGTTGATGTTGGAGAGTGGATTACAGGGAATGACTTTTTTCGAAATTTCCAAGGTGGGCGTACCGGTCGCTTTGATCGGATTGACCGTTCTCGTATTTGTCGGTCACCGTTTGCTGCCGGAGCGAAAAGAGCCGATGGTGCAATTGAGCGAACAGACCCGCGAATTTGTCATTGCCATGAAAGTCAATGGTGATTATCAATTTATCGGGAAAACCATTCGGGAAGCCAGGTTGAGACAGTTAAGCGGGCTTTTTCTTTTTCAGATCGAACGAAACCGCACAATCCTCACCCCCGTGGGCCATGATGAGAAAATCATGCTGAACGACCGGCTCTTTTTTACGGGTCTTCCCGAGACCATCATGGAACTGCAGCGCACGCCCGGATTGACTTTATTAAAGGACACGACCCTCGATCTCAAACATTACGATTCCGATACCCTAGGAAGTTTTGAAGTGGTGATTTCACCAAATTCTCCGTTGATCGGAAAGAATGTTCGGGAAAGCAATTTTCGAAGCGAATACGATGCAGTGATTATCGCCATTCACCGGAGTGGAGAACGTATCCGGAAAAAAATCGGAGATGTGGTTTTTCGTGCGGGGGACACCCTACTCGTTCTGGCAAGACATGATTTTTTTCAGCGTTGGTATCACTCCAGAGATTTTTATCTGGTCTCCAAATCAGCCGAAATTCCCTCGAAACCGCAATGGCAGTCCAATTTTTCCCTGTGTGTACTTTTTGGAATGATTTTGTGCATGGCTTTGGGAGTGATTCCGATTCTGGCAGCGGTTTGTCTTTCTTCTTTACTTTTAATTGTTACCCGGTGCATTTCTCCCCAAGATGCCAGAAACAGTGTCGAGTGGAAAATTCTTCTCATCATCGCTTCGGCTTTCGGGATTGCAAAGGGAATCGACAATTCCGGACTCGCTCCTTTTCTGGCAAACCGGTTGATCCTCCTTGTAGGTTCGCTTGGCGTGTTGGGATTGTTGCCCATTATTTATTTGATCACGAGTTCTTATACCGCGGTGATTACGAACAACGCCGCCGCCGCCTTGATTTTCCCCATTGCGCTGACCACGGCCCAACAAGCCGGTGTGGACCCGAGGCCGTTTTTGATAACAGTGGCGATTGCCGCCTCGTCCAGTTTTGCCACGCCGATCGGTTATCAAACCAACTTAATGGTTTACGGGCCAGGTGGATATCGATTCAAAGATTTTTTGAAAATAGGAATCCCGATGAATCTGTTTGTTGGAATCGTTGGATTGATCATGATCTATATTGTTTATTACACGTAGGAGGAATGGATGTCGTTTGAACCCCATGGCGGCAATGGACTGATCTGTCGGCTGCTTCCTGAAATGGAGAAAAATCAGATATTGTCCGAAACCCAAAAAATGAAAACCTATCCGATCAGTGATGCGGATCTTTCGATCTTTTACCGGATGGCCGACGGCGCTCTGTCGCCCTTAGAGGGACCGATGCATTCGGATGAATTTTATCAGGTACTTGAGAAAGAAATCATCGAACGCAATGGCAAAAAATATGCATGGACCATTCCAGTCGCTTTCCCCGTTGCAAAAGAGAATGCAGACGGGTTCAAGAAAGGCGAGGCGGTTGCCGTTAAAAATAGCCGGGATGAATTGATCGGCCTCCTCGAAATTTCCGATATTTATCCCTTTGATAAAGATCGGTATAACAGATCGGTTTATGGAACCGAACGAAAAGATCATCCCGGGGCGCGCATATTCAATGACGATCCGAGAAATTATTTATTGGGAGGAAAGATCTGGGCGCTGCCTCAACCCAAGGATCCGAATTTTGGGAAATATATGTTAACCCCTCTTGAAACCCGTGCACTTTTTGCCAAACGGGGATGGGAAAGGGTCGTGGCTTTTCAGACCCGGAATGCACTTCACCGGGCGCACGAATATGCATTGATCTGGGCCGTAGAAAATTTGACCCGGCAGGGGCATTTCACAGGCGCCGCGCTCAACCCTCTGGTCGGCGCCACGAAATCCGATGATGTTCCGGCGGACATTCGGATGCGTACCTATGAGGCCATGCTCGAAGCCCGTGTGTTCGGAGAGGGCGATTTCGATGCAGATCTGTGGAAAGAAAAACATCTCGATTTTGAAGACCATTTGCTTCTCATCGGTCTGGACATGAAAATGTTTTACGCCGGGCCCAAGGAAGCCATCATGCATTCGATTTACCGCCAGAATTATGGATTCACCGATATTGTGATCGGACGGAAGCACGCCGATGCGCCCTATGATAACGGATCGCCCATCTGGGGAGATTTCGATGCCCACGAGAAATTCGATCAGTTCAACGGCGAACTTTTCATTCAGCCGGCCAAGGTCGGATTTGCGGCCTATTTCGAAGAGATCAACCGGGTGGGATTGATCGATGAATACCAACCCAAAGGGTATCATACGGTTTTTATCTCCGGCAAAGAAGTCCGACGCAAACTTGAAGACGGGAAAGATGTGGATGAGCGGATCATGCGAAAATGTGTGGCGGATATCTTAAAAGATTTTTATAAAAACAAAGGGGAAGACGGTTCCAAAAGGCAAAAGAGTTCCAATGTGATCTGGCACGA
This sequence comes from uncultured bacterium, assembly GCA_964537715.1. Taxonomy (GTDB): domain Bacteria; phylum Zhuqueibacterota; class QNDG01; order QNDG01; family DSAB01; genus CAZTZL01. The sequence goes on along the minus strand of CAZIAH010000101.1, from coordinate 7,872 downwards.
TACAGGAATTAAAAAAGAGGATCGAGAGAAACGAAATCAGCACAAGGGTGTTGTCCTGTGGCTTACGGGGTTGTCTGCCTGCGGCAAGTCCACCATTGCTACGGTGCTTCAGGAAGGGCTTTTTGAAATGGGGTGTCAGGTCTTTATTCTCGACGGGGACAATATTCGGCACGGACTCAACGGCGATCTTGGATTTTCACCGGAAGATCGGGAAGAAAATATCCGGCGGATTGGAGAAGTCGCTCATCTGTTTGCCGAGGCTGGCTTGATTGCGATTACTTCGTTCATTTCACCGTACCGAAAAGATCGGAACCGGGCGAGAAAGTTAAATCAAGAGGGAGAATTTGTCGAGGTCTATGTTAAGGCATCGTTGGAGGTTTGTGAATCCCGCGATCCCAAGGGACTCTATAAAAAAGCCAGGGAAGGAATCATTCCGGAATTTACAGGAATCTCTGCGCCGTACGAGGAGCCAGAACAACCTGAGATTTTGCTCGAAACCGATAAATTGTCAGTGGATGAATCTGTCGAGAAGATCCTGAGATATTTGAAACAGGTAAACATTATTCAGATCGAAAGTTAGTCTCAATGTTTCATAGAAGGCTAAGTTTAATTTTTCGAAGAGGTTTGGCGGATTAAAAAGAAGAAAAATATTGCATTTTAACAGATTCAATATTATATTATAAACCATTTCAAAATTTTAAAAATAATAAGATTTATCGAAAAAACAGCTATCCTGTTCGAAAAAAATTGGTAAAACAGGATTCAAGATTCAATGGTAGGGTCGGATTGATAAAGATCAACGAATAGATAAACCATTCGATGGAAACGGGAACACAAAAACACTGGCATGCGCTCTATACACGGCCGCGCTTTGAAAAACGGGTGGCAAATGAAATCCAGAAAAAGGGAATTCTTTCATATTTGCCTCTTACACATGTATTAAAACAATGGAGCGACCGGAAAAAATGGGTGGATGAGCCTCTTTTCCGGGGATATGTTTTTATCCAGGGGGATTCGGTTGAGCTTTATCGTTCTCTCCAGACGACCGGAGTGATACGCATGGTGGAATTTCTGGGCCGGCCTGCTGTCGTTCCTGAAGAAGAAATCGACCGCATCAGGCGCATTTTAAAAGAGGGTGAATGTGTGGAATCGTGTGTTACGATGAATGTAGGGGATCGTGTGTCCATTGTTCGAGGTCCACTAATGGGAATTGAGGGAAGGCTTGTCGAAATTCAGGGTCGGAGCCGGCTCGTTGTTTCTGTGCCGTCCATTAATCAGGCGCTTCGGTTGTGTGTTTCCCGGTCGGATGTCAAAATGCTCAATTAAAAAAGAATCGGTCAGTGCGCGATATTTAAAATAATAGTTTTGGTTTTTAACAAGAAATTTAGTAAGATACAACTGTTATTTTTAGTCAGAGATGTTTATTTCCTGGGACTGAAATGGCGGAGCTATATCCAAAATCAAACACAGTTTTCCATTTCAACATTTAATAAGAATTTATGTCCGAAATCTTTGGAGCATTTAACATATTCAATTATGAGACCATTCGTGGCGTTGCCGAAGCGGCATCTGTTGAAAATGCATGTATTTTTATGCAAACCTCTGCTTCTGTCGTCAAATATTGGTCTCCCGAAAAACTGTTTGAACTCATCTCGCTGGCGATCCGTGATTTGAACCGGAATCTGTTCAAAATACACCTTGATCATTGTTTGGATATTCAATTGATTGATCGGTGCATCGAAGCCGGTTGGGATTCGGTGATGATGGATGCTTCCCATCTGCCGCTGGAAGAGAACATCCACCTGACAAAAAAAGTTGTTGAAAAGGCCCACGCTCGCAACATTATTGCGGAAGGGGAACTGGGTCAAATTAGGGGGGAGGAAGACGGATCGCATGGGAACGATGAGAATAAGGTCAAAGTGGATGAGGTGGTTCAGTATGTTCGTGAAGCAAAAGTCGATTATCTGGCCGTTGGAATCGGCAACAAGCATGGACACTATACAACGACCGAGAATGTACTGGATTTCGATTTACTAAAAAAGATTCATCATCTGATTCCCGATCAACCTCTTGTTCTTCACGGCGGATCCGGACTTGCAGATCAGGACATTCTTCGCGCTATCGATCTGGGGATTAAAAAGATCAATATTTCGACTGAAATCAAGGAATGTTATTCAACGTCGTTTGAAAATTATATAAAGAGGCATAAAAGCTTTAATTTTGTTGCGTTTTCGAAATATGCAGTTGAAGAAGTCAAACGGTTGGTAATCAAAAAAATCAAATTGTTTGCAGGAAAGAAATCATGGTATTGATTCTGAATTTGGGGCTCAAGAGTATTCGAGCCATTGTGTTCAATAAAAAGGGTCAGAAATTAAAATCCGTTTCCAAACCAGTCAATACTTTTTTGTATGGAGAACAGGTCGAGCAGGATCCCGAGGAATGGTGGCAAAAAGGGATCGAAGTGATCAAGGAGGCCGTCCGAGAGAGTGAAATCAAAAAATCGATACAATATATCACAGTCACTTCTTCATCATCCTGCTTGGTGCCGGTCAACAGTGGAGGGCAGTCTTTGACCAGCAGTATCATGGTTTCAGACAGGCGTGCGGTTTTACAAGCGGAAATCCTGAAGAAAACGAGCCAATTTCAATCGCTTCAGAAAGAGAATCCCAATGTGGTTGCACAGCCGTCTTTGATGATTCCAAAAATAATGTGGATGCAAAATAAGGAACCGGAATTATTTTCTCAAACAAAATATTTTTTATCTCCCAATGATTTTTTGATTTATCGAATGACCGATATCATCGTAACCGATGTACTCAATGCAGAAAAATTTTATTATGATATTCAAAAGAGAAGGTATCCGAGTGAATTATTGAGAGAACTTAAAATCCCCGAAGAGACTCTACCTCCTGTCGAAAATATTGGTTGTGAAATCGGTCCTGCGTCATCCAAGTTTAAAAGTTTGATTTCATTTCCTGCCACCAGAGAAATCAAGGTGATTTTGACAACGTATGATGCGATCTGTGCTTTTTTTGGTTCGGGTGCATCCGATGAAGGGGAAGCCTGTGATGTGTCCGGCACAATTTCTTCTTTAAGAGTGTTGACAAAAAAGAAGCCAAGGACCATTAATACGCAAATATACACCCAGTATGAACCCACCCATAATATTTTTATCATCGGCGGTTCCAATAATATGGGTGGAGGTTTAATTGAGTGGGTCAAGCAGTGCTTTTATCGGGATGAAAAATCTCCTTATGAAGTCATGGAGAATGAAGCCAAAGAAAGTTTGCCCGGCGGTCACGGCATCATTTTCCTGCCCTATCTGTTAGGAGAAAGGGCACCTCTATGGGATCCGTTGGCGCGCGGCGTGTTTTTCGGTCTGGAAAGATCGCATACCCGGAAAGACCTAGTACGAGCCGTTTTTGAGAGTGTCGGGTATTCTGTTTTTCAACTGATGGAATCGATTCAATCCCAGGGCGTTCATGTTAAGACCGTCCGGTTTTCAGGCGGACTGGCCCGGATTCAATTCATTGCTCAAATTAAAGCCGATATTTTGGGTAAAGAAGTGCATCTGATCGATGAATTCGAGACGACATCACTCGGCGCATTTATTTTAACCGGCATCAGCATCAACCTGTTCTCTTCTTTGTCAGAAGCCACCCGGGTCGTCAAAACCCGTGAAGTGGTTTTCCCGAATGTCGAGAACACGGATTTGTATGGTAAAATTTTTGAAATGTACAAAGAAGTCTATCAAATATTGAAACCCGTTTATATGAAAAGGCAAAAGCTGATATCGGAAGCTTATTTTGAAAAGATAGAAAGAATTGAAAATCTATGATGAATGAAGAAGACCTGTACCGAATGGAATTTTTGGCGCCCACGAAGTTGATTTTCGGCGAGGGAGAGATCAGTCATATTTCGAAGCACCTCACTTTTGCCGAAAGGATTCTTTTAGTTACCGATAACCAGGCCGCAGAAAAAAGCGGCGCATTGGGGAAAATTAAAACTGCATTGAAGCACCTAAATTTGAGTTTTTTTTCGAATATTACTTCCAATCCCAAATCGGATGAGATCAATGAAGCCGTACAGTTGGGAAGGGAAAAAAAGATTGAGGCGATCATGGGCATCGGCGGGGGAAGCGTGATGGATGCGGCCAAAGCAATCGCCGCCTGCATTCCGGGGAGAGAACCGGTCGAATTTTTTATACGCAATGGAATTCCGGCGCCTGTCTCTACGTTGCCCATTATTGCGGTTCCGACGACCGCCGGCACCGGTTCTGAAATGAGCAAGGGGGCCATCATTACCGATGTCAAAGAGAAAAAGAAAATAGGATTACGCGGTGAGGCTTTATTTCCTCGGCTGGCTATTGTTGATCCTGAATTGACCTATTCTCTCCCCCCATCCGTCACGGCTGAAACCGGCTTCGATATTTTGACTCACGGTATTGAAACTCTTGTATCCAGGAAGGCCAATCCCATTACGATTTTGTTTTCTGAGTATTCTATTCAAACTGTAGTGACCCATTTGCCAAAGGTTTTGAAAAATGGAATGGATGTTGAAGCGCGCAGGAAATTGATGCTGGCCAGTACCCTGGGTGGGATCAATCTGGCCAATTCCACTACCTGTCTTCCTCATCGCATGCAATATCCTTTGGGAGCGCACACCAATTGCAGTCATGCCCGGGGCCTGGCTTCGTTTTACCCGGCCTGGTGCCGTGCGACCTTTCCGTATGCGCTGGAACAATTTGCGCAGATCGCAGCGGTTTTGCCGGGACCTCCGTTTGATAAAAAAACCTCAACAGAAGAAAAAGCGCATTCGATCACCGAAAGAATCGAATCGTTTATGAAGACCATAGGAGTCTATCACCGGATGCGCGATTTCGGTTTGCCGAAAGGAATGTGTTCACAGCTGGTAGATGAAATCGAGGGCGATCTGACGATGGATCCGGGGGATACTTCGAAAGAAGCCATTTTGAAAATATGTCAGGACTCATGGTAAAGGAGCATTCATGCAGGCGATTATCATGGCTGCCGGTTACGGACGCCGTTTGGAACAACTCACAAAGGGGAAGCCGAAATCCTATTTAAAGGTCAACGGGGAAACATTGATCGAGAGACAGTTGCGTCTCATCAGAGAAATCGGAATCGATGATATTATCATTGTCACTGGCTATCAGAAAAACCGGTTCGAAACGGATTTTGCCTCGCAGGACGTGACTTTTGCATTTAATCCCTTTTACATGACCACCAATGTGCTTGTCTCTTTTTGGTGTGCCCAGCACCTCCTGCATGATGATTTTATTTATTTTCATGCGGATACTATTTTTCATGAAAAAATATTTGAAAATTTAATGAAGGCCGATCACGATATCGTTTTGCCGATCGATTTCAAGACTTGTAAAGAGGAGGATATGAAGGTTAAAATTATCAATGACGCCGTTGTAGAAATCAATAAAGAGATGTCCTCCGAAACCGCGGACGGAGAGTTTATCGGAGTCACAAAAATTCGGTCTCATATTTTAGAAGATTTAAAATCGGTTGTCGTCAAGGCCATGGAAAATAACCGGTTTCAAGCATTCTTCGAACATGCCATTCAGGAATTGATCGATATGAAAAAAGGATACATTGGGTTTATTCCGACGGATGGATTTCCCTGGTGTGAGATCGATTTTGAAGAAGATTATCAGAGAACGAAAGAATTGTTCAAAAAAACAGACACTTTTGACGTGTCATGATTGGTTTTTTATTTTTATAGTAGAAAAGAGATAACCGATTTAAATTGATAATCGACATGAAGATTTCCCAAACAGCCATTCCAGATGTAATTCTCATTGAACCGAAAGTCTTTCGTGACGACCGCGGATACTTTTTTGAAAGTTACAATGTAACCCGTTTTGAATCCGGCTTTTCAAAACTCGTTTTTGTCCAGGACAATGAAGCGTGCAGTGAGTACGGTGTGATCCGGGGTCTGCATTACCAGGTCGAACCTTTTGCCCAGTCCAAACTCGTGAGAGTCGTGCAAGGCTACGTATTGGATATCGCTGTCGATATCCGGAAACACTCCCCTCATTTCGGGAAACATGTCGCTGTCGAGTTGAGCGGAGAGAACAAAAAACAACTTTTCATTCCAAAAGGATTTGCGCACGGATATGTGGTTTTGAGCAAGAATGCTGTCTTTTTATATAAAGTGGATCATTATTATTCCAAAGAGCATGAGCGCGGCATTCGCTATAACGATCCCGATCTGCAAATCGACTGGCGTCTCCCGCCAGATGCCGTGAAATTATCCGAAAAGGATGCGGAACTGCCCCGTTTCAAAGATGCTGAATTATTTGATTGATCCGTTCTCCTGTGCTTAACGTATGGGTTAAATATGCCAAGTGGACCCAACCTATTTGCAAAGAAGGAATATGGAGAATGGAAAAGGGGAGTCAAGCCTGTCAATGACAGTTAAGGGGTTTGAAGATTTGGATGTGTGGAAAGAATCAATGCGACTGGTGATTGATATTTATAACAACCTGAAGGACTGCAAAGATTTTGGACTGAAAGATCAAATTCAGCGCTCAGCGGTTTCGATTCCATCCAACATTTCGGAAGGATACGATCGGGGGACAAACAAGGAATATATTTAGTTTTTCATATCGCTAGAGGGAGTTGTGCCGAGCTGCGCACACAGCTTTATATTGCGAAGGAAATCGGCATAATCAAAGATATTATCGTAAGTGATTTTATTAAGACGACTCAGAAGATATCTGCAATGCTTTATAATTTGATCAAAGTTCGGAAAGAAAAATTTTAAAACGAATATAGAATAAGGAGGTAAGGAAAAACGGAATAGGGAGGAAAGGAAAATGGAAAAACAGAAATGCTGGGGTATCCTTTTCCATATTCCCTCTTTCATTTTCCAGTTTATTATGAAACTAACAATGTACAAAGACTATTTGTTTTCAATTCCCTTTTCCATCTTCCTTTTTCCGTTTTCCATAACAACATGAAACTTACAGCGCAAAAAATAGTTTTGTTTTTACTTCCCTTCTCCGTTCTCCTTCTTCCCTTTTCCTTTTCCGGTTGCTCCAAATCTTCCCCCACCGAGCCGGAAACAAAACGCCCGCAGATTGAGGTGACCGGGGATATTACCGAAAATACAGTCTGGGAGAGCGGAAAGGATTATATCGTTCACGGAACCGTGGTTGTTGGAGAGAATGCAACTCTTACTATAGAAAAAGATGTGCATGTTTATTTTGATGAGGATGGTAATGAAGTAAAGGGACAGCTTGATGTGCGGGGAATCATAAACGCCAGCAGTGATGACAGCACTAAAAGGGTTGTTTTTCAGTCTCTCGAATACGGACAGGACATTGAACTGCAGCGGGGAATCAATCTGTATAATGATTACAACCAAACAACTTTTAACCATTGTGTTTTTAATTATTTATCTTATGGCATACAGGGAACGGAAACCAGAGCAACTGTAAAAAATTGCAAATTTGGAGATTGCTATTACGCAATAAATATCAATAAATGTGATTCGTTGCTGATTTCGCATTGTGAGTTTACAGACAATAGTTATTGTATCAAGATTGAACTTTCGAAAGGATTGACAGATTCTAGTTTGAAGATTTCATATAATAATTTTCTGAATTGTGATCAGATTGCGATTGAGTTAAACAACCAGTCTTCGAGCCAATTGACTGATAATATTTATAAAAATTGCAACATGGCATTATTATGCCAAAATAGTTCAACAGTTGTCCTTTTGTTTAGCAATTTTTTCCATTGTAAATATGGTGTTGTATATCGTTGGGACTCGGGGGGGGGGGTACAAGAAAATCAATTTAAGGAGGGTGATGTTTTTGTAACGCTTGATTATTAT
>CAZIAH010000100.1:0-15947 GCA_964537715.1 uncultured bacterium | reverse complement strand
ATTTTTCCTTCATGAAGCAGAAACTGAGCATTACCCAAAATTGGTACCAGGGGATTATTCACTTCATGGTTGACTGCCACTGCTGTCTCGACCACGGCAACCAAGCGGTCTGAGGCATAACTATCATATTCAGAAAAATTCTTCCCTTCGATTTCTTTGCTGATTCCAATGGCGCCAATGACTTTACCATTTCCATCCTGCATGGTAGAAATCGAAAGATTGATAGGAATTTTCCGGCCTTTTTTGTCAATAACCACCGTCTTATAATTTGGCAATTTCTTTCTTTTTCTCAGCAAAGCACTAATATTCAACAATTCCGAAGGACCATCAGCCAAAAATCTGCTGACCCGTTTGTCTACCATCTCCTCAAAACTGTAGCCAAGCATCTCCTCGCTGGCATGATTGCAATAGGTGATAATACCTTTTCTGTCCGTGGTAATGATAGAATCAATAGAACTTTCGACGACCTTTTCCAGAAAATCTTTTGCTTCGTGTATGGTCGTCCAGAACTGGGTTTCCTCCATTTTGATCTGATGAGATGCAAACACATCTTCGACAAACTCGATCAGTTCCTTTACACTGTACGGTTTTCCCAAACAGGCACTAAAACCCAATCCATAATATTTTGACCGATCCAATTTCCCGTTGTTGGTCAATACAATAAAAGGAATATGCTTGAAGGATTGATACTTATAATCGGTCAAAAAATGCGTGTAAAATTCTTCAGCGGTAAAATCGGTTAAGGCGTAATTGATAATGACCAGATCAGGATTCTTTTTCAATATTTTTTCGAATCCATCCTTGCCGCTATCACAAAAGAAGCAACGATACCCATGATCGATAAGCACATCATCAATTTTTTTTCTTGATCTCTTATCTTTATCGATATAAATAATTTTTTTTATTTTCTTGTCTGTGTATGCCATTAGTCTGTTTTCTTGAAAGTCCCTTTCTATCGCCGATCATCGAATTCATGAGGAAGTGAATCAATTTCCCAGTCGATCATTCACAAGTTGCTTTAAGGTCAGTAAATCCCAGGGCTTTGAAAGATAAAGTGTTCCATCCTTTTTGTTTTCAGCAACCCGCCCGAATTTGAGATCCAGATAACCGGAAGTCAATACCCTTACCGAATGAGGATTCTTTTCGCGAATTTGATTGAGCAAATCCGAACCGGAAGCATCGGGCAATTTCAAATCGGACAATACAAAATCAACTCCGTGATGTTCGACAATTTCCAGTGCATCCGATGCCCGTTTGGCTGTATGCAGCTGATACCCATCATCCGAAAAAAGATCGACAAGAATATCGAGTATTTCTTCCTCATCATCCACAAAAAGAAGGCTTTTGTCGCCGTTCATAGAACCTCCCCATCACCTTTCATCGAAAACGCACAAATCATTACTATATCTGTACTTACAAACAGGCAACATTCATGCCACCTATCAACGACGGTATTTAGTATTTAATTAACAGGAGGTTATGACTAGTATTTCGGCATGCAATAAAGAAAAAATGAAGGCAAGCTTTTCCTCTGTCAGGATCAATTTACCCATTACATATTTAGACGACAAGCCCCTCTTTTCTATATTCATTTAATTTGTTTCGAAGGGTGCGGACACTGATTCCCAGCAGATCGGCGGTTTTGGTTCGATTATCCTCATTTTCGCGCAGTGTTCGCAGAATCAGGGTTTTTTCGATTTCTCTCAGGGATTTCGGTTTTGATCCGTCAAAAAGAGGTTCTTCTTTTGTAATATGATCGCTCAGAGAAAAATGATCAATATTCAGCGTCGTCACATCGGGACCCGACATCACAATCGCACGTTCGATGCAATTTTCTATTTCCCGGACATTGCCTGGCCATTCTTTTTGCATCAGCATTTTCATTGCTTTTTCCGAGACGCCTTTTATCTGCTTGCTATTTTCCCCGCTGTACACGTTAATGAAATATTGTATGAGAAGCGGGATATCCTCTCTTCTTTCCGATATTGAAGGCAAATGAATCGGAACGACATTAAACCGATAATAAAGATCTTCCCGAAAACGTCCTTCCTCGACCTCTTTCTTGAGATCACGGTTGGTCGTGGCAATGATTCGGACATCCACTGGAATGGGCTTTGCTCCTCCCACCCTTTCAATTTCTCTTTCCTGAAGTACACGCAGCAATTTGGCCTGGAGCCCCAGCGAAATCTCGCTCACTTCGTCCAAAAGAAGTGTACTTCCGTCGGCCATTTCAAAACGACCTTTCGTGGTTTTATATGCCCCTGTAAATGCCCCTTTTTCATGACCGAACAACTCGCTTTCGACAAGACCTTCCGGAAGCGCCGCACAATTGGTTGTGATAAACGGCATTTGACGCCTGTCGCTGTTGTAATGAATCGCTCTTGCCACGAGTTCTTTACCGGTACCGCTCGGACCCTGAATCAGTACAGTGGCTTTGCTCCGCGCAACCATTTGAATCGCTTCGAAAACATGGTTCATAGGTTCGCTTTTCCCGACGATGTTTTCAAAACTGAATTTTTTATCCAGTTCCGACCGCAAATATCGATTCTCGTCGACCAGGTTCTGATATTCAAAATATTTACCGACAACCAGCTCCATTTCATCCAGACTGAAGGGTTTTGTGATATAATCGAACGCACCCTGTTTCATTGCTTTCACTGCACTCTTTATTGAACCGTAAGCGGTAATCATAATAATGCCGATACCGGGATATTTCGCCTTGACTCGCGAAAGAATTTTCATTCCGCTGATATCGGGCAGTCTAATATCGGTAATCAGAAGATCGTAGGGATTTTCCTCAAGTTTGGCAAGCGTCTCTTTTCCATTGGCAGTCACGTCAACGGAAAAACCTTTTCTCTGGAAAGTTTCGTTCAGCAGTTCACGGATCATTTCCTCATCATCAAGAACCAGAATACGTTTTTGTTCATCGGTCATGTATCAATTTCCTTCAGTTAATTGAATCAAGAAAGTATGATGTTTTTCCGAAATCGTCCCAAGTGAAATGCGAGCGTGATGCAAAACCGCTATTTTATAAACGACAGCAAGAGAAAGCCGCGCTTCGATGGGTTCACAATTCTCGATAAAGCGAACAATGTCATCCAATTGATCGGAGGGAACCATGCCATCATTAAAAAGAATTTCTATATTAATTATTGAATTTTCCGGAGGATAAATTTTGACCCATTCAATCTGCCCGCCGACCAGTTGTGTAAAACGGAAGGCATGATAAAACAGCTCCCGAACCAGATAGGGATCCCCCGACCATTCGATTTTCTCTTCCGGAAAATCGGTATGAATGACAGCAACCTGTTCTTTATCTTTATCCTCTTTGGTGAAATTATAGCAGATTTCCTTGAGCAAAGATTTTAAAGCGATCTTTTCAAAACTGGGTTCCGCCTTTTGCACCAAAGTCATTAAATGAATGACAAATTCATTCAGGCGATGGACACCGTCGATAATTCTTTGCAGAAGCTTTTTCCTCGGATCATTGCGGTCGAGGTCTCTTTCCAGAAGAGAAGCAAATCCGCCAATGCCGCCCAGATTATTTTTTATCTTGTGCACAACATCGGATAGAAACTTATCGTCCTTGCTGTGCCCAACCTGAAAATGGATGAAATTCTGATCTTTCCTGTTCAAATCCGAATTCGTCAGAGAAACCTCCTCAGCATTTCTAATATATTGTAGAATCGCCAATTAGTGTTTTGCTTAAACCATGCCAAAAATGTGTCATTTCTGTCTTTTTCAAGTAAAAAATGAAAAATAATGACCTGCATTTATATCTGCCGTTTTCAAATCACTTATCTTAACCAGAGAAATATAAGATAACGCCTTAAATAACAAAGAATTGATTATACATAATCACCTCATTTTAATCCGATTTGATTTCTCAATTTGCATTTTAAAAATATTTTGGCCTGATAGAAAAAAACCAGTACGATTATATACTGGTTTACAAAAAGAAAAGAATTTTACAATTTGGAACCACAAAGCATCCACCCCGATACGTCAGGATGGTTTAAAATAATCAACCATTTAATACAGTACGAACTTGTTGCAGCAAAGATCTCAGTTGATAAGGCTTATGAATAATTCCGGAAATATGGGATGTGACCGCTTTTCCATACGCTTCTTTTTCTCCCAACCCTGCCGCGGCGATAATTTTGATTCTTGGATTTAGCTTTTTCAACCAGACTAAAATTTTTGAAATTTCCATTCCACTCATAATCAGATCCAGAATGACCAGATCGACCCGGTTTTTGTATTTTTTATAAATCGCAATCGCTTCGGGGCCGCTCTCCGCACAAATTACCTTGTAACCGTAACGTGTAAGCATTTTTCGGGCTGTTTCTTTCAGGGCTTTCTCATTATCCACCAGTAAAATGGTTTCTTTCCCCAATGTCGGTTTTGCATTTATTGTAGAAACTTTTTGTTGCGAGCGTTTTTGATTATCACAAACAGGCAGGTGAATCTTGAAAACGGTCCCCTTATCTTTTTCACTGAATACTGAAATAAAACCGCCATGTTTTTCAATGATATCCTGAACGATTGACAATCCCAGCCCCTTTCCGGTATCTTCTGGTTTGGTAGTAAAATAGGGTTCAAATATTTGTTCTTTAATTTCACTGCTCATTCCGATACCAGAATCACTAATTGTCAATTGTACATACTGACCGGCTTTCGCTCCCGAATGCAACTGTACATTGTTTTCATCAAGCTGAATATTACTCGTCCTAAAAACAATCTTCCCTTCGTTGGATATCGCATCGCGTGCATTTAATGCCACTTCCAGAATCGCATGTTGTATTTGTCCTGTATCTCCCACAATGGATGCCAGTTCGGAATTCAGCTCGGCACGGATTGTAATCGTTTTACTCAAAGTGCGTGATAAAATACCGGCAACCTCTTTTACCAATTGATTTATGTCCAAACAGCTGACACTGTCTCCACCCGCCTGCGCATATGCCAAAAGCCTGGAGGTCAATTCTGTGGCTTTCTCGGAAGTCCGCATAATTTGCAAAATGTCATTGTAATAGGGACTGTTCTTAGGAATATCTTCATGCAAAAGTGAACTGTATCCTAAGATCGAAGCCAACATATTATTAAATTCATGAACAATTCCGCCTGTCAAAATCCCAAGAGATTCCATCTTTCTTGCCTGTATCAATTGTTCGTGGAGTCTCTCCCGTTCTTCTTTGCTAATCCAGCACCAAATAGACATTTGATCATTACCCAAACTGATCAGATTGCTTTCTATCCATCGCCTTTTTCCATCTTTGGTGATCACAATCATTTCACAATTTTGTTTGGGCCCTTCAGCCGAACCTTCCGAAAAACTGTTGCCGATCCTCTCATGAAATTCTGAAGCAATAAAATCTGTAACGGGCCTTCCGTTAATCAGATCACCGGGCAGTTTCAGAAAATTTTCAACCCATTCATTTACGGATTGGATGATCCCATCTTTGACGAATAAGATTCCTAAAATGGAAACCTGCAATAACAGATTCAAAGGATCCGTATTGGTAATGGAAACAGGAACCGGTTTTTCTTTCCTCCGAAGAACAAATGGCAAAACAGATTCCAAAAATTCTATACTGTCTAAACACCATTGCTTCGAAAGGATATGCGTAATTACCAAATATCCATGTTTAAATCGATCTGTTTTTAGCGAAACAATTCCGAGCGACTCATAATCCGCCAAAGATACCAGATCATCCTTCTCATCTTCGCAGGACAATTCGACCATCAAATTTGAGAGTGAATCAATGAGCACACTTCCGGAAGTTGTAACGGGGCATAAGGCATTCAGGGAACATCCATCGGCGATTTGTTGCCACCGTTCTGCCGACCATTTCCTGAAATCGTCCACATCATTCTCAGGAATACTGGCCAATTTGTTCCATTTGCCAAGAGTAAATTTCGTTCCAGTTTTGTCTTCCAAAAATAGTCCGATCCCGTCAGCTCCAATACTCTTCTGTATTTCGATTAAAACATTTTCTAATAATTTTTCAAACGAATAATTTCCATTGAACAGCTCTAAAAAACGCGCAGACAATTTTTGCCTTGTCTGCAGTTGAATAACATCAGTAATATTTTTAATATAGAGTCTGATCACCGTGATATTACTGGAAGCATCTGCAACGGACAGACCATTTATGATAACAGGAATACAGCGTCCGTCTTTCTTTTTTAAACATGCATTTGCATCTTTCAAATAGCCTTTGCTTTTACATTTTTTAATGGCCTTTTTTATTTCATCAAAATAAAAATCGTCAATCAATTTTAGGAATTTTTTTCCGACTATTTCCTTTTTCTCATAGTCCAAAACTTCCAGGGCAGTCGCATTACAGGAAACGATGGTTTCTTCATTATTGATAAGAAAATATAAAATATCCGCTTTGGAGTACAATTCCTCGTATATTTTTTCCGGAATTTTTAATCCGTAAGTCTTTGTTTTTTCAGTATTGGTATTCATGGATCCTTTAAAAATGGTTGATCTTTTCTTCAATCAATATCGGATGCTCTGAAACCGGTATTTTCCACACTTCTAAAAAGGATTTTTTTTTAGATAATAATTTGCAAACCTTGTTCCAAATTTCGATTTTTTTGTAAATTTCTATACTATTTTTCGAACGGCTTGAAGGAGAACTTCTGTCTGGAAGGGTTTTTGTATAAAAACGACATCTCCGAACTGTTCCAAATTATGATAATTGTATGGACCATAACCGGAAGTAAATATAGCCTTGATATCTGGGTTCGCTTCTCGAAGCTTTTTAAAAGTCTCTTTACCGCCCATTTCCGGCATAATCAGATCCAGAATCACAAGATGGATGGCATCCCGGTTTTTATTGTAAATCTCAAGTGCTTCTTTTCCATTACTCGCTAACAACACTTCATATCCCCCTTTTTCCAGCATGCGCTTTCCAACCTGCCTAATGAGCAGTTCATCATCCACAAGCATAACTTTGTTTTCCCCCGAAGATTCTGAAACGGTTACCGGTTTATGTTCCTCATTGATTTCCTGGAATCGGGGCAATAATATAGACACCTTGGTCCCCTTGCCAAGTTCACTGTCCACAAGAATGGCCCCCTCATGATTCTTGACAATACCGTACACCATTGCCAACCCCAAACCCGTTCCTTCTCCGGCAGGCTTTGTCGTAAAAAATGGTTCAAAAATTCTGTTCTTGGTTTTTTCATCCATTCCTACGCCTGTATCCGATATCGCAACGCGAATATAGTCTCCCGGTTTAACACCCAACTGAGTCTGAGAAAAAGTTTCATCCAAAATCACATTGGCTGTTCTAAGTGTCAATTTTCCACCGCCCGGCATAGCATCCACCGAATTGAGGCATATATTCATAATGACCTGATGGATTTGGCCGGAATCGCCTCTCACCCACCAGAGATTTTTGCCCAGTGAAGTTTCGATGGTAATTGACTTGTCGATTGTACGGGAAAGGGTGGATACGATTTCCTCTACATTTTGATTCAGATCGATGGAACGAACATGGTACTTCCCGCCGCGCGCAAAAGCCAAAAGACGGTTCGTTAAATCGGCCGCTCGCTTTGCCGTTTCGGCGATGGTATAGATATCATTGTAATAAACATGATTCTTGGGTATGTCACTCAATAACAACGATGCATACCCTAAAATGCCACCTAAAAGATTATTGAAATCGTGAGCAATCCCACCGGCCAATGTGCCGATGGATTCCATTTTCTGACTTTCAAAAAGCTGTATCTCCAGTCTCTTTCTTTTTGTGATATCCACAACATTGCCAAGAACGGCATCCTCTCCACCCATTTCAACTTTACATGATCGAACTTCACCGTATAGTTTTTCATCTCCCTTTTTGATAAATCGAACTTCATAATGATCTATCACTTCCTTGCCTTTTTCTCTTTGATTCTCACGGCTGATCACCATGCTTCGATCTTCCGGGGCAACAAATTCAAAAAAGTCTTTTTCAATCAATTCATCTTTTGTATAACCCAGGAAATCGGCGAATTTGCTGTTCACAAATTGAATTTTGCCATGACGAATGATAAACACACCGATGAGAGAAGACTCAACCAGCAAACGATATTTTTCTTTCGATTCCCTTAAACTCTCCTCCAATGCCTTTCTCACGGTAACATCGCGAATGAAACTCTGAAATACCTCTTTTCCCTGAAACCAGACTTTTCTGCTGCTCAATTCTGCTTCAAATGTCGTTTTATCTTTTCTCTTTAATAATGTCTCCAATGTCTTTGCTTTTTGCCCACGAAATATATTTTGAAAATAGTTCTCTTGTTCGGAAAACGCTTGGTCTATTGTAATCTCTTTCCAGGTTAATCTCAGCAATTCCTTTCGTTCGTATCCCAAGAGCTGACAAGCAACACGATTAATCTCGATCAGTTCACCCGAATTATCATGTATAATAATACCATCATTCGTTCCTTCGAACAATACATGATATTGAAACTCCTTTTCAAGCAGGTTCTTGGTTCCTTCTTCGATACGCTCTTCAACATGTTTGACCCAGTTATTTAGTTCCGTCCTTTTCTTTTTCAGTTCGCGATAAAGCCTCGCATTTTGAATTGAAAGGGCCAATACAGACGATACGAAAGATATAAAATCCAGCACCCTTGCTTCATCCTGCAAGGCAGAGTAGTTGACCAGTAAAATGGCATCGATATAATTGGCATGAATATTTAGCGGTGACAAGATCAATGAACTGCATTTATAACGCTTCAGTGATTCTTGAATCGATTTATCTTCATTAAAACCGGATAACATAAGAATCGATTTTTTCGCGAATCCTTTGCCCATCAGCAAAGACAATATCTTTGAACTGAAAAATGGTTTCTCATTCACAGGGGAACTATTCAGAACCTTGCAGGTCTTCTCATTGACATTCCAGGTTAGCAACAAGACCTGTTCTGCCAGACTTCGTTTTTGAATTTCAACCAAAAGCGTCTGCGTACGTTCATCAGGGGACAGTGCAGAAGAGAAAAAATCTTTTTCTACTGCCCATTCAAAAAAGGCCGGAGTTTCCTTCTTAATAAATCTAATTTCCTTTTTCTTTTTTCCGAACATGGTCTCTAAAAAGTCCAGAACAGACAAGCACAACGGCGTATAAGCAAACTTCTCCCACTCCAAGATTTATTCGCGGGAAAGTTATCACCTCAAGATATTGAATCTTTGGAAATTATGAGAGGATTGGATAATTATATCTCTATCCACATTTCCTCTCCCCGTATGATGGTACTTCTTTTATGGAAAAAAAACAAGGGAAAAAATATTAAATGTTTGCAACATTTAAATTTGGAAACATTCTTCGATTGGAATCCAAAAAACGTTTGCTCTTATTTTTTCTTGTCAGTAGGATAGATAATGTTATGGAAGATTAATGTCAGCCCGATACAGATAAAAATGACTGGCCAATAGTGCATCAAAAAATCGGTCCATCCCCAATACGAACCATTTATCATGTGAATAAAAAAACCCACACCGAAAAACAGAAACAAACAGGCTGGAACCAATATGCCCCAGTCTTTGGGATTCAATAAAAAGAGCAAAAGTAATCCCAGTCCTATCGCGGCTAAAAAAATAGGCCAATACTCATCCGCATAGAAATAAGGTATGACATCAAAATTTCTGAGAATGAAAAAAATACCCAGAATGAGTGCAATGACACCCCAAAATATATTTCCCGGCTGACTACGCCAAAAAACCTCGGAGATCAACAACAAACCCAAAACGACAAGAAAAATCGGATAAACTTTATCCCAATGGAAAGAGAGGTAAGAGGATTGACGGCTGAAAAGCCACAATCCGATAAAAATTAAAAATATACCCGGAAGGATCGAATTTTTTTTCTTCTGAACCATTATATATCTCCCAAATCGATTTCCTATTTTTTCTCATTCGGCTGAAGAACCGTCTCCTTTGGCAGCATGACAATGAGTGCGAGATACAGGATAATCCAAACGAAAACATCCGTTGCCAGAGCCATGACGACAAAAGTGATTCTTACCAATGTAACATCCGCATTGAAGTACTGTCCGATTCCCGCGCAAACACCTGCAATCATCTTCTGATCGGTTCTTCGAAAAAGTTTTTTCGCTCCTGACTTGGATTGTTCTTTCTGATCTTTCCCATCGGAACGGAATGTATGAATAATATAGAGAATCCCCAACAGAACAAGTCCCAAAGGCCAAATGGTTTTCCAGGAAACTTTCCAAAAATGAAAATACTGAAATGGGGTGTGCCAGCGGTAATGCCAACCCAACTGCTGGGACAGAAAAATCAGACCGAGAACAATCAACACAATTCCCCACAATAATACGCCATTTCCTGAATCTTTCTTTTTCTTTTCTTTTTTATCTTTGGGATTTTGATGTTCAGGATTGACCGGCACAATTATCATAGCCAACACATAGGCGATCAGGCCCAATCCATGAAAAAGTATGCTCAACAGCCAAAGGATTCGTATCAGAGTGCTGTCCATACCCAGATATTCAGCCAGTCCCCCGCATACTCCGTCAATAACCTTATCGTTTCGAGATTTGTACAGCTTCCTGATCGGTTCCTTCTCCGATTTCTTTTCGTTCATCTATTTCCCCTTTATATTTTTTCCATTGCCGTTTCATATTTATTCTACGGAACTTGAAGGGATAGGTTTGCACCGAATTTAAATTTTGGAAATATTTATCAATTTATTTCGAATGAACTTTTCTTATCCATTGTTAACGAACAGGAGAGATTATTCCTTTTTCTCCTGTACTTTTCCGGTCATGGGCACAAATCTGACCGGAATGAGATTTTGTCTGTACACTTTTCCGGCTTTTTTTGTGATCAGAATAAGTTCTTGAAAACCCTCTCCAACCGGCAATACCATTCTCCCACCATTTTTTAATTGTTGAATAAGGGGTTCAGGAATTTCAGGAGGAGCCGCGGTAACGATAATCGCATCAAATGGAGCACTCTCCGGCCAGCCCTGATAACCGTCGCCGCATCTGCAGTGTACATTTCGATATCCTTCCGCGATCAGCCGTCTTTTCGCCTCCTCGCAAAGCGGTTTGACAATTTCAATCGTGTACACTTCTCTGACAATTTCGGCCAGTACGGCGGCCTGATAGCCCGACCCGGTTCCGATCTCCAAGATTTTTTCGTTTCCCTTCAATCGTAGCACTTCTGTCATGTACGCCACGATATACGGCTGGGAAATCGTCTGCCCGTGACCGATGGGCAACGGCTCGTCGCTGTATGCATAGGGTCGGTACGCTTTGGGTACGAACCGATGTCGTCTCACTTTCTTCATTGCTTGCAAGACAAGAGGATCGCGAACATTTCTCGAAACGATCTGATTATCGACCATTTCCTGTCTCATCTTTTCGTATTTATCTCCGTCTCGCGTGTCCACAGCATTCACCTCAACCTGTCCAACCAAACAAACGGACAACATCCATAAAACAACAATTTGATTCTTTTTCATGGAGCACCTCGTGTGTCACACCAATGATATTTTTATTGATACACTTGTTCATTGAATTTCTCACGTTATGGCAATGACAGACGGTTATTACAGAGTGATAAAGAATTAACACGCAATTGGACAAACGTTCGGGCCCTTATTAATTTTGATCCGATCGAATTCGGCTTTCTTTTCCGATATGATCCCAAAATTGTCGCTGTATCTCATAGACCGCGATACCAAAAGCCACAGCCACATTCAGTGAATTCTTATATCCGAACATGGGAATTTCGACAATATCATCGGCCAGCGCCAGAATTTCCCGGGACACGCCCAGCGCCTCGTTTCCCAGAATCAGGGCCGTCGGAAGTGAAAATTGATGCTCCCAGATCGCTTTGCTTTGATTGGTCAACTCCAGGGCAACGATCCGGGCGCCCAGATTTCTGACTTCCGTCACCGCTTCAATAAGTGTTTCTTTATGAGTCCAGGGAACATAGGGCATAGCGCCAAGCGAGGTCTTGTCCAGTTTTTTGTGAGGCGGTTGGGCCGTTATACCGCAAAGATAGACCCGTTCCATGAGTGCACAGTCGGCAGTCCGGATAATGGAGCCGACATTAAACGCGCTCCGAAGATTATCCAGAATCGCATAAACCGGTCTTCTCGGAATACTACTAAAATCTTCGGGAGAAAGAGGCGAATCAAAAGAACGGACCTGAATTTTTGTTTCCATGTAAAATTTATCCCTAGTCAATCAATTGACAACTTGTTCAATGTTAAGTACTCAATACTAAGTGTTTATGAAATTCATTTAGTATCGAACATTTCGAATTGAACATTGAGCATTTATTTTTGTTTACTTGTTCAATGCTAAATGCTAAGTGCTCATTGCTCAATGAAAATATTTTAACATCGAGCATAGATCGATTGAGAACTTGTTTAAAACTAAATACTATATACTACATACTAAATACTCAATGTTCAATGATTCCGTCCTGTTCATCAAGCTTGCAATCAACGTATTGTGTCCATTGATTCATTGTTCGATTGAGATTTTGAATAAGCACTTCTTCGTCCGTTTCCTCAATCCAAACGGGTTTGCCCATCGCCACGAAACACTTTGAAAACGGCTTTGGAAAAAGGTAGCGGCACCATGTGTTTTTCAGAATCCATGCGCTTTTTGCTCCGGATGTCAAAGGAATGATCGGATAGTGCATTTTCCTGGCCAAAAACAGAATTCCTGGTTTGGCCTGATAGATCGGCCCACTGGGTCCGTCCAAGGCAAAAGCAGCAGAATGTCCGTTCTCGGCTTCTCTCTTGACATGGAGAAGCGCCTGAACGCCTTTTCGCTTGCTCGATCCCCGAACCACGATATAACCGAATCGCTGTAATATGCGGGTCTGAATCTCTCCGGCCCAGCTGATGTCGGTAATCAATGTGGTGTTCCAGTGACCAAAACTTGGAATCAGTAAAAACTGCCGGCCGTGCCAGAATCCGAAAAAAACCTTATTTCTGTCCAACTCGAGGAATTCCGGATGGAAGTAATAACGCACTTTGAGTGTGCGAAAATAAAGATAAATCAAAATATAGGCCAAAAACGCCGCGAATTGGAGGAAACCATCCGAATAGGTAATCCGACGTCTCAACTGCTTCAAACGGAACCGGATTCCGTCTCTTTTTTTTTCAGACCCCTTTCTCATTCTCAAAAAAGAATACCAAATGAAAGCGTCAATACCTGGGGATTATTGCTGGGTTCAAACAGAAGATGCCATCGAACATCAAACAGACCCGTCCATCGATTTCGAAACGTCCAGCTGATCAGTCCCAGATTGATTCCCAAAGTATTCAAATCATCTTTATCATTATCATACTGCTGCAGCAGCTTGTAGCCCCCGATTCCGCCGGCAATAAAGGACTCGCTACGAACTTCGCCCCGAACACGCCAGATCAGATCGACTGCAGACCATAAAAAATTAAATTTCAATTCTCCCTTTTCCCTGCCCGCCGTACCCAGATCGAATGTGATCAATCCTCCACCTTCCAATTGAACGCCGATTTTTCGGCCCAGGCGATAATTGACCATTCCGTTCCCGACCAGAGAAACAGGTGATCTGAAATGTGAATAAGAAATTTTGGGGAATCCCACTCCGGCAGACACTCCAACGTGCAGCCGTTTTTGCATCGGTACTTGACCAAACAGCGAAACATATAAACCGGACACAAGAAAAAGACAAGTACTAATTTTTAATATTCTGATCATGTCCATCCTTCCTTAATTTGAAAATCAATTTTAAATTAAACAAAAATCATCGCTAAATCAATAAAAAAACGGTTCGGCGATTCGTGGAAAATATCCGTACTTTCTTATACTTGTCTTCTTGGAAATAATCGACGAATCACGTATATTGAATGGTAATTAAAACTATCAGGAAAAATATGAACATCTATACCATCATCATACTTTCGACGCTTTTGATAGAGATCGTTCTCAATACTGCTGCCGATCTCCTGAACCTGAGTCGGTTGAGCACCAAACTCCCGAAAGAATTTGAGGGAATTTACGATGCCGAAGCGTATCGAAAATCCCAGGAATACACTCGAACCAACACCCGTTTCGGTTTTATCACATCGGCCTTTAGCCTCATTCTTACACTGACATTCTGGTTTGCCGGCGGGTTCAATGCTTTGGATCAAACGATCCGCACATTCGGGCTCCATCCGATCTGGAACGGCCTGATCTACATTGGCACACTGATATTCCTGAAGACAATTCTCTCACTGCCGTTCGAGATCTACGCCACATTTGTGATCGAGGAGCGGTTCGGCTTCAACAAAACTACGCCGCGGACTTTCGTACTGGACCAAATTAAAACGCTGGCGCTTTCACTGATTATCGGAGGACCGCTTCTCGCGGGAGTCCTGGCATTTTTCCAGTATGCCGGGAATTTGGCCTGGTTATACTGCTGGATCGTTTCCGTTCTGTTCACACTCTTTATTCAATTTATCGCACCAACATGGATCATGCCGCTTTTCAATAAATTCAAGCCGCTTGAAGATGGAGAATTAAAAGAGCGGATCATGGATTACGCCCGAACTGTGAAATATTCGCTTTCCGGGATTTTTATCATGGACGGTTCGAAAAGGTCTTCCAAATCCAATGCCTTTTTTACCGGATTTGGTAAAACCAAACGTATCGCTCTTTTTGACACATTGATGGAAAAACATACGATCCCTGAAATCGTGGCTATCCTTGCGCATGAAATTGGCCATTACAAGAAGAAACACATCATCAAAGGATTGGTGATCAGTATCCTTCATACCGGAATTGTGTTTTACCTGCTTTCGATATTTTTGAGAAACGAAGGCCTGTTTCACGCTTTTTACATGGAGCACATCTCTATCTACGCGGGACTGCTTTTCTTTGGCATGCTCTATTCGCCGGTGGAACTGATCCTTTCTATCTTCATGAATATTTTTTCTAGGAAAAATGAATACGAAGCGGATCAATTCGTAAAGGACACCACCGGAAAATCCGAAGATATGATTCATGCACTGAAAATCCTTTCGGTGCACAATCTCTCTAATTTAACACCGCACCCATTTTATGTTTTTCTGAACTACTCGCATCCTCCCGTACTTCAACGCATCCAGAGAATACGGGACAGGGATAAAAATATTTCAATTGAATAAAAAAGGGAATGTCTTTTTAAAACACATTCCCCTTTTTCGTAAACGGAAGAAACGTTACAGCGATCTTCCCAGCATATCCTCAAATTACAATCTTCCGTTTGTCAATGTCATCTTTTGAATGTAACTATGATTTCCGAATTCCGCATGGACAAAATAGATCCCTTGCGGAAGAGAAGAAAGCCGCATTCTTTTTTCCAAGGTCTGTCCGGTTTTGTTGCCGTTCAGACGCGCGACTTCCCGGCCGAGAATATTATAGATCGTGATGTGATAATTTCCGGTTTGGGGACTGTCGAGATGAAACCGGATCGAACCGGAACTCGGGTTAGGGAACAATCGAAAACCCGTATCCTGTAACTGGTTTTCGTCCGAAACGGAACTCGTCCCGGAAACGAGTATCACGACACCATAATCGTCTGCATTCTCCCAATGACTGTTATAGCGGGCTGCGGTAACCCACACCGAACCGAAAAAATTGTCCCGTACCTTCGGTTCCTCGGCCAGATCATCATTTTCGCATATGGCCAAAGAAAGTCCCATGATCTTTCCCGCTACAAGCTGCACGCGCGAAGCTTCGGGATTGCTGTTTACATAAGTATCATCGTACACCTTGAGAGAAAATTCCCGGACATACTGATCGCCGTCTTTCCTCAGAGCAAAATCCGGCAAATGGGCCGCATAATTCACATGACTCCAGCTCATTCCAGCCAAATCACCGACAAAATGTTCCGTGGATACCTGACCGTCTTCCGGGAAATCGGCATAGATGTGATAGGAGAATGCATTTTCCGCATTGGTCCCACC
>CAZIAH010000099.1:0-16055 GCA_964537715.1 uncultured bacterium | reverse complement strand
GTATAAATCCAGTCAATAATTAGATAGTCTCCTGAATAACCGAGTGGTTTGCTGCGGGCTCGTTGGTGTACAGGGCTGATGTCAAATTGGTCGAAAAGGCGATAAAATTCATCCGCCCATTTTTCACAAAAGGGTTCTTCTTGAATCATTTTTGTAATCGCATCAACCCTTTTATATAGCTCATTCCTGTAAGAAATCGTATCGAGATCGTTCGAATTGGTCAAAAATTGTGCAAACTTCTTTAATTCAGATTGGATACGGGCCATTCTGTAATATTCCCCTAAGATCTTATTTAAACTATGACATAAATGTTAATATTCTGTCATATTTGATAAAAATCAATGATTAATTAGCAAATAATATACCAATTATATTTTGAATGTCGTTATTGGTACAGGATAAAAATATTGTCAACCAAGGATGTTGTAAAGAAAATTGTCTGTTTTTCGAATTGTCTAATTATCAAGAACACTGCTGATTTTCTTATGTAAAGTCTCAAAAGTATAGGGTTTTTGCAAAAATGGGAAATCGGACTGATAAATTTCCTGATGGGCAACAATGCCGTCGATATGACCCGAAATAAAAAGGACCTTCATTTTTGATTGCATTCGTTTAAGGCGCTGCGCCAGATCGATGCCTGTCATATGAGGCATAATGACATCTGTCAGCAACAGGTCAATTGATCCCTTATAATTTTCTGCTTTTGTGAGAGCAGTTTGCCCTTCCCCAGCTTGAATCACTTTATATCCCTGTCGTTTTAACATACGTGCAGTCAAAGCACGAACTTCTTCTTCGTCCTCGACCAAAAGAATGGTCTCTTTGCCCCTACGTAACGATGAGGGTTTGATGACATGTTTGCTAATCTCTTTTTTCTTTGGTCGAACTCTGGGAAAATATATTTTAAATGTCGTTCCCTTATTCTCTTCACTGTAAACGAGAATATCTCCATGGCTTTGCTTAATAATACCATAGACTGTAGACAAACCAAGTCCAGTACCGTTTCCAGATGCTTTGGTTGTAAAAAAAGGTTCAAAGATTCTTGTTTTTATTTCTTTACTCATGCCTTTTCCTGTGTCACTGGCTATGAGCATTACATATTCACCTGGTACTAAATTTACTTTTCCGATATTACAATAAGTTTTATCTAAATAAATATTTTTTGTTTCGATAATAAATTTGCCGCCTTCGGGCATGGCATCTCTGGCATTTACTGCGAGGTTCAGGAGAATCTGTTCAACCTGAATGGGATCGAGTAATGCATAACCCAGGTTTTTATCAGTAGTTACAATCAGTTCCACATTTTCTCTAAGTAAGGGGTAGAGCATTTTTTCTACATCATAGATAACCATATTCAGGTTCAGATACTTCGGACTTAGGATTTGTCTGCGACTAAATGCAAGGAGTTGTTTAACGAGATCTGCAGCACGATTCCCAGCCCTTTGAATACTTTCGATATCTTTTCGAATAGGATCGTGTTTGGGAAGTGATTGCAATAATAGGTAAGAGACCCCTAAAATACCCGTGAGGATGTTATTAAAATCGTGGGCGATACCACCTGCAAGTTGTCCTACGACGGCCAACCTTTCGGATTGAAGAAACCATTGTGTTCTTTCTTTAACTTTTTCTTCTAATTCATCCGCGTGACTTTTTATTTTTCGATTTGCGATCTGAAGTCGTCGGTTGGTTTGCCATATTTTTTTCCGATTAATCAATTGAAATTGCGAACCCGCGATGGAAATGACAATTGTAGAGACCAGGAAAAAATTATTGTTAATAAATATACCCAGTTCCGGGTTCTTTAACTGGAATAAACCTGGAATGAGATAGAGAAGCCAAACGGTCACAAAAACAATTATTCCTTCACCCAGTGTTAATGGAATCATGATGCCAATTCCCAGCAATGGCAGATTGATACCAGCATAATATGGATCACCAGGTCCCTGGTCTAAATAACACATGCTAGTGATAGACCCACAAACGATTATTGCAAGCGTGGCAGTCAGAAAATAAGGTTTTTCCTCTCCCAATTCAGTTTTGGATAGGAAATATATTATAATGGCAATGGCCGTGGTAATCAGACGGATAAATGCCAATGTCCAGAACATATGAGATTTGAATATCAGATCAAGCCAGCTAAAAAGAGGAATTAGTATGGTGCATAGAAGGGCACCCAATGTAACGGCTCGGTTGATGATCCTTTTTCTTTCGCTCTCAAATTGGGCATGTAGCACCGATTTTCTTGATTTCTTAAAAAATTTCATTTAGTATGGGGTCCTTAAATCAATCCTGATTCCTATTTTTTCTCGTCAATAATGGATATTTATCAGTTGTTATGATCTGGCATCGATCTTGTTATCTTGATAGACATCTGGTCCATTTCAACAATATCATTCAGTGCCCGGACGAGAGCCCCAAATTTTGAATTCATCGCTTCTTTATTCCATTTATTAAGATTTTTTACTGTGTAACAGCAGAAAAGGATTTGTCTGTCCTTTTCATGATGATTCCAGAGTTCAACAGATGTAGCGCCCCAATTTTGTAAAATAGGCCAGAATGCCTGAAGCCAATTCATGAAATCTGATTTTTGTTTGTCGATTCTCAGTACATTTTTGTAGATGACATAATACATTATTTTTTCTCTTTTTTAATAAGTTTACCAGTGTTTGTAGATAATTCCCCTTGCAACATGAAAAATACTTTTTCATTTTGTAAATATGAATGTCAATTGTGTCACATTTACATTTCTATAAATGTTTAGCCTAAGGCTTTTATATTCAATACATTAGTTCTTCGATTTTTCCTTTCTGGATGGAATCATTAATTATGTTGAATCGATCTCATGCAATTGGCGTACCGTTCTCTTGTATAAAGCTTTTTTTGACAGGTTCGAGGTTTGTTATTTTCAGGTAAAGGATGATAAACAATCCAGAGGCGAGGAAATAAGATGATAGATAACAGTTATCAATCTCAATTTATAAGTGTGGTAAGCCTATTTTATTTCAAAAATATAATTTAACTGGAGAGTTTTTTAGTATATGATCTGAAATTAGCCTCAAATTTTGATTTCACTTTCAGACTGAACGACTTTGATATTGATAGAACTGAACAAGCCCATTGCAGAGGCACCCATTTTTGTGATAACAGAATCGGAAATTAGCCATATTTTGTCAATTTGTGATTTCATTTCTTTCAATGCCTCTGCCCATCGAATTCTTGCGGCGGTTTCATACCCTTTCATTTTTTTACAATCCCAAATGAGGATGATCGATTCTTCTTTTTTAGATTGAAACTCTTCTCTCCATTTGAAGATAGCAATCTCGGCGTCTTCTTCAGTCAACATTTCTGTAAAAGTAAACTTTAAACATGGTTTCTCGGATTTTTGAATCCATTCAATTTTTGGATTCACATTTTTCATCTGTCCCCTCTTTCAGGTTGTTTTAACGTCAAAACAAAAAATCACAGTTTAAATTTTTTCACAGGCTTATATCAGTCATTTTTTTCTGTCCCAAATTTTTCATAAGCATCCATGATGGATTGAATCATTTTGTGATTTTGGCTTGTGGGCGATAATTCACTGGTCGGATTCAGAAAAACCTCATACACTTTTACAGCGAGAACGGCTTGCTGGACCGTATTGTTTGGAACAAATCCTTCAGGGAAATAATCAGCGTGTCCGATTACTAACTTTGCGGCGGATTGTAATGCAGAAAACTGTTTGCGGTCTTTTGTTGTTGGAAAATCGAACTTCCAGCAGTGTGCTTGTTGGGAAACAGTAGGTCTGTCATCACCCGCTGGAAGACCAGTCGCAGGGAATATCCGGCAGTCAAAAGTGCGGCAGGTCTGCGGACGATGGTTATAGATCGAGCATTTATTATCGACAAACATCGGACAACGGCCGTTTTCGTCGTATCCCAACACCACATTGCCGACTGGCAGTCCAGGAGCGGGGAACAGAAGTTCTCTGGGTATCCTGGCAAGCGTTTCGGTTTCCACCGGTTTGATATGAATGAGATAGGAAGAAGTGCAGCATGCTGTGCATTCACCACAGGGAACATCGATCTCCTTGTTTTTCATGAGAGCATTTCTTATACACCGAAGCCAGGATGAAAATTTGCCAGCTGGGATCTCTTGTATTTTAGTGACTTCTTCTGCTTTCTTGGATTTCATCCCATTGTCTTATAACAGGAAAAAATGGTTTCTTATGCCAGCAAAAATATATTAATTTCTAACTGCAGAAACAAATCTTTTCATCGTCAATAATACAGTTTGTCTTCGTTTCTTGATTATTCTGAAGGGGTTTTCAGGACAATAATGGTGCAATCACAGGTTTGTTTTTGTAAGTACCGATTCGCTCAGGGCATCGAAAAGTACAATTTGCTCCATCTGGATGTTTTGTGCTACCACATCCTTGAACAGGATTGATCTTCGGATAAGTCCCTTTTCACAAATCCAATCATAGAAAATGATATCTTCGTCCCACTCGGAATCATGATCCATATTATAGAGCCATTGAATCTTATAGCAGAGAAATCTTCCGGCAGGAACTTCGATCTCTTCTTTGGATATCACTTTCTTATCGATGCGCCAGGGATTTCCCGATTCCCGGTACGTCCACTGGCTGTCAATTTCAACGGGATATTGCAGGCAGAGCAGAGGAGGGTTTTCGTAGATCAATGAATCTGCGGTCGGGCAAACCTGAAGAACCGGCTTTGTGAAAAACAATTTCAACTCTTTTATATTATTAAAATGGTATCCTTTGAAAGATAATATTCTTTCTGGATTTATCTTAGGAATCATCGTACTGGCTTGCGCATTATGATAGGCGACTAGATAAAATCCATTTTCTCTGTTGTCATAATAGGATTCGTCTGATAAAGTGATTCCGTTTTCAGTGATCGTTTCAAGAAAACAGTAGGCCGTTATTGAATCCAGTAGAACCGTTTTGTTTGTGATTTGCATTGTGCTTATCGAGTAAATCGTATCTTCGGGATTCGATACGTTCCCGGAATCGGGACGAAAATTAAAAATAGAAAACGATCTATCGTATTCCCATTGATTGCCGACCGCAGTGGGATAGAAATACGATGTCAATCCCGATTCGATTGGATTTTTGTCTTTATCGCATTGAAGTAAAAGAGATAGAGAGAGAAAAATCAGAATAGTTGATGTTGTTTTCATTTTATTTCCTTTTCTCTACAAAGGCAGGGCATCTGCGGGACCAAAAGCTATACACGATTAGATAAGGATTATATCAGAATATATCAAGGTTTTTCTTATCCAGTGATTTCATTGTATAAATCTTTCCATTCGGGATTGTGTTTTCCTATCAAGTGTATTTTCCATGCCCGGTTCCATTTTGTTAATTGTTTCTCTCTTTGAATGGCGTTTTCAATAGATTTAAAGAATGAAATAAGGTACAACGAATACATCTAATGAATCAAAATGATTTTTTGAACATAGATAGTATCCTCTGTTTTTAAGATCACTAAATAAGTGCCACTTGATGTTGCTTGTCCTTTATCATTGCATCCATACCAAAAAACAGAATGGTTGCCAGCGGGTTTTTGTTCTCCTTGTATTAGGTGGCGTACAAGTCGTCCTCTTATATCAAAAACGTTTAAATAAATTTTACTCTCTTTAGCAAGGCAGAATGTCACTTTTGTTTTTGGATTGAAAGGATTCGGAAAAGGGGAATCAAGTTTAGTTTTAGAAGCTATATCCGCTTTTAGCGTAATGGATATTATATCATGAAGAGTTACTTTATTATCATAATCTATATCGCATAGTCTATAATAATAAGTTGATCCTATATGAACATTTGTATCTGTGAAGATGTATTCTTGTCTATAAGTGGAATTCCCTTGGCATTTTAGATTATCATTGGTTCGATAACTTGATATTTCTTGCCAGTCAATTTGGTTTTCTTTACGTCGACTGATTATATATCCGAGTGTATTGAATTCTGAACCCGTAATCCATTCCAAAATTATATTCCCATTATATTCTCTCGCAGAAAATGATATCAAATGCACAGGTAAAGATTGATCGCTCTCCAACCAAGGATCGAATAAGATCGCTCCTTTGCTTACATCGTCATCATCGTCGAAAATATTGTCCTCTATTGCAGATTCAGTAGTGGTACCCCAATAATTATAATAGGCATCCACAGTACTTGAACAATCATTATATACATCATAATCGTGATTTGTGAATGTGTTTCTGCCTTTATCTGTTAGGTTATTCTGTCCAAGATCTGGAACGGGTACCTCATAGATATATACACCAAAGTTAGTATTGTTATCAATAAAATTACCTCTTAATTTTACATTGGCAGTATTATATGTAACAATTCCCATAACGGTGTTATTTGTGATTGTATTATTAATTACTGTTGAGTTGGTAACTTCAGATAGAATCATTCCTCTGTCATTGTTGGAGCATGTATTAGAACTGACTAAAATATTATCACCAAGTGACAGGAGAATCGCATATTCTATATTTGAATTGCAAATATTATTGGAAATAATTGTATTATCCGCATGATCTGAACGAATGCCATAATGGTTATTATGGGTTGCATCGTATCCACAACGGTTGTTAATGATTTTACAATTATTTCCAAGACCTACTAAAATTCCATATCGCTGTAAATTGGTTGCGCCATATACGTCGAAACCATCGATAGTCACATTTGCTGCAGTGCTAAAAAAAACATCACCGCCTGTACCAGATACGACTTTTGTACTTTGATATCCATTTTCTGATTTAAATGTTAGTTCTTTGGAAATCGAGAGGTTTTCTGTATAGGTACCGTCACGTACAATAATTGTATCGCCATTGCTTGCTGCATTATATGCATCTTGTATGGTTGTAAAATCTCCACCACCAGAAGAATCCACATAGTAAGTTGTCTGAGAATAGAAAGACTCAGAGGCAAAAAACAAAAATACTATAAAAAGTATGAGAATTGAAGAATGTTCTTTTAATGTATTCATACTCTTCCTCCTTTCTTCTCTATTCAATTAAGGTTGGCTTGAGCTTATTTCATGAATGATCAAGTGATTTGGACGACGTGGCAAGTCAAATCCTACTTTTCCCCCAATCTTTTCTCCAATTCGCGCACTTCCCAGTCCCATATATAGATATCCATATGATAAGAATGTTTTATAAATAACAAAACCTCCCGAAAATGTCAAGCGGTTTTTCGCATATTTCTATTGATACTTTTCACAATTTCTGTTTTTGCGAGGAGTCCCGATTATTCATAAATATTTCTAGATAGAATATCGGGACGAAGCAATCCCATTTATGTTAAGGAAATTGCTTCGTCCCGATCAGTCGGGACTCGCAGAGACAATATATTGCGGAGATTGTCTGTCAAACAAATCGACGGATTTTCAAGTTCGCGGCGAAGGTGGGATTGCAAGGACATTTAAATTCTACTTGGTCAGGATCACTAAATTCTCAATTTATATAATTTCTATATCAGGAGAGATACCATACACGAACTTGTGGATGGAAAGGAATTAACACAGCCTCGTCTTCATCAGAATCTTTTATTCGTTTCATTAGTTCCTCATAATTGTCACTGGTGAGAACTTCTCCAGTCAGCGGGCAGAAGAATAATGTTTTGTCGCTTTCTTCCAGGCTTGATGATAGAATCCCATTTTTTTCCATTAATTTACAGTGACTGTATACGGTATGAGAATTTGCTCCTGTTGCATTTGCCAGATCTTTTGTTGAACGCGGGCCGTTTTTTAATACTTCAATGATTTCATCGTCTAAACTATTCAACGATTCCTCCACTTTTAACTAAGAACTTATGAAGGAATAGTAGTTATACTTAAAAATGTTATCGGTCAGGGTTTGCTTTAATATTCCACATAATATGACTTTTTACTAAGTTCGTTGTATCTCTTACAATATGGTTCATTTCAAAAACAGCATCTTTTTTGTTTCCTGAAAATCATCTTCTGCCTGTAATCTATAGAAATAAAGGCCAGTCGGATATTGACTTGCATCAAAGGTAGCAGAATGTTTTCCACTTTTTTCATGTTTATCAACTAAGATTCGGACTTCTTGGCCTTGTATATTAAAAATCTTTAAAGTGATAAAAGATGATTTGGGGATGAAGTATGATATTTTTGTTAAGGGATTGAATGGATTGGGATAATTTTGATATAAAGAAAATGTTCGAGGTAAATTTATATTTTCAAGTTCATTTTCATTAATCCGAGTAACCACATCACATGAATCTCTGAACGGGCCTCCAGTTCCGGCAAAGTAGAGCCAAGAAGTTGGAGCGATACCATGCCATTTTGTTAACCATACCATATACGCAGAAAGACTGTCTGGTGACCCTGGAAGTCCACCATCTCCATCCTGCTGTTTAACCATTTGTTGCCAGAAATATTGGCTATTCTCACCACCCGCTGCTATGTATTGTAAAGTTCCTTCATTCCAAACCCCGAAGGGGCCACCTCCATCAAAACCACAAATTGTATCATTGTCGATGTAAGATTGTGTAGTTAAGTTCCATGAGGCATAGCTTAAGGCGCGTCGTGCATTATCGTAAAGATGAATGGCCTGTAAAAAAGCTGCACCCCATGTTTGGTTATCCAAGAAAATTTGGAAGGAATTGGGACCTGATTTAAAACGACCCATGGCATCGTCCCAAACATGGTTCAATAAGAAGTCTCTTGCCTTATTGGCATTTGAATCGAGTCCAGTACAATGGAAAGCCCACCATGCATCTAAATTTGCCTCTGTTGGAGCATCATCTGCTGGAGAACTGCTTTCACCTGGCAAACTTCCGTCTTCCCTTTGTAATATTGCAAGCCAATTCGCACCTTGTATAGCCGAATTATGGGCAACTATATCCGATGTGCACCAGTAATAATAATATAACGCATAGACAACCCATGCATTTGCTCCGATTGGTTTTTTGAAATTAATTGGATTATCATTTTCAAAATCATAACCTGAATACCATGATCCATCACTGTTCTGTAAATGGATTAATTTATGTGCCAGTTTTTGGGCACTTTCTATATTTGTCTCAGATAATACTATCAATCCTATCGCTTGATCATATAGCCATGATAAATCCGAAGTTTCTTCTTTCCAGGATTTTAACAGGCTATCTTGCTGCTGGGATGCAATAAACTTTGCTGCTTGATTTGTTATTGATGTGTCAGCGTTAATATTTTCAAATTCAGGGAAAATATCACGGGATGCAATATCAAGATACTGTATTTCATCGACAATAAAGGAACCTTGACCTCCAATATCATTATTATTTTTATTGCAAACAGAAATAAAGATAGCTTTTACTTGATTATCATCCGGGAAGTGTTGATTGTCCAGTCGAAAGTCCTGTAAATCCCATGTTGCGTATGTAAAATTTGATATGTGAGTCACACTTTCCCAGTTACTGGCAAAATAGTTCTGATCTGCATTTGAAACCATTCCGATTTCCAAGGTATTTTTTGTTGTCCCTTTGTAATAAAACCGAATATGATCACCATCTGATAAATTAAGTGGAGGATTAAAATCATAACGTATCTGTACCCATGCACCTTTTAAGATACCTAAATCATACTTTAATTCAATTGCGTTTTTCTGATAGCCATCAACAATCGATAGGGTGCAAGATATCGCACCATTACCCATTGATGTATGCCAATCTCCGATGCTTTCCATGGAATCAATGATTGTTCCTGAAGGGGGACTGCAATTGGGAAAATCATTAGTGAAATTTTGTTTATTACTATCTTTTGCGTGTATTAATTCATGAGGAGTGAAAAGAAAAAAGCATAAGGTTGATAATGCAATAAATACGGTTTGTTTTTTCATGATAAGATATTACCCTTCCTTTTTTATTTATAGATAGTGTTTCAATGCATTATATCAATCAAAAAATAAATTTATTTATGAAAAGAGATGGTTATGAATTGTATTTATTCAAAAGTTACCGATATATAACAAAGTATTCCGAAAATGTCAAGCGGTTTTTCGTATATTTCTATTGATACTTTTCACAATTTCTGTCTTTGTGAGGAATCTCGGTTATTCAGTAAATATTTTTCTATTAGTATATCGGGACGACGAGGCAATCCCATTCACGTTGAGTAGATTGCTTCGGTCTGATAAATCAGCCCTCGCAAAGACAATTGTTGTTATAGAAAAGCCCGGGCGTGTTGAGACCCGGGCTTGGGGCTGGTATATAGGAGAGAGTGAATGCTTAAATTATTTTACGATTCCGGGATGAACCCGGAATGACAATTTGATGAAATTTTCGATAAATTTTCCCACGAAAGATCGCTAGTTTATCAGATCGCAGGTTTCAGGATCGAAGCGGAACTGTTGGCCATTGACCTGGATATTCAGTTCACCGCTACCAAGCACAATGTAGATGTTCCGTTGAATTTCCTTGGTGATCGTGGTGTTATCCGTAATGATCGTCACGGAGGCCGTATAGGTGCCGGAGACGATACCACTCACTTTTTGGGAAAGATCCCGGCGGCTGCCCCGCGGGCCGACCACATCGGTGAATGTCAAGTTCAATGTATGATCCGAAATGCGTGTGCCTCTGGGAACAAGAATCGTATCCACGGCAGCACGATAATACGATCCGTTCATGGTCACCATTTCCAGATTCGTATTGGTCAGTAGCCAGTTTCCTGATATGGCTTTTAGTTCCTGCGAAAGCCTCGGCGTGATGTGACGGCCGTCCCCGCTGACGATCTTGAAGATAACGGAATAGGCCGTATCGCCATCCACGATCATGCGCTTTTGCGGATCACCGTTCGAATCCAAAAACTGAAGATTGTAGGTGCGTTCGAAATAGGCATAAAATGGTCTGGAAGGATTGCCCCGTTCCCGAACCACATGGATGGTCCACATCTGACTCACGGAATCGTAAATGGCCGTATGCGAAGCGATATTTTCTATATCGGTTGCTTTACCCAGCGCATTCATGTTTTCACTGCCGGTCAAATCCAGTGCATCACCGAACTGATCCAGTGCACCGCCGGTGTTCTCTCCGATGCTGGCGGCCACGGAAAGGGCGATTTCTTCGTTCGAAAGGGAATCCTCCGAAAAGGAAACTTCTGTTGTATTTTCTTTCTCGCATCCCATGAAAAATATCAGAACAGACAGGAAGGCGATTAAAATGAATGCCGGATAACGGCTGAAGTTTTGTTTCATAATTTTGTCCTCCTCGTATTAATTTTCAATGGCATTGAAACCGGTTTGTTAAAGTAAACGGCGAGAGCAAGGAATTATTGTGGAGAAATCCAAAATATTTTAAATGATGTTTTTTTAAAACTTACTTGACAATCATCTCAGAAATCGTATATTTTTAAATGCATGTCGATTCCATTCAAGGGAGGACAAAATGTGGTCTTTATTTTTAAGATCGATTAAAATAATCATTAATTCGTTTTTAATTGGTATGGTCGCTGTGCTGCCTGGGAGGGTATCGGCACAGGCCATACAGGCAAAAGTCCAACTGACTTTGGAGCGACTGCCGCTGGAAAAACAAGAAAAGCTGAAAAATCTGGATGAAACAATCGAAACCTATCTCAATGACTATGACTGGACAGATGACAGTGAGGATATTCAAATTCCAGTGACCATACAGATCTATCTGCAGGACAAGAGCGTGAGTTATGAAGACCGTTACGGCGGGACGTTTCTGATCTCGAATAATTCGGATATACAATATTACGACAAATACTGGTACTTTCCCTATGATCCCGCCAAACCGCTGATGCATAATGAGGGGATTTTCAACCCCTTTACCAGTTTTTTGGATTTCTATATTTATCTGATTTTAGGAGGAGAGTACGACAAGTACGGCAAATTTATGGGGACCCCTTTTTACCAGAAAGCCAATCAGATCAATGATCAGGCCAAATTCACTACGACATTCATGAGCGGGTGGAAGGAACGGGGAATGTTGATCGACCACATCCTAGGAAAAGAATTTGCCCGTTTCAGGGAGATGAAGGATCTCTATTTTTTAGGGCGCTCTTATCTTGGCGAGGAAGACTCGACCGCAGTGAAATACTGCAGTGAGGCGATCGATTTACTGAATACCATTTTGGAAAGAAATCCGGAAGGTAAAGAGACACTTCAGTTTATCAATGCCCATTATATTGAATTCATCGAAATGTTCCAGAACGATCCGCGGATGATGAGGGAATTGATCCGCATCGATCCGAATCATGAAAAGACCTATCGGCAGTATCTTAAAGATTAAATATTATTTTGGGAATAAATTGATTTATCGAAATCGTATGTTTCTAGTTTCAAGTTACTAGTTTCAAGTTTGGAGTTACTGGTTGAAATGAATAAAACAAAAACTTGTAACTATCAACTATGAACTTGAGACAAATAACTTTTAAACTTGAAACTTAAGTCTATCCACTGAATTTAGTATTCACCGCGATAGACACGCGTCTTCATTCCTATCAAATTGTAAACTTTTCTCCCCGGATGGGTACGCTCACCTCTTTGAATCCGGTCGCCTGAATTGACCCTGCCAATTCTTTGGATTGGTCAGGCTCGCCGTGGACGATGAACACCTGACGCAGCCTGTCTTTATCGAGATTCTGAAAATACGACAGCAGTCCATTTTTGTCCGCATGGGCGCTGAATCCGTTCATGATCGCTACTTCGGCTTTGAGCGCTACAGGATCCCCGAAAATTTTCACTTCGGGCTGTCTTTCTACGATTCTTCTGCCGAGCGTGTTTTCCGCCATAAATCCGACGATCAGCACCGTGTTTTTGGGATCGGAGATATTGTTTGCCAGATGATGAAGAATCCGTCCGGCTTCACACATACCCGAGGCGGAAATGATCATGCAGGATTCGTTCGAAGTGTTCAGTTTTTTTGATTCTTCCACATTGCGGATATATCGCAGCCGATAAAATCCGAACGGATCCTGATGGTTGGAAAGAAACTCTTCCCAGGTTTCCCTGTCATAACATTCGGGATGAAGCCGGAACACCTCCGTAATATTTACTGAAAGTGGGGAATCCACATAAATCGGAATTTCCGGCAGGGTTCCTTCATTGAACAATTCGTGCAGAACATAGACGAGTTCCTGTGTTCGCCCGACCGAGAAAGAAGGAACGATGATTTTTCCTCCACGCTGAACGGTTTTGTTGACCACTTCCCGGACACGGGTTTTCATATCTTCGAAAGGTTCGTGGTTCCGGTTTCCATAGGTGGATTCGGTGATATAGATATCCACGCCGTCCATGGGCTGGGGATCCCGGATAATGGGCAAACGCGGTCTGCCCAAATCTCCGGTGAAACCGATACGTGTGGTTTTCCCGTTTTCCGCAATGTCGAGAATCACCACAGCCGATCCAAGAATATGGCCGGCATCGAGAAAGGTGACCTGAATTTTCGGCGTCAGTTGAATCGGACGATTGTATCCGACACCGACAAATTGGCTCGAACATTTTTCCGCATCTTCCATCACATAAAGCGGTTCGACCAGAGGCAGTCCTTTTTTTCGATGACGTTTGTTAACAAATTCGACATCTTTTTCCTGAATGTGAGCGGAATCTCTCAGCATGACACCGGCCAAATCCTGTGTGGCATGTGTGCAATAAATATTTCCTTTGAATCCCTTTTTGACAAGCTGGGGGATGTTACCACTGTGGTCGATGTGGGCATGAGACAGCACCATCGTGTGAATCGATTCGGGATCGAACGGAAAATTCTGGTTGCGTTCAAATGCCTCTTTCCGACGGCCCTGGTAAAGTCCGCATTCCAGAAGGAGTTTTTCTCCATCCACGGTTAAAAGATGCATCGAACCGGTCACGGCCTGGGCGGCTCCCCAAAATTGAATTTCCATGTATTCCTTCTTTCTCTTTTTATTCCAATCTGATTACTCACCGGGAAAAATATTAAAAGCCAGTTTAAACATCCGGAACCAAGCAAGGTTTATTAAGTTACCAAACTCAAAATACATTGTCAAGTTTTGAATCCCTTGATTTTTCTCTTGTTTTAATGAATTTCTTTTATAAATTTTTAATACGAAAACCATAGAGATTATCATGATTGATCTTAGAAGCGATACGGTCACCCGGCCTTCCCCGGCCATGCGGGAAGCGATTGCCAAAGCCGAAGTCGGAGATGACGTTTTTGGAGAGGATCCGAGTGTCAACCTGCTTCAGAAAAGAGTGGCGGAAATACTCGGCAAAGAGGCCGGACTGTTTGTGACATCGGGAAGCATGGGTAACTCTCTCGCGATCAAATCGCAAACTCTGCCCGGCGACGAAGCCATTTGTGAAGCCGGCGCCCACGTTTTCAATTATGAATCTGCCAGTGCCGCGTTTCTTTCAGGCGTGCAGTTTCATCCGATTCCCGGCAAACAGGGCGTGATTACTGCTGAACAAATCACAGCGGCCATTCGCCCCGAAGCTGACCATTTTCCCAGAACACGTCTTGTCTGTCTCGAAAACACACACAACCGCGCAGGCGGGACGATCTTTCCTCTAAAAGAGATCCGCCGCATTCACGAAGCGGCCAAATTTCACAATTTAAAAATGCATTTGGACGGCGCCCGTTTGTGGAACGCTTCGGTGGCAACCGGCATTTCTATGAAAGAGTATGCCCAATATTTCGATTCGGTTTCGGTCTGCTTTTCAAAAGGACTGGGTGCTCCCGTAGGTTCGCTGCTTGCCGGTGATGGTGATTTGATTCGACGGGCGCACCGGAATCGAAAAATTTTCGGAGGAGGCATGCGTCAGGCGGGTATTCTGGCAGGGGCAGCGCTCTATGCCATCGATCACAATATCGACCGTCTTGCAGAAGATCATCGCCGCGCACGAAAATTGGCCGAGGCCGTATCCGCGCTTCCGGGTCTGTTCGTGGATCTGGAATCCGTACATACGAATCTGATTTTTATCGAATTGCGGAACAGTACTATTTCAGCAGCCGAAGCAGTTGAGACTCTCAGAAAACAAGGTGTCTTGATTATGGCTACCGGTCCGAACCGGCTCAGAGCGGTCACGCATCTCGATGTCTCCGAACAGGAAATCGATCAGGCGATCGAAGCATTCCGAAATGTTTTCAGGAATGGGGATACTGCATCTTCCGCAGGAACGGGAAATGACAGATAAAATCGGAAGTGACCTGTTTCCTCAAAGTGAAGATGGGGTCAGTGAAATGATTGCGAAACTGGTTCACAAACTTCGCAATCCCCTTTCGTCGATCAAAATGGGGTTGAGCACGCTACTTCACCGGGCTTCACTGAATGAAAAGGATAGACGATGTCTTGAAGTGGCCGCGGGGGAAGTGGTGCAGATGGAAAAAATTCTGAAAGATATGCTTGGATTTTTTCAACCCAGTGTGCTTCATTTTTCGGAACAGAATGTCAATGATATTATTGAATCGGTTGTTGAAGGGAGAGCGCATCAATTCAATCAGAAAGGGATTGTCATTCATAAAGAGTACAACGATGGTCTTCCGAAAGTCGTACTGGATGTGGGGAAAATGACTTATGCTTTGGACCAACTGTTTCAAAACAGCCAGGAAGCGTTTGCTTCCAGCGGCATCATTCTTGTGCGTTCGGCTCAGGGGAAAAAGGAGGGTACGGTTCTGATCGAGATGATAGATAACGGTTCCGGCATTGATCAGGAAACGGTCAATCAGATTTTCGAGCCGTTTTTTAGTACTAAAACAGGCAATACAGGATTGGGATTGACCCTTGCGAAAAAAATTGTGGAAGATCACGGGGGAATGATTCAGGTGGAAAGCACTCCGGGAAAAGGCACACGTGTGGAGATCAATCTTCCGGTGGTTTAATTTTAGAATCATTTTTTGTTCTTATTGAACTTTTATAAAACATCGAAATGAACAATTATTTTTTAAAATTCCAAATGACAAAACCTAAAATCCTCCGCCTATGGCGGAGAATTTTAATATTTGATATTTTTTTAGTATATATACCTTTGGATTCTTAAAATATATTTTTTTATTGGCTCTAGACTAGATAAGCGGCCGTTTTCTTAGTTCTTTTAAGAGAATTTGA
>CAZIAH010000098.1:0-16112 GCA_964537715.1 uncultured bacterium | reverse complement strand
ATTTGAAAAAAAGTTCATTTTTTACAAAGTTACTTTATTTGTGAGTCAATCCGTACCCTTCTTGAAAATAATTTTCTTAAAAAATAAGTAGATTTTCGCAAATCATTTTATTATATTGTCCAATAATTCTGCCTCCCCTGTATTTATAATTTATTCTGTTTAAATAACTACACTACCCAAATCGAAACAGGGGAATTCCTTTATTTGTAAAAATATGGGTTTGAAATATTTTCTAATAATAGCTAATTATTTTCTAATCTTATAAATACATCTTTTTGGCTATACATGGAAAACAATAGTACAATATTACACAATTTATTTAAGTAGTTAGGTAGTTATAACTATGCTAGTCTAATTAATTAGAGATACAATATTTTTAGTTAATAAAAAACAAAAATTAAACCATTTTCAATTTATGTTTCAATTTAGCAAATAAGAATTTATAAATACTTTGTTATTCATATACATTGATAAAACCATATTACTCTAAATATTAATATAGTGGAAGTATATAGACTGCTTTTATGTAAGAATTAAACATTATCAAATAAGTATTTAGAAAATCTATATTTAAATTAACACATAGTAAGTGTTGAAGAATAATAGTTTCTACGCAATGAATAAAAATAGAGGAATAATAAAATGAAAAAACGAAAATGGTATCCATGGTTTTTATCAAGTATAGCCATATATCTTATGTTATCGCTTATTCTACCTTTAATAAAAGGACAATCACCGATTAGATTTGGTCTAGATATATCTGGAGGAGTAGTTGTTTCTTATAAGCCTGATTTTACTACAACACTAGAAAAATATAAACAAATCTCAAAACAAGAAATTTTAAAAAGTTGTAAAGATATACTTACTGATCGACTAAATAGAAAACTCCATATCACCCCTGATATTTATATACGAAGCGATGAGCGAATCATTGTTAGTATTCCAAATGTGCAAAATTATAATCAAGTTTTAGAAATCGTCGGTCAAACATACAAACTCACATTAAGAATTATAGTTAACGAATATTTTGAAGAAATCCCTGGCCTTAAATTATTTGAATACTATAATACATACTATGAACTAGGTGAGGCTCAATTTTCTGGCGATATGTTGGATCCTAAATCTATTCGGGTACAATCAGGAGATCCTCAGGCGTTCAAATCTGAAGATCGTGCGCCTCGAGTAGCCTTTGCTTTCAATTCACCATATGACAAAGCATTTGAAAAATTCACTAGAGAAAACAAAGGGAAAAAACTCGCTATACTATTAGATGATCAGATTGAAGTTATTGCTACTATACAATCCGCAATCTCAAAGGGAGGTGTCCTAACTGGTAACTATACATATGAAGAAGCAAATGATAATGCCATATTATTAATTTCTGGTACACTTCCTGTCTCACTGAAAATGGAAAGCCTTTCCGGTGTAGGACCAAGTTTAGGTCAAAAAGTTAAAGAGCTCGGGTTGACCGCAGCTTTATTATCAATATTACTTTTATTATTTTTAATTTTCATTGCTTATCTCCACAGAAGTTGGTTTTTATTCTCTGGTATGATTATTTTATTTGTCTTACTTTTCTCTATAGCAGGCATGGTCTCAGCTTTTGATCTAACTTTGGATTTTGCAGGAATAGCTGGCCTGATTTTAGCAGTCGGAATGGGAATGGATGCATTTATAATTATTTTTGAATCACTTGAAGATAAACTAAAAGACCTGCCATCAAGTGCTATTGCAAAACATTTAAACATTATCGTAGGAGAGATATACTCATTCGCAAGTGAAGGGCGTGTGCTCTTTCATGCAAATATGACAACACTTCTTGCGATTATTATGTGTTTATATATAGATAGAGTTAAATTTTTTGCTTTATTCATTATTGTTGGAATTTTTGCATCCTTTTACACAATACTAATCACCCGTGAATTACTCCGATATACATATAATCTAGCACCAAATTTTGGCCCATCTTTAATTGGATGGTTACGTGGAAAACAACCGGGAATATTCCGATTATATAAACCATATCTGGCTTTTAGTGTGATCGTATTCCTATTTGCTATCTTCTTGTTACAACAATCATCGAGTGGTAAAAAATATTTACAACTTGGTTCAGATTTTAAACCGGGCACACAAATCATATGTAAAACAGAAAAATTTAATAATATTGATAATGCCATTAGTGAAATTACATCAAATATTCCTGAAGCAAATCTAAAGGTACAAAAACTTTTAAGTAAAGGGCAAGTCTCTACAACTCGATATTTGCTAAATTTAGATATACCGCTTCTGTCTATGAATATATCTTCAGATAGTCCAAATTTAACTCAAAGAAATGAGGATGAACGTATGACTTCGGAAGATTTAGTAGATTTTGGGAGTATGCCAGAATCTTCGATTTTTGGAGAAAATCGCGAACTGAATAACTCGGAATTCTCATTTTCGTCGACATCCGATCAACAAGTTCATTTGACACCTAACTTCTTAGTTTCAGTCCTAAATAAACATGATATAG
Organism: uncultured bacterium; assembly: GCA_964537715.1. GTDB lineage: Bacteria > Zhuqueibacterota > QNDG01 > QNDG01 > DSAB01 > CAZTZL01. Next base: position 13,600 of record CAZIAH010000098.1, on the reverse strand, counting down.
ATCTGTTAAGCGTGACTTCGATTGATAGCAAAGTATCAAGTAAACGTTTTTCTTCGAGTCTGAGCGCACTATTTTTCTCTTTTGGCTTACTAGCTTTCTATTTGATTGTCATTCAAAACTTTCTTAATAAAACCTTTTTTTCAAAAAATATCGATGTACAGCTTGGGATTAGAAATCCTGTATGGGTATCGGTTGGCGTATTACTTGCACTTGTTCACGATATAAGTATTATTTTAATTTTATGCTTCTTTTTAAAAATTAAGATTAGCTTAACGGTTATTGCAGCAATATTGACTATAATCGGTTATTCAGTGAATGACTCAGTTGTTGTTTGGAGTCATATAGAGAAGAAAGCCATTAAATATAAAGCAAAAGAAATTAATCCTTTTCAGCTAACCAAGTCTTGCATTGATAGTATTTTGATTAGAGCAGCCTTAACAAGTGTTAGTACAATTATTCCCGCACTTGCAATTTTAGTAATTGGCATTGATCCCCTAAAGGACTTTGCATTGGTAATCACGGTCGGAACAATTGCTGGTACTTTTTCTTCCATCTTTGTTGTCGGTTTTTTTGCTTTGAAGACATTGGAACCAAAACGAGTCATTGTAAAAACATCAACCATTAAGAGTAAAATTGAAGATACGACCAGTTTAGATGAAATATTAACAAAAATGAGAGAATAATAAATGGAAAGCAACATCATTACAATATCAAGATTATTTTATTGTATTCTTGGATTTATTATCATTATCGTGTTAATTGTTATTATTAGGAAAATGCTACATTCCCATGACGTGCCAATAAAACCTCCAGATAAAATTGATAACCTCCATGTAAAAAATAATCAATCACACAGTATGGGAAAATTATTAGATATTAGAATTAAGTTCGGTACTCAAGTATCTCTTCAATATTCACATGAATATCAAAAAGCCATAGTCGAAAAAATTGCAAATATGGATGAGTTCGAAGCATTTATTGATGATATAGAGAGCAAGCAAACACTTTTAAAAAAATTAGATTTTCTTGAAAATTACGAAAAGAATTATTGTGCTCCCAAAAGCAAACTTAATGATGATCAAATTCATGAATTTTTTAATGAATTAAGAAAAATACATAAAGTCGAAAAACTAAACACACCACCAATACATGAATTCATCCTTAATTTATCAAAAAAACTACAAGAAAAACATTTGACTTTACTAATTAAATTTCTAAGCACTTATGACAAAAAATTTAATATCATCGGTGTAAAAGATAAAGAAATGAGTTACTTACTAAATAATATAGATGAATTGACAAAACAATCAAAAACAAATTATGAATTACTAATTAGCACTGATAATAAATTAAAACAGCAGACGATAGAGAATATAATTAATTCAATTGAGCAAATAAGTCAAAAAATAAATCATTATTTAAGAAGTACATCTGAACCTGATAATTTTACTCCAGAAACATTAAGCTTCAATACACTATTAATCGAAATACTCACATTAGCTAGAGAAACACGAATAGAAGAAGCTGATAAACCCATTTTTGAAATTGAATTAACCCAAAAATCCAATAAACTTAAAGTGGAAAGTGATTTTTTACCACTTAATTTTACAATTAAAAATAAAAATCATCACATTGTACAATTAGATAGGCCAATAACGATTAATTTAACATCGAAATCTCCAGATTTAAAATATCGTGGTCATAATAAACCTATAGATTTTGAAGGACAGGCTCAAAAAGCAATCGACTTTGGATTTGATACATATTTTTTTCAAAAATATGACTATGATAAAACTCCAAAACTAAAATTTGAGATTCATTACTATTATGCAGATAAACTGTTCAGTCAAGAATTATACTATGAATTACCAGAGGTTGTTTTGTGTCCCCGAGTTGAAAATCCTTTTGAGGCAGGGAAAAAAGGCTCAGGACTTCCCGGTGATTCTCCATTATTTGTAGGAAGAGAATCGTATCTAAAAGAAATATCTCGAAATTTATTAGACTTTAAAAAACCACCTATATTTCACCTCATCTATGGTCTTTCTCGGACAGGAAAATCATCGGTTCTCCTTCAGCTTGCACAAAATCCCCATTGGTTAAAAAATAAATTTATTTCAATTTATTATTTAGCAAGCCCATCTCAAAATTTAGTAACATTCTTTCATAATATTTATGAAGAACTAAAACAAAAATTGCAGCAATTAGGTGTTAGAGTCATCTTTCCTGATGAAGGTTTAATAAAAAGATTGGATTCATCCTCCTGGGAACCAATCATAGAACTCATACGACTCAATGAAACTCAACTAATTGAAAAAAAACAAAGACTTCTTTTTTTAATAGATGAATATCAAATTTTAGCAGGCTGGGACATAAGTAGTAGACCTTCTCGAAAAGAGATTGAATCACCCCATGAAATTTACTTCCAGTTTCCTGAATTTATTAAAGTACTTTGTGATCAATATACAATGAGTACAGCAGTAATACTTGCTGGACATCAAAAACTAGAGGAAGTTGCAGTATATAATAGGAACTGGATTCAACAGCTTGGAGGACGTGTTAATACACATGAGATTACACATTTTACTCGTGACGAAGCAGCAGAATTAATAATAACTCAATTCGAGGGGAGATCAATACAGATTAAAGATGAATATTTGGACAGAATTTTATTATATTCGCATGGGCACCCATTTTTAACAATGTTAATGGGGTATTATACTTTCAAATGCCTATTGGATGATAATGGCAACTATCGTCCGAACAAGACTGTAACATTCGAAGATATTAATACTGCAGCTCACGAGATTACCGGTGCAGATTTAAAGTTTATTTGGGTAGATCCCTGGATTCAACAAAAACAAGAATCTCGTGTGCTTTTAGCAGCACTCGGTGAAATATCTTATAAAGATGCAGTTCAGAATCAGGATATCACAAAAATGCCTTATCTTAAAATTGAAGATGTGAAACGATATATGTTTGATGTATATCAAATACCATTTACTCATGATCTAGTTTCTTTTGGTGAAACCGACTTGATTCAACATGGAATTATTGAACAATCTCAAGAAGATGAAACTTACCGTCTTATTTATCCACTATTCGCAATTTTTGCACATAAAACTCGATTACTTAATCAAATATTAAATGAAAATTGATTTGGAGTGATTAAAATGTTCAAAGAATCTAGTTGCATACGTATTAACACAATTCAAGAAATAAACAATATATTACGAAAAAATAACAATTCAATAAAATTAATTGGCCCCAAATATATTGGCATTACGCGAATAATGAAATGTATTTATAACTATTGTACCCCAGGTGGGGAATGGAGCAATGATTACTTTTCACTTTATATTGATAATAATTATGAAAAAGAAAGTTTTGTAAATCAGTTGCATAATCAATTAAAATTACAAAATTTTAAGACAATAACACTGACTTCAAATAATCTAATAGCCTTATGCTTGGAAGCAACAGAAATTGTTAAAAAAAGATGGCCACATAAAAAGGTTGTATTTATATTTGATGACTTTCAGAAAAATTTTTATAATCCAAGAAAGGATAATAAAACACTTCTCACCGAAAAGGCAATTAGAGAAATGTCAAGCTATGAACAGGATCAAAATATAATTTTTATTGTTAATTACACGATTCCAACTGAACCTTTATTGAATACGGACTGGTATCTAAAAGGATTTAATACTGTATCTGTTGATCTGTTATCTGAGGATGAGGCAAAAAAATTAGTAGTCACTCAAAGGCACAATAATAACCTTAATGCAGAAGATTCAACAATAAAAAAAATACTATATTATGGTGGTAGACACCCTGAAATATTGAACATAGCCGCAAGATATTACCAGGTGAAAAATCAAACTGAACTAGAAAATCTTGTAAGGAAAAGATTTAAAGAAATTGTGGATTATATTATAAAAGAAGAAACAAAATTAACAATAAATAAGAATAACATAAAAAACCACAATTTCTCAACAATTGAACAACTGAAAGAACATGCAAAGTATCCACTAAAACAATTGGTAGATCTCGACAATGAGTTGCTAAAAGGCTACACTTACTCAAAAGAGGGTAAATTTCACGTATTTTCTGATTACTTTGCAAATTATCTTAATCCCACTACCGAATCTGATTCCATACATTTCCTAAAATTGATAATGTTAATAGTCACATCATTCCTTATTGCACCAATCATTTTTAGCTTTGTACTCAATTTTGTTCAGCCGCTTACCAATCGTGTGTTGTTTATTCCAGAATTTGATCACTATGGATTTAATTTTTCGTATATACAAATTTTACTTACTTATTTAGGGATTACTGATATTTTGTCATTGGTTTATAGTATAAACATTTTACTATTAATAACGTTAGTTATAAAAGGAGAACCAATCACTTTATGGCCTAAACGAAAAAAAGAACCCTGGCGACGGAATAAAAATCTTTCTCAGATAGAGAGAGTCACTAAAATATATTTAACAGCCCCATTTTATTTTCTTTTTCTAATATTAATGATTTTTTTGACATCGATTCCCACTGTTTTTCAAATTGCTGGAGATTTAACCAGAAATCAGGCACCCGATGTAGTAATTAGCACTCTCAAAACCTATGATAACTTTTTAAGCACACAAAATTCTCCAAAATCAATTAACCACTTAAGGAAATTGTGGGTAAACCATTCCACCATCGCCTTTGACATTTTCTCAAAGGAGTATTTGGCGATTACTCCCCTAGTTTTAAGCATAGAAAATAATTTTCCATCTGCTATTGGGTTAGCCTCTCGATATTTGATGCAAACATACCAAGAATATTTTGGAATAAATCCTTCTACTATTTTTCGAGATGAAAACATCATAATAAGTAAGATTCAAGAAATTATTGAATATGGAGACAATAAAAACGCTATAAATTATCAACTAGATATTTTAACAAAAGACTTTAATAGTTCAGAACTCACGAGAGTTCTTTCTGAATCCATAGAATACATAAATCCAAGTATAATAATTAAAAAAGAACAATTTGAGAATTTTTATTCCCAAGATAGAAAAATGGCTGCATTTATTTATGTAAATTTGAAAGCTGGGATCAATTGCTATAAAATTCAAAACTCAGATGACTTGCTAAAATTTTCATACCAATTAATGACAAGAATTATAAAAAAATATAGTTAAATTGTTGAATGTTTACTATCAAACTTTAATTATTATAAAAATCTTGGCAAGCAAAAAAGTAAAATCATAAGTATGCAGTATTTGGCTCAATCAGTCACTGCAATTCTTCTTCAGGAACCTAATAACTCTCGAAGTAGACCAACCAATTTAGTAAGAGACCAAAATCAATATGAAAAAATTTTCAATGGAAAAATATGAACTAAAGATATATCTAGTTTATGCTCAAATCATGAAATTGGTTGATGAGTATTTGAGTACTAATGCCCCAGAATATGCCAAAAAAAAACTAATTTAAGATTTCATTTAGCGATTTTGTAGCCGCTAGAAAAATTGGCAAACTCGAAATTACTCCAAAGAAAATAATTAAGAATCTCTCAATTGAGGACATCGATTCAGATTTTCTCCTTGATTGTTTACAACATGTAAATCAAATATTCGAGTGTCTAAAAAAAGACCTAGATTTAGATGGAGACCGTGTAGCGAGAAGAAAGGAATTTGATACAAAATTGCATGACCGCCTTCTACAAATTTTTAAAGACGGGAAACAATTAAAAATGGTAAAATAACGAACAAATTCATCCGACAAAGAGGCTTTGGTTATCTGGCTTGGTTTTGGGAATTTTAGCAGGTGTTTTTTGTCTACTAAAATGAATGTCCTTGATCTCCATTTGCGGGTGATTTGTAGTGTTATTTCATAACAATTAATGCATAAAGATCAATCACGAATAGGACTTTGAACAGTTGCTCTTATTATTATATTCCACCCCTGTTTATCAAAACTCAAACTAAATTTAGAAGAATGCTTTGCCATCTCTGCGATGAAATCATTTACACTTTTTTCAGTTTCGACTTGATAAAATTGATCTGATTTATTAATTTAAAACGTGTCATTTTGGCAAATTTCAACAGTGATTGTCATTCTGTCCCGAAACTTCGGGATCAGAATCTCATCGTTAAATAGATCCTGAAATAATACTGAAACAAGTTCAGCACAGGATTCAGGATGACAGATTATGAGCAGACTTTCATAAATTTACCAAAGTGAATAAAAACAAATTTCACGACATCAAAACCAATCCAAACGAAACCACGAGAAAACAGATGTTAAAGCTATTTTCGTTCTCACAGAAAAATGAAACCGGGATCGGCATAGAGATTGACGAGGTCATCTGGGATCTGACAGCAGCCCTGGACGTGTATCAGCGGGCCAAGGGAATCAAGCCGCCGGTGGCTTTTCCTTTTCTCCAAATGTTAGTCGAAATGGGATACAGTTCCGGCGAAATGCTCCGCCAGGTCATGGAAGAACCCTGGGTCCAGTCGAAAAAAGGACAACTGGAACTGGGCGATGACATTCAAATCGAACTGCCCATTCCCCGGCCTTCCAAGATCTTCGGACTGGGACAGAACTACAGGGCCCATGCCAAGGAACTCAACCATCCGGTACCTGAAGAACCCGTGTTTTTTTCCAAAGCCTCTTCGGCCTTGATCCGCCACGAAGCGGACATCATCATTCCCGTGTGGCTGAACGAACGTGTGGATCACGAAGCCGAACTGGCATTGGTCATCGGCAAAGAGGCGAAAAATGTAACTGAAGCAGAAGCCCTCTCCTATTTGGCTGGATATACAATCCTGAATGACGTCACAGCCAGAGACATGCAGAAACGGGACATGAAGAAGTGCCGTCCGTGGTTTCGCTCGAAAAGCATCGACACCTTCTGCCCGATGGGACCCTATCTCGTTCCTGCGGATGAAATCCAGGACCCGGACAAACTCGAAATCGAATTGAAAGTCAACGGAAAAACCCGGCAGAAAACAAAAGCCTCGGACATGATATTCAAAGTCCCGGAAATCATTGCGACTATCTCCAGATTCATGACACTCAATCCGGGGGACATTATTGCCACGGGCACGCCCGCGGGCGTCTCCCCGATCCAGGACGGCGATGTGATCGAAATCACGATCACGGGATTGGGCACATTGAGAAACCGGGTGGTGAAAGAAACCGGATAAGAATTGAATGAATAATGATCGACACCCTCCCTTAATCCCTCCCTCAAGGGAGGGAAATATATGATGTTCTTCTGTCTACCATAAATTCCCTCTCCCTTCGGGGAGAGGGTTAGGGAGAGGGTGTCAGCAACCAAAACCAACACAGGGAGTCTAATTTGAAAATACTCGTTACAGGTGGAGCCGGATTCATCGCCTCTCACATTGCAGACCGATTTATCGAACAGGGACACGATGTCGTGATCGTGGACAATCTCAAAATGGGACGGATGGAAAACGTCAATCCCAAAGCAAAATTTCATTTAATGGACATCCGGGATAAATCCATCGAAAAAGTCTTTGAGGAAGAAGCCTTCGATGTGGTCTGTCACCACGCCGCCCAAATGGACGTGCGCATGTCCGTAGAAGACCCGCTCTACGACGCAGACGTCAATGTGATCGGCACATTGAATCTGCTCCAGAACTGCGTTCGCCACGACGTGACAAAAGTGATTTTTGCTTCGACCGGCGGCGCGATCTACGGCGAACAGGAAATCTTCCCCTGCGACGAAACCCACCCCACGCGGCCGGTCTCGCCGTACGGCATCACAAAACTGACCGTTGAAAAATATCTTTATTATTATAGTATAGAATTCGGTTTGAAATATGTAATATTGCGGTATGCCAATGTTTACGGCCCGCGGCAGAACCCGAAAGGCGAAGCCGGCGTGGTGGCGATCTTCTCGAGCCGGCTGCTTGCGGGCGCGCAGGCGATTATCAACGGAGACGGCACGCAGACGCGGGATTACGTCTATGTCGGCGATGTGGCACGAATGAATCTCAAAGCGCTGAATTACGATCAAAACGATATTTTCAATGTGGGAACGGGCATTGAAACGGATGTCAATGCCATTTTCAGACAGATTAACATACTGACCGGAGGAAACGCCGAAGAAAAGCACGGGCCCGCGAAACCCGGAGAACAGAAACGCAGCGTGATCAGCTACTGGAAAGCGAAAAGGATCCTGGACTGGAACCCCGAGGTGGATATTGAAAAAGGACTGGAAAAAACCGTGGATTTTTTCAGGGAACAAAGAAAATGAAATTGATTGTGGTCGGTTCGGCTTCGGGAGTGCCCATGGTGGATCGGAACAGTTCTTCGTATTGGATCGAAACTTCGGTCGGAGCCTATCTCATCGACGCGGGCGACGGCACGGCCCGACAGCTCATCCGGCTGGGTCTAAATGCAAACCGGCTGAAAGGGGTTTTCATCAGCCACATGCATTCGGATCATGCGTCCGGCCTGTTCATGCTCCTCCAGCTCATGCATCAGATCGGCCGGAAAGAACCGTTCCACATCTATTTGCCTGAAGGTGTGGTTCCTGCGTTCGAATCCGTGTTCCCCTGTTTTCAAATCTTCCGGGAAAAATGGCCGTACGGTTTTGATCTTTCGCCTGTTTCGGAAGGCACGTTCTTTCGGACCGGGAAATTTGAAATCATCGCTGTACAGAATGGACATCTTTTACAAAATCAAGCCTTGGCGGAGAAAGCGGGTATCGGAACGGACGCTTACAGTTTCATCTTCGGGGAAGAACCCGGGAAGTTCGTGATTTACACGTCGGACATCGATTCATTGGATCATTTATCGGGATGCAGGCAAAAATCAACGCTGCTGATCTCGGAATGCACGCACGTCGGCATCGAAACCGCTATCCAATTTGCAAAAGAGAAAATCATTCCTCGAATTCTTTTCACGCATATTCCACCGGAAATCGAATCCATTAAAGACAACTATAAAGATCGGTCCGATCCTCCGTCTGTAGCATTTGCGGATGATGGGATGAATATCGAGGTCTAAATGAGCCCGGCCAAAGAAAACAATCATAAAATAAAAACTGTGGAACTCATCGGGAAATCGGGCCCTTTTCTCCAGATGATGGAAAGCGTGAAACAGGTTGCGCCAACCAATATTACGGTTCTGATCACAGGCGAGAGCGGCACAGGCAAGGAGATGATTGCCAGAGCGATCCACGAACTCAGTCCGAGAAAAGGCAAACCTCTGCTGACTGTCAACTGCGGCGCCATCCCAGAAGGTATTTTGGAAAGCGAACTCTTCGGACATGAAAAGGGTTCATTTACCGGCGCAGTCGAATCCCGAAAGGGATATTTCGAACTGGCCGACGGTGGTTCGCTTTTCCTCGATGAAATCGGAGAAATGCCCCTGAGCATTCAGGTGAAACTGCTGCGCGTACTGGAAGAAAAAAACTTCATCCGCGTGGGAGGAACCAAGCAGATTCAGGTCGATGTCCGGCTGATCACCGCGACCAACCGCGATCTGGGAGAGGCAGTCAAGCGGGGAGAATTCAGGCAGGACCTGTTCTACCGGGTGAATGCCATCAAAATTCAGGTGCCTCCCCTGAGGGTGCGCCGAGAAGATATCGAACCGCTCGCCATGCATTTTGCCGAAGAGGTATGCAAAACCAATCAAATCGATTTTAAGGGATTCGAGGAGGATGCGTTTCAGGCACTCAAAAATCATTCCTGGCCGGGCAATATCCGTGAACTGCGCAATCTCATCGAACGGGTCATCGTTCTTGAAAGGGGAAACCGGATCGACGGTGCGGCCATCAAATCCCACATCCGGGAAGCAGAGGAAGCCGATCACCTTCTGCCGATGATCGTGCATAAAACTTCCGAGCAAGCGGAAAGGGAATTGATCTACCGTGCACTCATCGACCTGCGAGTGATGCTCGAGGACATCCGTTCGATGATGCTGAATCAACCTTCTCAGGTCGGGAATGTCAGTTTCAGAGGTCCGATTTCTCATCCGATTGGAAGTCAGACCGAATCGCCGAAATTCGAAGAATCCCTTTCGATCAAGGAAATGGAAAAACAGCAGATCATGAAAGCGCTCGACCGGTTCAGAAGAAACCGGCGCAAGACCGCCAAAGCACTGGGAATCGGTTTGAGAACCCTGTACCGAAAATTAAAGGAGTACGATCTTGAGGATTATTAAAAACAACCTCCCCTGTTTTTGGGGAACAGTGCTTGTTATTTTCATACTATCAGGATGCGGTATCTATTCCTTTTCCGGCTCGACACTGCCTTCTCACATCAAAACCGTGGCGGTTCCCTTGTTCGAAGACAAAACCACCGAATTCGGTATCGATCAGAAATTCACGGACGGACTCATCAATGCCATCATCGAAGACAATACATTGAAAATCGCTGACCCGAGATCCGCAGATGCTCTGGTCAGAGGAGAAATCCTTCGTGTCGAAGACAGGGCAGGCCAGTACAATGCCCAGGAAACTGCCTCCGATTACCGGGTTACCATCTCAATCAAAGTGGCTTTTGAAGATGTCAAGAAACGGAAAATTCTGTGGGAAGAAACATGGACGGATTGGGGCAGTTACAGCGACGACCGGGAAGCAGGCATTGACGAAGCCATCAAAAAACTTTCGACGGAAATCCTGAACCGGACGGTTTCTGGATGGTAAGTTTTATTCAAAAAGAACTTGCGTTCAATTGGGTTGTTTTATACATTAAATTTAATCACTAAGTTTCTGTAAAAAATTAGAATGAACACTTATCTTTTTAAAAATTTCAAATGACAAAATTCAAAATTCTCCGCCATAGGCGGATCCACTTTTGGCGGAAAATAAATTACAAATGTCAAATATCAATAATATTCTTTGGGAAAATTCTGTTAATATTTTATCGTTAACGCATTGTCTTGATTTCTTATGAATAATTATCATCATAATCTGCAATTTGAATTTTGTAATTTGACATTCATTTGTCATTTGGATTTTCTGATTTGGTATTTTCATTATTCAAATGGACATTGATAAAAGTTTAGTTTATCATTTACAAACCGACGGGTGCAAATCATGACCGACGAAAAAAAGATGGAAATGTTGGAAGCCCGCTTCCTTAAAAATCCCAAATCAATTCTCTTTGCCCGTCTCGCCGATTACTATCTCCAGCAAAACCGGGTGGATGAAGCAGTCAATCTCTGCAAAGAAGGGATCAAGTATCATCCGTATTACATTACCGGCAATTTTATTTTGGGAAAAGCCTACATCGCCGCCAATGAATTCGAAAAAGCCGAAGAAGCATTGAAAAAAGTGCTCGCTCACGACCGCCAGCATTTGGCCGCGCACGAGCTCCTGGCAGAATTGATGATCAAACAGGGATGGGAAAACAAGGCTGCAGTCCATTACAAAGAAATATTGAAAATCGATCCGTTGAACCACGAGGTACGGCAGGCGTTGAGCAAACTGACCGGCAATGAGATCGAACACGAAGAACCGCCTCCGATTGTGGCAGATACCGAGGAAGACCTCCTCTCCTCCAAACCTGGACCCCCCTCCTCCGATGACAAACCGTGGATGAAAAAACTCGAAGAAGCCTTTCCGAAACATTTTGAGGAACCCCCCTCCGAAACCTTGCCCGAGCCACATGAAGAAACGACCATGGAATCTCTGATTTCGCAAGCTGAAACTCTCATCGAGAAGAATATAAAACCGCAGAAATCCTCAGAATCGCCAGACGGGATTCACGAAGTCGAAATGGAAGATGTGCCCGATACGGATCAAACCGATCAGACCATCAAACAGGAAGAAATGGAAGAACCCGTCTCTGAAGAGGAAGAATCACATAAAAAACCACCCCTAAAGGAACCCGAAGAAACAGTAGATGAACGCTTCGAAGGAACGGAGACCGTCCAGGGAGAGCAAACCATTCAGGATGAAAAGGAAGTAACCGAAGAAGAGGTACTTTTTGAAGCGCCCACTTCCGAATCAGACCAGGACGTGGAAAAATCCGAAGAAGAAAATATCTTCGAACAAACATCCCGTGAGCCTGAACAGGCACAAACCGGAGAAGAAGAGGAAGTATTTTTTGAACCCACGATTCCGGATTCGGAAAAAACCATTGCCCAGATCGAAGAGGAAGGGAAAATCAAGGAAAAAGATCTTTCCGAAGTCTCCACTCCTGAACCGGCCCTTGAAAAACCCCAAGAAAAGAAAGAAGAACCTGAAGAAGAACTCTTTTCCGAAATGGATTACTCAGAAGCAGAAGAAGCACCGGAAAAGGAAGACCGGAAAACCGGGGAACCTGCCGCTTCTCGGGAAGAACCAACAATCGAAACAGAAACCAAAACAGAAGAAGCCGGTTTCTTCATCGAGGTCACTGAACCCGAATCCATAGAAGAAGAAAAAACGGAAGAATCCGAACCCCTTGAACCTGAAAAATCCGAATCGGAGGAAAAAGTACCCGAAGAAAAATTAGAAGAAAAAGAGGTCCCGCCGCCTGTCGAAGAAACGCCGGAAGAAAAAAAACCGGAACCGGAAGCCGAATCCAAACCTGAAATCAAGGTCGAAGAACCGGAAGCCATGAAACAGGAATCTCCGCCGGAAAACGAAAAGGACAAAAAGAAAACAAAAATCATGACACCGACATTGGGGGAAATATACGCCGCTCAAGGACAGTTTGAAAAGGCCATCAAAGTCTATGAAAATCTATTGGAGAAAAATCCGGACAACAAGCAGTATCAGGAAAAAATCGAGGAACTTAAAAATAAATCAAAAAATGCGAAATAATCGCGCTCGGCAAATCGCCAACACATGTGCAACTCTATCGGATGGCCATTAAATTCCATCCGATAGTTTTATTTCGGATCGTCACATTTTCGAATAATCAAAGAACAATTGACTGTGCTCTCCTTGACAAAACGATAATACGGAACAGAAAAATATCAAATGGAAAAAATGATCAAAGGAAATGTCTGGAAACTGGGAAACAACATTGATACGGATGTGATCTATCCGGGAAAATACCTCCCCATTATCGAACCTGAAGAAATGGCCGAACACGTTTTGGAAGGCATCGATCCGGACTTTCCGAAAAAAATAAAAAAAGGCGATATCATCGTAGCCGGCACCAATTTTGGTTGTGGTTCGTCCCGGGAACAGGCGGCCACCTGTCTCAAGGGTGCAGGCATCGGATGCATCATCGCCGTTTCCTATTCCCGTATCTTTTTTCGAAACGCGATCAATCAGGCCCTACCTCTGATTCATTCCGAAGAAGCAGTGAACCTGGTCAATGAAGGGGATACTGTTGCAATCGATTTTGAAAAAGGAACCATTCAGCTCCCCAAAAAAACGCTCACTTTCCCTTCCCTGCCGGACGTGGTCATGGAGATTCTTGAAACCGGCGGACTCATCGAATGGACCAAAAAAAGACTTGCCATCCGATCTTAAAAACATCAACTATTTAGCACCCTCCAAAACCATTGAATCGTTAATGAATCTTCAAATTTACAATATCGCTTATCAAAATACTTCTGTACTTTTCTTAAAGAAAAGTACCCCGCAGAGCGGGATCAGCTGTAATATTTACAGCAATTGAAGATAAAAGAATCG
>CAZIAH010000097.1:0-16692 GCA_964537715.1 uncultured bacterium | reverse complement strand
CTGGGGACCATACGGATATGCGAAAAGTGCCGATCCTATTGCCCCCGTGAAGAAACGCATCGGACGTGTGAAAAGGTATGTCTGCTCGGACGAAAACAGCGCCCTGACAGGTATTGCTATGAGCTCGGAGATCCGCTGTGGCGGGGAAAAAATCCATCAATTCAAACTCTTCGGATTCGTTTCCAAAACAATGCTCGATGCCTCACTTTTATCGGATAGCACAGTAGGCAACCTCTCGACTTCGGGACTTCACCGTAGCGAAACGGAGCAGTCGAAAAAAAATGCTCTGGAGGAAACCCTGTATGGCGGTCGCATCTCGACTGAATGGTCCTGGGGAAATATCGGATTCGCCGGATGGTCCGGAAAATATTCTAAAACCATCCGGAATGAAAACATGGAAAGAAACTATTTCGATTTACAGGGGACGAAAAACCACGTTATCGGATTGGATTACAATTTCTATCTCGGGAGGTGGAACCTTTCTGGTGAAACCGCCCGTTCCCGGTCCGGGGGCATGGCATGGATTGTAAATCAAATTATGGATCTGAAAAAATGTGTACTGGCCCTCTCCTGCCGCCGATACGATCCCGATTTCCAGAATCCGCGCAGCCGCGGTTTCGGAAACGGAGATACACAGAACGAAGAAGGCATCTACCTCGGTTTTTCGGGGAGAATGGATTCCAGAACGAAATTGAATCTCTATTTCGATATCTATCGCAATCCCTGGCGGTCTTATCTGATTCCGGTTCCCACATCCGGGAATGATCTTCTGATCCAGATCGAACGGAGATTTTCACAGGGATTCACTTTTCTGCTCAGAAGCCGGTTTCGCAAGAGCAGCGTTTTATTAGAGGGAGCCACAACGAACGGACATCTGTTAAATATGCTTCGAAATCGAATGCAGAATCAAGTGCGGATCGAGCTTCGATTCAAACCTTCACCCGAATTGCGGTTCAAAACCCGCTTCGAAACCGTCAACCTTTTCTATCCCAAACTTACAGGAGAAGTTCGCTGTTCAGAATCAAGAGAAAAGGGATTTCTTCTGTTTCACGAAATGAATCTGAAAATCAAATCCCGTTTCCAGTTCACAGCGCGCTGGATCACATTCGACACGGATTCCTACGACAGCCGGATTTACGCATTCGAAAACGACCTGCCCGGTGTGCTGACCATCAAACCTCTGTATGCTCAAGGCATCCGCTGGTTCCTGCTGATGCGATGGCAACCCATTCGATCCTGCACTCTATCTTTCAAATACAGTACGACCTACCATGACAGTGTTACAGAATGGGGCACTGGCAATGACCAAATCGAAGGGGATTCGATCCACCAGTTCGGCTTCCAGACCGATCTGCGGTTCTGACGACTCAATATAAAGCGATGAACCAAATAATTACATAATTACAAACTGTGAAATATAAAACAAAAACCGCTTGACATTTTCTGGGGGATTGATTATTAATAGACTGTTCTTCTTATCAAGGGATATGACCACAACCAGTATAAACAGGAAAGAGAAAAATATTCAAATTCAAAAAATTTTTTCTGATCTTGTCAATCTTAAATAATTTGACTCAATATGCTACACCCTATCAACGGATTTGACTGTGTTGTCTAAGGAAAAATCAAAATACTGGATTGGTACATCCGGATGGCGCTACGATGAGTGGAGAGGAGAATTTTATCCTGATGTTTGGCCCAAGAGCCGCTGGTTTGAATATTATGCCCAGAAATTTCCCTGTGTCGAAGTCAACGCAACATTCTACCGTTTTTTTAAAGACACGACATACCAAAAATGGTATGACAAGGCACCAGAACATTTCCGTTATGTTTTAAAGGCACCCCGATTCATCACCCATCGCAAATACTTAAAAGATGTGGAAAAAGAAATTGAATCATTCTGGAAATCCGTGATGATACTGAAAGAAAAATTTGGTCTCATTCTTCTCCAGCTTGCTCCAGGAATGCCCTATGAATTAGAGAGATTACGGAAGGCACTTCTAACTTTCGGAGATCCGAAAAGGGTCGCTGTGGAATTCCGACATATACGATGGATCACGGATGAAGTTCAGGACCTGCTCAAAGAAACAGGGGCGATTTTCTGCAATTCCGATTCTCCCAAATTCAAACTGACTGAGAGGGTAACCTCGGACACAGGGTACATTAGGTTGCACGGACGCATGCAATGGTACAATTACGAATATCCCAAAGAAGAACTAAAAGAAATTGCGGAAACAGCAAAAAGAATGGGAACTCAGAATGCAAAAGACATTTACATCTTCTTCAATAATGATGTCGGAGGATTCGCGCCAAAGAATGCACAGACATTGATGAATCTTTTAACACCCGAGAAATAGGATAAATAAAAAGGTCGGGAAGAAATTGCTGTTAAATTTTAGAATACACACATTTCCCCCTTATTAAGGGGGAAATTAAAAGGGGGTTCAAACCAAAAACAACACGCCTACACCACACACCGCAATCACGGCACCAACCATTTCTTTCAATGTTACCTTTTCCTTGAAAAAAACAATTGCAGGAGGAATAATCAACACCGGTACAATGGCCATGATCGTGGAAGCTACGCCGGCCTGCGTATGCTGTACGGCCAAAAGCGAAAAAGAAACACCGATAAACGGCCCGAAAATTGAACCTACAAAAAGCGGCTTCATTGTCTTGGGATCTTTCATGAATTTCCACATACGGGGCCACATGCCTCTCAGACTGACCAGAAGAAAAAATCCGATAAAACCCGTGAGTACCCGGATTTGCGTCGCGGCAAAGGCACTGTAGCTGCCCATTCCGAGTTTGCTGAATATCAATCCTACGGATTGTCCCAGTGCACCCCCGAATGCAAATAAAATTCCCGAAATCGGATGAGAAAATTTGAACTGCTTCTCTCCGCTTCTTCTTTCGAGTACCACCAGAGCAATTCCACCGACAGTCAATATCATGCCAACAATGTGAACAGGAAGCAACTGTTCTCCCATCACGAACCAACCGAGCAGGGCCGTGAACGGCGGAACGGAAGCCAGAACGAGCATGGAAATTCGGGAACCAACGATGGCAAAAGCGCGGAAGAGAAAAAGGTCGCCCAGAACGAAACCCACAAATCCGGAAAGTGAAAGCCAAAACCAGGCATGGCGTGAAGCATCGACGGGAAATGCCAGTCCTCTGGTGATCAGCGTAAACAAACTGAGAAGAATAAATCCAATGAAAACTTTCATCAGATTGACAAAGATGGAACCGGACCGCTTGGTCGCCAATTCGAACGCCATGGCACCGATGGTCCAGCTCATGGCTGTGACCAGCGCGGCAAATTCACCGAGGTGAGATGACAGCATCAACAACTCATGCCAAAACAAGTTATCCGCATATGATCCTTATCTCTTTGAAATGTCTATTTTTTATAGTTTTTAGTGCTTAGTAATTGGTTATTAGTTTACAGTTTGCAGTTTACAGAAACTGTTTATTCGCTCGGAATTTTAATTAAATGTTTTCCCTGTAAAAATGACTGCGTAGATAATCCAGCCAATGGCAGCGGGACAGACAAAACGGAGCAGAAATTTCCAGAGACCGTGTAATCGGAAAAGCCCGTGCCCCGTTTCCATTTCCTTGCGTGTGAAAGTGTTGGTCAAAACCCATCCGACGAAAATCGAGATGAGGATACCGCCGACGGGCAACAGCCAGTTGGCGGCCAAATAATCCAACGTATCAAAAACGCCTTTCGATTTCCCGACAAAAGGATTCCAGCGACTCAATCCTCCATACGCCCCCAGTGAAAGTGCCGATAAAATTCCGAATCCGAAAATGCACACACCCATCACAAGGGTCGCGCGAATGCGGGACCAATTGAGCTGATCGATGAAAAAAGCAACCACAACTTCAAGAAGCGAGATGGTCGATGTAAGCGCGGCAAAAGCGACCAGAATGTAAAAAAGCGGAGAAAGAATGGCGCCGCCGGGAAGACCGTAAAACAGCTTTGGCAGTGTCGTGAACATCACGCCGATGCTTGCAGAGAACTGTCCCCGTTCTTCCACGGGTAAACTGAAAATCAGGGAGAACATGACCACGCAGGCCATCAGGGCGATCAATGTATCCATCAAACATACCAGACCGGCCGCTTTCGGAATCGATTCATCTTTCGTCATGTAACTTCCATAGGTAATAATCGCACCCATACCGAGACTGAGCGTAAAAAAAGCGTGTCCCACGGCTTCCAAAATACTGTCTGGATGAATACGAGTAGGAGTAAAAAGAAACGATACGGCTCCCTTGAATCCTTTCGTCCAAAAACTGTTAATCACCAAAACCAATAAGATTAAAAACAATATAGGCATGAGAATTCTGGTGAGCTTCTCGATGCCCTTTTCCACACCAAAAATGACAACGAGAATAGTAAATGTCATAAATAAACCGTGAAACAGAACCTGCGCGGGGCCATTGGACAGAAAAGCGCTGAAATGATCTCCAAGACTTGCGCCAATCTCCGGTGTAAACCCCCGAAGCGTCCACCCGAGACATTTGAAAAAGTAGTGGATCGTCCAGCCGGCCACGACACTGTAATAGGACAGAATGATAAATCCGGTCACCATACCGAGCCACCCGATGACGCTCCATCCGCGGTAATTGAGCTGAAGAAACGCGCTGACTGGACTTTTCTTTGTGGAACGCCCGATGACAATCTCTGCCATCATAATGGGAAAACCGACGATAAGCACGGCCACCAGATAAATCAGAACAAACGATCCTCCCTGATTTTCATAAGTAATGTAGGGGAATTTCCATATATTTCCCAATCCGATGGCCGATCCGGCAGCAGCCAAAACAAATCCGATACGGCTGAAATTTCCTCTCTCCTTATTCATAAACGATTTTGTCCCTCCTTGATCAGAACCATATAAGAATTATTTGGATGATTCTTTTGGAAAACGCAATTCAAAATTGCGTATCAACCCGATCACCACCGGTGCAAGAACGACCAGCGCTATCAGATTCGGAATCGCCATCAATCCGTTGAGTGTATCGGCCACATTCCAGACGAGATTAAGCTTCACTACGGCCCCGACCACGACAAAGGGAAGCCAGAAAAACCGGTAGATCGTACGGACTGTTTTCCCGTGGCCGAAAATGTAGGTTGAACAGGTCTCCCCGTAAAAACACCAGGCCAGATTGGTATCATAGGCCGTCAATACCATGCAAAAAGTGACCAGGGCTGAACCCGTTTTCGATCCGAAAAGTGTAGAAAATCCGTCAATAACCAGAGTTGCTCCCGTATTGCCGGAAGTCCAGACTCCCGTGAGCAAAATGACCAGAGCCGTAGCCGTGCACATAATGATTGTATCGACCAATACTTCGATGATTCCCCAGAAAGCCTGCCGTATTGGATGATCGGTATACGCCGTGGCGTGCGCAATCGGGGCGCTTCCCAGACCGGCTTCATTGCTGAAAATCCCTTTGGCCACACCATGGCGAATGGCCTGTCGAACCGCTGCACCGGTAAATCCGCCTACTGCTGCTGTTGGACAGAATGCATGCTGAACAATCCCTGTCAGGGCAGTCGGGACTTCGGTAATTTTCCAGAATATGATAATAATAGCGCCTAACATATAGATAATGCACATGAAGGGTACACAAAACATAGCTACCTGGGCGATGCGCTTGATACCACCTATGGTCACCAATCCGACAAGAAAAAGCAATCCGATACCCGTTGCCCAGGTCGGGATGTGAAAATGAGTCAATCCTTCGGCCACTGCGTTGGACTGGACCATGTTGCCAATGCCGAAAGCAGCCAGCGATCCAAAAACCGCAAAAACGAAGCCCAGCCATTTCCACCGGGGCCCCATCCCCTCCTGAATGTACATCATCGGACCGCCCATCATGGGACCATCTTTTTCACGCTTCCGGAAATGTATACCGAGTGCCACTTCAAAAAATTTGGTACCCATACCAAGAAGTCCTGAAACCCACATCCAGAAAATCGCTCCGGGGCCTCCGGCCATGATGGCAGTTGCCACACCGACGATATTGCCTACACCCACGGTTCCTCCGAGTGCCACATTGACGGCCTGAAAGGGACTGACATCCCCCTCCCCGGCTCCCTCTTTCCGAAAAGTCCGAACGATGGTTTCCCGCCACATCCGGCCAAGTTTTCTGATCTGAATCACCCGGCTTAAATAGGCGAGATAGATCCCCACACCAACAATGAGGATGATCATGGGGAGCCCCCAGATCAGATTATTCAGTTGATTATGGTATTGAGTAAATGTTTCCACGGTCTGGCACCTTAAATCAGCAATGGAAATTATATACAAATTTATTCCAAATTTTCCAATCTCTTTTTCGATTTTTTATTCACCCAGAAAACGCCTAAAATGACCAGCACCGTTCCAAGGATCAAGGAGAATGTGATCTTTTCGTTGAGAATCAAAACAGCAAGCACAAGGGTGCTGATCGGGACAAAATTAATAAAGATTCCGGCTTTCGTCGGACCGATGGAGTGAACCCCCTCATAATACCAGACAAAACCGAGGACAGTCCCGAAAACAGCCAGATAACCCAATCCAGCCCAGACTGTCCACGGGAAATGGACGAGATTTTTTACAATGCCTTCGGCAAGAGCGGGAAACAGCAGGGCCGCACAGCCGATGCATACGGAATAGGTCACGGAAATCAGAGGGCTCAAAGTATGCATAACCCATTTCCCGATGAGGGAATAACTGACCCAGCAAACCACACAGAAGAAAATAAACAGTTCTCCCCATCCCAGATTCCCATGGAATAGTTGTCTCAGATCACTGCGGACAATCACCAGAACAGCTCCGATCACAGAGATACAAATCCCCAGCATCTGGAGCCTGCTTAATTTTTCCTTATATAGGATTGAAGAAAAAAGCGCGATAAAAACCGGATTGGTGGCAATAATTACAGAAGCCCGGCTGGCCTCCACGGTTTTGAGTCCAAGAAAAAACATAATATTGTAGACGAACACGCCTGTCATGCCGAGAAAAATCACAGGCAAAATTTGATTCTTTTGAAGCCGGGGAAGCGAACCCTCTGTTTGCCAGATGACGACCAAAAGACAAACAGAAGCCATAACAAACCGTATGAAGGCGGCAGAAAAGGGGGCGACTTGCTGTGTGACGATTCTTCCGGCGATAAATGTTCCACCCCAAAAAATTGCCGTCAATATCAGTTTGACATAAACAATGAATCTGGAATAACTCTTCAATAAATGCCTATACGAAATTCAGGGAAATGACAGAATGTTATACTTCCGAACGGTTGCCGGATCCGTTTTTCTTCTTCTGGATATTCCGGTTTTTATAGGCAACCAGCAAACAGAGTATCAAACCACCATAAAGAACCACACAGCCAAAACCAAACATAATCCAGGCTGAGACAGGCATCAGGGTTTCTCTTTCTTTCGGATAAACTCAGGATTTGCACCGGACAATTTCATCAGCAACCAACTACAAATGGCTACAAAAATCAAAACGCTCCATCCTCCAACCCAGGTAGTCCATCTCGGATATTGACCGTACGTTTGCATAAACTCCGCCCGCAGGTTCATCACAAGAATGACGAACAGAACCGCGGGTGTGACATATCGCAGAGCAACGATCCACCACTTTCCCAGTTTAATTTCCGAAAGATTATTCAGATAAACACGAAAATTCCGAATATCATAGAGATATCCAACTGCCACACATTGAATCATACCGGCCAAAACGAGTCCAAAATCACAAATCCATTTGTCAACAATATCGAACCAGTAAAATCCACCTCGGGTTGTAAATATCAACGACAGAGGAAAAGCAACAAGGACAAAGCCCCGGGCAAGTTTTTCGGTTTTGATTTTCCATTTATCGAATATTCCAGTTGTGAATGCCTCCTGAAGGGCAAAAGCCGAATCAATACCCAGTGTCAGCAGAGTAATGAAAAAGATCACTCCGAACAGGGAATTCAGCGCCGGCAGCAGTGTGATGGCTGTCGGATAGGCGACAAACGCTAGCCCAGTACCAGTGGCAGTCACTTCCGGAACCGGCAGCCCCTGAATTTTTGCCAGATATCCGAGCATGGAAAAAACCGTAAATCCGGCGAAAAAACTGGTTCCGCAGTTTGCCAGACCGATGATCAGAGCGCTGTTATTGATTTCGCTTTTTCTTGATAAATAAGAGCCGTACCCGATCATTACTCCGGAGGCCAGACTCAAGGAGAAAAAGATTTGCCCGTAAGCCCGCAACCAGATCGCTGGATCGGCAAGTTTGGAGAAATCCGGGGTAAGATAATAACGGACTCCGTCAATTGCACCGGGCAGTGTGAGACCGCGGATCAGTAAAATTCCCAGAAGAAGAGTCGGCAGGGGAACGGTTACTAGAACCACTTTACTCACATTACGCACGCCTTTCCGTAGGATAAGATAAATCGTACCCCAGGTCAAAATCATCCCGATCACAATCGGCCAGACCGGCCATCCGATTGTGCCAGGTCCGGCGGATCGGTGCAGAATATTTTGAATAAAAAAGGATTCTGCTTGATGACCCCAGCTGATTTTCAATGCATGAAAAAGATAAACCCACGACCAGGAAAGAATCGTGGAATAGTAAATCACAATCACCGCGCTGAGGCCGACGGCCCACCACCCGAACCACTGAAGGCCCTTTCGAATGGTTCCGAACACACCCGGTGCCGCCCGTTGCAGCCGCTGACCGAGCCCGATTTCCAGAACAAGCATGGGAATACCTGCCGTAAAAAGCGCGACAAAGTAGGGAATCAAAAACGCACCGCCGCCACTCTGATAGGCAATGTAGGGAAACCGCCACACGTTGCCGAGCCCAACTGCTGAACCCACTGCAGCCAGAACAAACGAGGATCGGCTCTGCCAGTGATCGCGCTCCCCTTTCAAACTCATCCTTTTATTCAAAGCTTGGCTTTCGATGGAATAAAACCACAATTTTTCGAACAAAGATGGACAATAGTTCCGAGAATTCAGTATTGAAAATCAACTATTTAAAATAACCATTTTGATTGAATTGTCAATACCATAATAAAAAGTCTCCGCAGGAAAATACCCTGCGGAGACTCGTAAAAATTGTACTTATTCATCAACAGTGCAATGAAACAGCCCACTTACCAGAGAGTGGTATTAAGCGTACGTCCATTGCCGTTGGTATCCTGGAAATTAATGGTAAAGGTGTCCCCGGCTCCATTGCTATCTGCGGGAACACTCACCGTAAATGTTCCACCCCACATGTTGTTGTTCCAATGGTAGACAACATTTTCTGTCGGTAAAACAAATGTAGCACTGCCGCCTGCTTCGGAAACAGAAAAAGTCAAAGTTGAATTCAAATACTCATTTGCGTCAAAGCTCATTGTGACTGTGGCTGTGCTACCGCCACCACTGTTATCCAGAGATCCACTTTGAACCAAAGTGGCGGTCGGTGCAGTATTATCCGCGAGGGCGATCTCGCCGGAGAATGGACCGACCCCGGCGCTGTTGTAAGCCAGAACCGTAAAGGTTACCTCGGTGTTGTAAAGGAAAGGCGTCTGCCATCCATCGTTGTCATAATAATCAAATTGAGAAGGAAGGTTGATTGAACCATATTGCCAAATTTCATCGTCTTGGGCATCAAACTGTCCTATTGCAATCCAGTCGTCATTATGATTGTTATCCTTGGCAAAAATAACATAACCTTCAGCACTTGCGATTCCATACCATCTAAAGTTGATCGATGTCGTGTTCCAGTCGGCATGCCACCCCGTCGGTTCGTTAAGTACAAAACTGGCGACCTGTCCGGGTGCGGTAATTTCGCTTTCGGTTTCGAAGTCGAATTCGCCTTCATCAAAATCCCCAGGAATGGATGAATACACCCTGTATTCCAAATAATATTCCTGATCGGGTTCCAACCCATCCTGCGGATTGATGATCAATGTTTTACTGTCTCCTGAAAGTGTGATCGAGGTCATCACGTAAGCGCCGCTCGAATCAAACAATGAGACATAGCTCATCGGATTGCTCATGACCACTGCCATTGAAAAAACAATTTCAATATTCGAATCAATCGGGAATTCATCGTAAATGTTTTGAGCCCGCTCCAAATTGGTGGAAACAAATTCGATTCCTCTTTGTGTCTTGAAATTATATTCTTTCGCAAACGCATTTTTATCGAGGGCATATCCTTCCAGGCAGAGACTGTATACCCATCCTGCTTCAAGATCCACATAGGGATTGATTGTTACAGTGATATTATTTGCCCAAGTGACGTTGCATTCGATGACGACGTCTTCATCATATTCATCATAATCATCATCATCGCAGCAGGTATACGGATCATACTGATAGAGCCGCGTCAGCACGATATGGAATGAGGTTGTGTCCATCGCTTTTGAGAATGTCGCGGTCAGACTGTTTGTCAACGCAAAATTATCGACATCGATAAAGTTGTTTTGGACAATAAAGGGTGTCGCAGGAGCAATATTTAGAACGATATCTCCGACATTTTTCGTACCGTTTGGAATCAGAACCACAGTCGTATCTTTGACTGCATAATCGTAAGCGTCATCCTGAAAAGGCATTGTCCGTAAATTGACAGTCGGCGTACAGGGAAGTTCTACGAAAGAAAATTCACCGTCACTGTTGGTCGTGGCTGTGTACTGACCGGGAGTAATGTTGTAAAATTCTTCATAGTCGTGATCATAAGTAAAATCTGCAACCACCGTCACGCCTTCTGCCGGTTCGATATTCAATTCATTCTCTTTTTTATAAATTTTGCCCACCAGAGAAGCATTCGTTTGATAGAGCATAATATCTTTGATGACACTGTAAGGATAATCTTTGTCCGTGGGACCACAGCATCCAACGAGATCTTCGTAGGGAGGAATGGTCACATGCAATTTACTGACAGCATAATCATTCGTTCCGGAAAATGTGATATCATATTCTCCCGATGTCAAATCCGTGATAATATAATATCCGAGACTGTCATTCCGTGTGGACTTCATTTCGCCGTCGATAATCCATGTGACTTTAACCTGATTAATATCGAACCTCGTATTTGTGGCAAAATCCGTAACGATACCATGAATCGAACCGATGACTCTGCCATTTGCCAGTTCCGGCTCATAAGTATGCCTGGAACAGTTGACAACAAAAAGCAGAGCAAGTCCAACCAATGTGATGATTTTTGACATTTTCATCTTTCTCTCCATATTGTTTGTGAAGAATTTCTGTTACGGTTTATTGTTCATACTCTTTAACGCAATATGAAACAAGGCAGGAAAAAACAAAATCTTACCCAAGTAATATACATCCTTAATAACGAAAAGTCAACGAAAAAAAATACTATCTCTGTTAATATTTGATACATGTTTTGATTCTTGCTTGAACTTATCTATGAAAACCCGTATATTATTTCGGCAACAACGATTTATTCTTGACTTTTTTAAAAAAATAGAATATTATATAGATAATTGATCATTCCTGCATCACTCTCGATGGAGATAAAACCTTTTTTAGGTTTTTGAATAACGTTGTCCAGTTAACAACGAATAGGAGAGAAAAATGAGAGTACTAAAATGTTCTCTATTGCTGTTGGTGTTGGTCCTGTCTGTTTCCGTTTATTCACAAGAAATTACCAGAATTGTCAAATCCCACGTGCTGATTAATACCGACGAATCGTCCGGCCTGAAACCTGGCAACAAAGTTTCTGTGTTCAGAAAAATACCGACAGGAGAAGAAAAGAAAATCGGCAAGCTGGAAATCGTTATGTTTAAAGAAGGGAAATGCGTAGGAAAAATCATTTCTGAAAGTCCCCGGTACAAAATCAGCGTAGGAGATTACATAGGGCTTCCTCAAATTGTAAAAGCAAAAGCGAAGAGTTATTCAGGGGAAAACAAACAACTTCTATCCTATCTATCCATCGGAACAGGCATAATCGCATGCGGTCTCGGATATTATTTTTACGATCAGGCCGACCAATCCTACGAGGACTACCTAGTCGCCAAGACATCTTCTGAACAAATGCGCTTGCAGGACAAAACCAGCAATTACGACAATAAATCGAACTTCAGTTTCGGAATCGGCGGCGGACTCATTGTGTTCGGGGTCATCAATTATCTGGTCACCCGTCACAATAACTCGACACCCACTTATTATGAAAACCCAGTCTCCTTTTATCCGATTCACCAAAACGGCTGTGTTGGAATGGGAGTTCATCTCTCTCTGAATCGTCCGAACAGACCCTAAGAAAAACAGGACTGGACAAAAACACCTCTTCTTCTGGATAACGATGCGGAACAAATCGCAGTAAAATAAAATTATTAGATAAAAAAGGGAAAAGCATTTGCTTTTCCCTTTTTTCTAATGATAAGTGGAGACGGTGGGAATCGAACCCACGTCCGAAAACACGGCTTTGAAAATCACTACGTGCGTAGTCTATCATTGGTTTTCACCGCATGCTCCCGACAGACAGAGTACATAACGGCTAAGCCTGATGTGATTTCACCGGTTTTCTCTCAGACAAGGAAACCGGCTAATCTGCCAGAATCGACGCTCCTTGAAGATCTCGGCAGATAAAAATCTTCAGGAACGGACCGCTTAATCAAGCAGCCAGGGCATACTGATAATCGTTGCCTTTTATTGTCTATCCCGAAAGTTTTACCAGGATCCAGGACCTGGGCACGCGCTCTTCAATCCCGCTGTTCCCGTCGAAGCCAAGTCGTCCCCATAATTCGCGCATAAATTGAACAATAGAAACTAAAAAAAGTTTTGATCAATGTCAAGTATTAGGATTGTTTGCTTTTGGGGTAGATAATACCTGTGGTTATTTCGTACTTAAAAACCGCTTCACCCGGCGAAACAATCCCGATCCTAAAACCTGATCCGCAGAAGCAATGATCTTTTGAACCACCCCTAACACATCTTCATCCCCCGCCCAGTGTCTACGAACGATGGAGGGATCAATGTCATTGATGAATGTATTCAATACATAAGCGCTCAACACCACATCATCAATAAAACCAGGAGCTCCAAGAAACAGTTCAGAAAGAAGATCCACTGGAGAAATAAAGTAGATAATAACGGCCCCGAATCTGATTTTTTTATCAAGGGGAACATCAGGATCGGCTGCCAGCCGCACGAGCAGATGAAAAAAATCCGGTGCAAGAAGCACCCATTTTGCCCACGGATGATCCCGATTTTCATCTTTCGAATACCAGGCCTTGACCCTTTGTCTCAGTTTTTGATAATAGTCTTTTTCATCGTGCTTCATTACAACCATCCAGCAAAATATTCAACCCGAATCTTACATGTTCTTTCTATGATACGATCTTTTAAGTTTATTGTCAAGTTGATTAATCTACATTCAGTCAATCGGTTGTTACAACAATAAAAAGTAAGAAAATAATTAAAAGTAAGTTATATTTTATTTGACATACAAAATAAAACCTGTTATATTTTGATAGAGAAACTAGAGGAGGATGGAATAGTCACAACTATTGCAAATTCGAAAGGTCAAGTTGTAATCCCTTCAAGAATCCGCCGAAAACTAAACATCAAGAGCGGAACAAAACTGTATATCGAAGAAAAAGATAATGAAATCATCCTCAAACCTTTGACATCGGAATATATAAAGAAAATAGCAGGCATATTGGAAACAAAAGATAAATCATCAAAAACACTTCTTGAAGAACGCGCCAAAGATAAAAACAGGGAGATTTAAATCTATGAAGAAAGTCATCAATTTCGATGGGTTTTCTGTAAGTGTTTGAAGAATCTTTAGGAATTTTTTATAATGAATCAGCATCTGAAAAGCATCGAAGAAACATTAAAAAATTTATATAATCTCGAGTTGACTCCGACCAAACTGCAAACCTATTATCACTGTATCAATGACGCAATCCAGTATTTTCCGATCAGCACACAGCAAGCCCTTGTGATCAAATTGTTGAGCGACTGGAAAAGTAAAAAAAATGATAAAATCATTACAGTGAAAACAGAGGTCTGCCATCTTAAGGATGGAACATGTATCACGACATTCGGGATACTGAGTCCGGACTGGCCCGGCCTCTCCAACTCTTGTGCCGGCGTTATCCACGAGATGGGATGGAATATCTACTTTATCGAGGGATTCTCTATTCAGGAAGGAAAGCGCGATCTCGGTGTGGTCTTGATCGGTGTCCGAACCGAAAAAGAAGATGCCTACCAACAACTTTTGAGTCAGACAAAAATCATCCTCAATAAACTGCATCAGGCCGCTGTCGGCACCAGTGCTAAGGCCTATCTACTTTCCGAGGAAATTCAAAAACTCGAAATCTACGGACAAGTCATCGCATACATCGAAAAAATTTACAAAGAAAACGACCTGGAAGAAATTATCGGTCTGGATGGAGAAGTCATTCGTTTCTTTGCCGCTAGATCCAAGAATTATATCGAAAACCGGAAAATCGAAGACATTGCCCAACAGATTATCCGCAACCTCAAATTCAGAAAAGAAGTTCAGAAATCCGGTGGCGCCATTCAACTCGATATTACCAATTTCACGACTAAAAAAGAGGGCGTTTTTACCGGTGTCACTCTGGCCGGTCCCGCCCATCTGCTGAATCTAGAAGATTGTTTGACGACTATTGAGCTGACCTCTTCCGGGTTCCAGTTGAAACACAACCGGGAATTCACCACCAACGACGGCATCTCCTGTTACCGGATCGAATTTGTCGACCGTCTAGGACATCCCCTGTCCGATCTCGAACAGAAACGCCTGGCAAAGGGTTTCAAGACGATGGTTCTGAACAAACGCAGAGATCGGGCCGAGTGGATCGAAACCATAGGCGGATTCGAGCAGTACGCCAGGGCAGTAATCCCATTGCTCGTAAGAGAAGCACAGAGCAGTCACAACATCCAGGTCTATCAGAGTGTGGGGCACACGACCGCATTGTATATCGATTTTAAAGTCATCGTTGTCATTCCTGCATCCAAAAAACTGAAACAGAACATCGTTGTGCTCACGGCCAATTCACTGGAAAGTGTCCCGGGATTGCACATTCTCTCCGTGAAACCACCGAGATTGTTCGGCACGACACAGGTGTTTATCATCAACCTTCGCGCCAGTCTGGCCGTCATTGAAAATGTCGAATCCATCTACCGGCACATCAGGGAAAAGATTAAAGAAACATTGGGCGATTTCCGCGATTTCGACGAAGGGATGCGTACCACTGATACGGAAAAACTCAAATCGGCACGCCGACATCTGGAGGGAATCGACAAATCGACCATCCGGGAACTCTATTACAGTATCGAAGATTTTTACCGCCTCAGCGCTGGCGTCGATGAAATCATCGACCATATCCGCATCGTATACGACATGCTCAAATCATTTATCGACACCCAAAAAACGATCCGGATCATCTGGCATCAAACCGGAGTGCATTCCAAATCGGGCAAGATACTCCCCAGAGCCTCCCTGCTCTGCGTGGCGTATCCGCACGAATTTTCATTCCTTAAGAATATTCTTGAAATCTTAAATCCCTTCGATGTAACGATGAGCCGTCTGGAAAAAGTCGGCTTCGATATTCTCACCTGCAGACTAACGGACAAAGAAAAAGCGCTTTCCGAAGAAACGATAGAAAAAATAACAGAAAAAATTAAAAAACTGGAAAAATCGAAATTAACAAAGAAGCTTCGAATTCCTTCTATCTCCAAATCAACCAGACAAAAATAAAACTCGTCAGGGTGGCCGCAATCGTAAACGGAAGCCCAATCTTCACAAACTGCATAAAACTTGTAGGAGTTTTCGCGCGGTGAAGAATCCCCATGGATACGATATTGGCCGCCGCTCCGATCGGTGTGATATTCCCACCCAGACAGGCGCCGATCAAAAGACCGAACGTCAACAGATAGGGCTGCAATCCCAGTTCGCTGCTCAACTTGATAGTCACCGGAATCATGGTCGTCACGTAGGGTACGTTGTCGATGAATCCGGAAATTAGCACTGAAAACCAGACAATGAATACATAATTGATAAAGGGACGGTTTCCCAGCGTTGAGATTAATATATCTTTTAGCAGATCGATTAGGCCCACCTGCTCAAGAACCCCCACCAACACAAAAATACCTGCGAGGAAAAATGTTGTATCCCAATCGTACTGTTTGCATATCTGACGGGCCGTAGCCGGTTCCTGAAAAGCCTGCCAAATGAGTCCGACGACTCCGAAAAGAACACAGATCAGACCGCCCAAAAACCGAAATTCCGGATCCCAGATCGGCGAAAGTGCCAATGCAACAATTAAACCTATCATGAGCCAGGTAGGGACCCATGAGGTCACTTTTTCCCGGGGGATGGAAGTGACCGGCTGTCTATATTTACGAAAAAATAAATAAAGCACAAGAAAAGAACTGACGGCACCCAATTCGACAGCAAAGAAGATCCCCGGTTTACCGTGAAAAATAAAAAAATCATTAAAATTCAGATGAAGATTTCCGGCCAAAATCATACTCGGCGGATCTCCGATCAATGTTGCGGTCCCCTGAAGATTGGAGGAAATCGCCAGTCCGATCAGAAACGGAACCGGGGAAACTTTCAGCTTTCTGGCCAATGCAAGGGCTATCGGCGCAACGATCAGAACCGTGGCCACATTTTCGATAAAGGCAGAAATCACACTGGCCAGCGCACAGACCCAGAGAATGGCCATCCC
>CAZIAH010000096.1:0-16700 GCA_964537715.1 uncultured bacterium | reverse complement strand
GGATAGAACGTCCGCAGCATTTTTATTTCCGCGTGCTTCCGATCGAAGAGCAGTTCGAATCATCGTCATGACCAGTGAACCCGGTACACCCTTACCGGAAACGTCGGCCACGACAATACCCATTGTTTCCTTATCCACTTCCACGAAATCGAAATAGTCGCCGCCCACCTCTTTCGCGGCCTCATAATAGGAAGCAATCTCATATCCTTCCACTTCCGGGAACGCAGAGGGAAGCAGCGTATGTTGTATCTCCTGGGCAACTTGCATTTCTTTCTGGAGCCGTTCCTGTTCGGCTAAATTCTCCTGGGATTTCCGAAACTTTTCCGTGATCTCGTTGAAAGCCTGGGCAATTTCGCCGATCTCACTAGAAGTGTCAAATTCCATTTCATCGTGCGCTTCGTCTCTGCCAAGGGCTTTGACCCACTTGGCCAGTTTCTTAAACGGACTCATTGTAACATAAACGAGCGCAAAGATGCCAAAATAACCGATTAACAGAATCATGATATACAAAATAGTCGTTCGTCTTCTCGCTGCGGCTATTTCGGTATCAATCACCTTTTTATTCAAGAGAAGATGAACGGTTCCAATCTGTATCGGAATATCGAGCCCTTTGGGAATCACCGATTCAACGAGATCGTAAACTTCAAGACCATCTTTTTGTCTATACTGAAAAACATCTTTATGAACTTTAAGTGCTCCTGGAGGCATACGAAACTGCTCGAGTATCAATTCGGTGTGCAAAGCACCCTGAATAATATTTTTTGTATCCAAGATCAATACTTCAGCGACGTTGGGCGTATGATCACGATGCACTTCGGCTGCAATTCTTGCCAGTTCCCAGATCTCTTCTTTGGCAAGGGGGTCGATGCTTTGATGGGTGACAGAACGGGCCAGGGCACGTCCCGCATCCAAGTTTTCTTTGACTATCCTTTTCCCCTGACGAGAATAGGTAATTATAAAACTGGAGAAAACGAGCAAGGTCAAAATACCGGAAGCGATCAGAGAAAACCGGAGTTTTAACGTTAATGAAATATCCGAGCTCAGAAAAGCCCTTTTCGATGTGACATCGCGGGCTTTGGTCAATCTCAGTTCATTGCCTTCGATAGTTTTCCGATAATCGATATCGTCGATGACCCGGCGGATGATGAATATGCCGAGTCCACCTTTCTTCCCGATTTGAACATATCTTTGCAGATCCGGATCCCGTACCTTGCGCAAATCGAAAGTGTGGCCTTGGTCGATCAGGGAAACGGTCACATTGTTGTTTCGCACGATCATTCGGACGGTAATAAAACCGTCCCAGTCCCGA
This sequence comes from uncultured bacterium, assembly GCA_964537715.1. Classification (GTDB taxonomy): domain Bacteria; phylum Zhuqueibacterota; class QNDG01; order QNDG01; family DSAB01; genus CAZTZL01. The sequence goes on along the minus strand of CAZIAH010000096.1, from coordinate 15,391 downwards.
TAGGCATGCCGGATGATATTGGTTGCCGCTTCGTCAATCGCGAGTTTGAATGCGTTGATGATTCTCTCGGAAACACCATACTTCCTTCCGACATGCGTGATAAAATCCCGCATTTCCCCCAGATAGTTAATGTCGGCAGGAACTTTGCGCTCTTCTTTTATAACTCGCTTGAACATATATTGCTCTTTTATTTACTCCTCGTTCTTCTTAAAGGTCTCTAACTTTCTTTTGGCTCCATCGATGGCTTCCAAAATTTTTATGTTTTGAGGATCAAGAGTCAATGCTTCTTCCCAGACTTTTAAAGCTTCTTCATATCGGCCGTCACGATACAGCTGAATCCCCCGATAGAATTTATCTTTGGTTTCGCCTTCCATTTCATGCTTGTGCCCCTTGGATCTGGCCAATGCATTTCTGTAGAGTTCACGAACTCTGTCATTTTCCGGCTGATAGCGAAGCGCTTTTTCGAAGAGCTTGGTGGCCTCCTCATACGCTCCTTTCCGGTACTGCTGCAATCCGGCTTGATAATTTGTCATGAAATTCACCGTATTGTCCAGACGCCTGATTTCCGAAGCGACTTTGTTTTGAATCTGAGGATTTCCCTCTGCCTGGTCTCTTGCCTGTTCCAAAACTTTGTACGCCTCGGATACATTTTCCTGCCGGGCCAATTGTGAAGCCTTCACAATCATTCGATTGATCTCGCTTTCGAGTTCTGACTTTGCCTTTTGTATGTATGTATTGATCTGTGGATTTTCCGGATCCCGTTCGAGGGCCTGACTCCATCTGTCTATGGCCTTTTTGAAATCTCCTTTTTCCAGTGCTTCCAATCCTTCATTAAATCTTTGATTGACAAAAATATTGTCTCTGAGCCGCTGTTCCTTCTCTCTTGCATTACGCAGCAACTCTTCCTCATGTGCTTTCTGCATCTCCTGTTCTTTTTGGGTAGTCATTTCAAGCAGCTGTTTTGCCTCGACATTTCCTGCATCATCTCTCAATACACGGCTGAACTCCAGCCGTGCGTTAAAATAATCCCCGTTCCCGAGATATTCTTTTCCTGCCTGCAACGCTTCGATGATACGTTTTCTTCGGTCCGCTTCCATTCTTGCATTGATCGTTTGTCTGATTTCTTCCTGTCGCTGGGCTTCCAAATATGCTTTCTGTTGGGATACGCTTTTTCCGATGTAGAACACCAGAGTGAACCGATGACTTTTTTGAAAGTAATCCGGATCACCGATTTGACTCAGTGCGTAATCGATTTGCAGCTGACGATACCTCAATCCTCCACCGTAGGTAAGTTCTTTTCCGTCATGTCCGAGCCTGAGAAAAATAATGCGGCTCAGCATCAGTTCAGTGCCGAAATGGTAGCGGGCTTCTCTATATTCCCATTTTTCCACATCTCCAAGGAAGTACCATTGATTCTTTTCGCCACCTATTAAAAATCCCTTGGCAAATCCGAAACGAAACATGGAAGGAAGTTTTTCGCTTTTCGTACCCAGTCTCAATCGTGGTTTGGCTGCATTCACATAATCCAATCCGAAATGCATGTTGCTGAAAAATCCCTTATCGGTGGGGATACGGTAATGTGCACCTACATCAAGCCCAAATCCGTTGGCAGAATAGTTGAGCATCACCTGCCGGCTTGCATTAAAATTAACACCCAGCGACAGTCCTCCCCAGATTTTTCTCGCATAAGAAAACGTCATCCGGGCCCACCAGAATTCAAAATCACCATATTCAACCGGTACACCACGAACATAATCACGGTTAGGAATATCCCCTGTTCCGATCCGAACCAGTCCGAATCCGAATGTTCCCGCCGTCATGGTCGGATGCACATATCCGACAAAATGATACTGGGTGCCTTCGAACAGTGTAGTCATGGAAAGCGCTGTACCCTTCTGATCCACAAGGACCATACTCGCCGGATTCCAAAAAAAAGCGGACGGATCATTGGCATAAGCCACCGAAGCGTTTCCCATGGCCAGCGCTCTTGCACCGACACCGATTGAGAACGGCGTCTCAAGACCGGCTTCGCCCTCTTCAGCGAACAAACTCCCGGTGCAAACCGTGAGTCCAATAATCAGAGACAGGAATATGTATTTTAAATCTTTCACCACAGAAATTATTTTTTCATTTCTTCTTCATGGATTTTAAACCGAACTATTTTACAAAAGCAATTTTCGTTTTTGCGATCACACGGCCGTTGGTTTCCAAAAAGAGATAATAAACCCCGTTCAAAACGATCAGGCCTTTATCGTTCCGTCCATCCCAGATCCACTTTTGAATGCTCCCCACCACATTTTCCAGTTCGGCGGCAGTATAGAATTTCGTACAGACCGGCTCTCCTATGATCGTAAAAATTCTGAGTGTAGTCTCCTTGGCTTCTTTTACATAAAAACTGATATCCGTCGTTGTTTTTCCAGGTTCTCCGAATGGATTGGGACAATTCCACAAAATCGCTTCGTTTTCAGGATTGAAGACATGTTTGGGATCCGATCTCAGATTGATCAAATCTTCCCCCGTGATGTCCTTGACAGGAACCATAATCCCCGAAGTATTGTCACGCGCTTCGATATAATCTCCCGTGGGAATATTCAACTGAAAATAGGAAACCCCATCTTTCTCGGGTATTTTTCCACAAACAGTGAGTTCCAAATTTGTATCCCAGGTCACTCTTGCATTGGAAAGAAACACATCAACGCGATTCGTATCGGGGACAAAGATACATTCTCCATACACGATGGTTGAATCCACGGAGTTGACAATCGAAATATTCGACAGGACACTGCTCGGAGAAATTTCCAATCCCGTCAGATCTTCAACTGCAAATGAGATTCGGTTGATGCGAATGGGACTGGCCCCTTCGACACCACGGTTATCAAGCTGCAGCATCATCAGCTTGACCTGTTCCTGTCCCGGAACGAGAGAACTGGTGACCGAGGGAGAAAGGGGAACCATCGAAATGGCCAGCCAGGCTCCTTCGGTCGTGACGGCCACTTTATCGCTGCCCCTGCTGACGTGACAGGATTTGTTTGTATTGATATCCATGGGAATCGTTGTCAATTCCGCTTCAATATTGACAGCTTTTCCGGTCGCAGAATTAGGAGCCCGTATGATCCAGGAAGCTTGACCATTCACAAGGGCTTTGGTATAGGACTGCGTGGTCGTATAACCGGTGGGGAGAGTTTTCAACGTTGCTGCCGCTGTGCCTACCGTATCCGCATCCCCCCTGTTTTCCAGAGACGCACCGATCTCGAATTCCTGACCCAGAGAAATAATATTATCCTCCACCGCATCCGGTGGTGAGAGAATCGACAAGGTCATATAAAGATCGGCCTTGGAAACGCAAGTGAGCTCCAGGTAATCCGTATCCTCGATATAGACGCCGTCCTGAAGACTATCCTCACCCTTTGTCGTAACAGAAATGAACGCAGAACCCATGGCGATATTGGGAGCTGTGATTTGCCAAGTCACTTCATTGGAAATCACACTCTTCATCAAATCGTCCTCTGTTTTATACCAGGGCGAGGGAAGAGTAATTTCCGCTGTTATATTTTTGCAATGGTGAGATTCCACAGAAACCCGCACCGTGAATGTCTGGTCCGTTGAGAGTTCCCTGTCGCCTGCTCCGAGCGGCGAAGGAATGGAAACCGTGGCTTCCAAAGACCGCTGTATTACTGTGACATCGATTTGCAGACTGTCCTGTTCAACCGAAGCCAAATCGCCCGTATTAATCTCATAGGGGAACTGGTATAAAATTACCGAAATTTGATCGGTTTGTTCAAAATCCACTGAAGCAGGCGTTTTGATGGACCATTGTGCAGGAGCTCCAGGAGAAATAGCGGATGTATCCGCAGAGGACAAAAGTGTGTAGTCGCTGGGAAGTTTGATACGAACCCTTCCCGAAGAATCGACGCGCGCCGATCCCTGATTGATCATACTGGCCTGAAGTGTAAATGACTGATTCACCGAGAATTGTCCCGACGAACTGCTGAGAGAAAGTTGTACCTGAAGCTGTGCCGGATTCTGAATGAAAGCGATTGCAGTGGAATCGACCGCAGGACCGGGGTGAGAAGCGGATTGATAAATCATGGCTGTAAATATTTCACCGGATAGATTCTCATTTTCACTTGCTGTAACATTAAATTCCAGGGAATCCCACGAATTGGGTACCAGTTGAGGAATGGTCTTGATGGGATTAGAAATTATGGAAGAACCGGAGCTCTGCAGAAGAACCTGAATATTGGGAATGGTTTGTCCCAATCCATTTTCGACAATCGTCATCACCTTGAAGGATTGCCCGGTATTAACATAGCCATTTCCTGCATCGGTGGTGTTCAATGTTTTAATTCGGGTGGACATCACTCTGAAATCCTGTTCGGATTGAACGGATATGGAACTCTGAGCGGTATTGACAAGAATGGTGTTGTCATTTTTGTCCTTCCCGTGACCGGTGGCTCGAATAGTAACCGTCCCACCCAATCTTCCTGTCGCACGGACGGTGTAAATCAAAGTATCCGTGGACCCCGCTTCCAGAACGAGCCCACCTCCTTTGAGCACGGTATCTGGATCGACTTTATAATCGAGCTGGGAAACACCGTTATTCAAAAATGTCAAATCACTCGATTGCGGTTTGTCAAGCTGGATATCTGCCTGGTCCTGTCCGGTATTTCGAACCGCCACTTTGATTACCCAGGGATCAATCTGGCCTCCGATCACAGAAGTTTTGGAAGGATAAACACCCATCACTGTCAAGCTTGCCGGGTTCTGGATGACCGCACGCGTGGTGTCATCCGGAGAACTTTCATCCTGATGAACAAAATTGGTATTTTCGGCAATACCCGTCGCATCGACCGTAAAAATTTCAGAAGCATCAGCAACATACGAGGCAATTCCCGAAACTTCAAACATTTTGCTTTCATACCCGGACAGGGAAAAGGGTGGAATAGGCTGATTAAAAGTAGAGGCTCCATCAGAGAAGAGATTTAGCTCTACGTCGTGTATGCTGTCACCTCCATTGTTGTTCACACGGATACGGATCGAAAAAGTCTGCCCCGTATTAACATAAGGTGCATTCATAGCCAAATTGGTGACTTCGGTAATCTGTAGAAATGGCGGTTCTTCAATGGTGACCGATCCCCAGCCTCCATCCTGTGTGTCTTCAATTAGTCTTCTTCCCGTGTTGCTTTCGACACCGCTCAGCCGGCCGTGAATGGTACATGCACCCAAACTACCTTCTCCTGTGTGTTCCACAGTAAAAACAATACTGTCTGTTTCTCCACCACCCAAGATCCAGTCACCACCCGTCATCGTCAACGGACGTTCAATCTGCCAGTTGGAACCCAAACTGAAAGAGATATACGTGCTGTCCGCACTAGAATCTACCTCAACCGTACTGCCTCCATTATTGCGAATAATAATGACTGCTGACCACAATGAATCCTGTCCCCGTGTAACCTCAGGCTGTGATGTATAGATCGAATAGATCAACGGTTGGGCCGGTGTTTGTACGGATAAAGTACTCAATGTATCGTCCACAAGTGTGCCACCGTCGCGGGTTCCCAAATAGATAAATCCCTGAACTGTCGCGGCACCCGCATCATTCCCGGTCGTATCAACTTGCACCAGGACAGAATCTGTCGTTTCGCCCGCAAGATATCTCGTGCCGCTCCCCAAAAATTCCGTGGGGAACACGATCGAATAATCGTTTCTTTTAATTCCTCCGACAATGAAATTCAGTTTGGTACTGTCCAGTGTGACTGTATCGCTGCCAAAATTCTGAACTACCATTTTCAGGAACCAATCCAAACTCTGGCCTGTAGTGACAGAAGATAGGAGTGTCACACTGTCCTCCAGTACCGGATAAAATTGAGAAATCTCTATCCCCGGAGAAGGGATCACATCAAATGAAGTGGACGTTCCGGTTGGAGGCGGCGATCCGCTCAATGCCGTGACTGTAATGATATCATTCGCCCATTCTTGATAGACGGTAACACCTCCTGTCCATACACCATTGACAAAATAACCGCTCGTATCGGGATGCAGTGTTCCGGTCAAATCATCAATCAGCACACGGCCGACAAAACTGGTGGCCGTATTGCCAACGTTATCCAATGCCGTGATTGTAACGGTAAAGGGATAACCAAGTCGATGTGAACTGCCAATGAATTGAATCCCAAATGAAGCGACTGTACCTGGATTCACCGTAATGATTCCGGTATGATCCGAAATGCCATGACTTGGATCGGTGGCTGTGACAGTTCCATTCCCGGGAAGGGTGGGAGTAAATGTAATGCTCGAAGTATTCGTGGAATTCACCTCGGGCGTCAAACCGGAAGAAGACCAGTTGGTATTCGCGTCGTTCCTGTAATTTCCGTAGGCATCATAACCTGCCGAGTAAAGAGTCAAGTGATCTCCCACATTCATGGAATGTGTGCCAACCTCGTTGCCCGAATTTCCTCCAGTATCTCTAATTTTTAATGAAGCAAGAATATTGGGATTGACTGTGATGGATGTGACCACATCGGTCACACTGTTTGCCTGTCCCTGAATTTGAACATTGCTCTCTGCCAGATAGAGTGTTTGGTAGGCATTCCCGGTTCCGTTGTTTACCTGGATATCGTTAATTATTGGACTCGAACCGCTGGGAGAATCTCCTCCACCGTTAATCACAGACACATCGACCGTTCCGGACCAATTGTTGCCGTATGAATCCTGTGCACCGGTGACATCCAACTGGAAAGGCAAACCTGCATAGAGAGTGGTTCCGCAGCTCAGGTCAAAATGATTGATGGCAGCCGGCGAAACAGAAATGACTCCACTTGTTCTGATAACGGAACCGTGTTGAACCGATATGGTCTGGGAAGGAGCCGTATACAATCGAAAATTTGATCCACTAAATGTTTTCTGTCCATTTGTCCAGCCACTCACATTGTCCATCGGCAAGGTTGCCGAAGCATCTGAAGAAAGCCAGGTAAGAATCCCTGCATAATCTGTCTTCTGATTGTTGTAAATGTCGTACGCTATAACGGTGATATCATTGGTCGGGGAACCGAAAGATTGTCCGGCCTGCACACTGGTTCGAACGTTGATCAGCTGAAAACTTCCGAGTATTGCCGGTGTCACCGTGATCCAACCGCTCTCCCGACTGACCCCGCCATCCTGAACAGTCACAGTGGCTTGCGACGATGTCGTGCATAATTTGAAATCCGATCCGTCGAAAGTCTTCTGGCCGTTGTCCCAGTTCCCATCATCCGTTGGCAACGATACGTCAGAATGAGTATCCGTGGAACTCCATATCACGGCTCCTGTATAATCGGTCTTTTGATTATTGTAACTATCGTACGCCGTGACAGTAATATCATGGGCCGGACTTGGAAACGATTGACCTGCCTGAATCGTACCCGGTACGCCGCTCAACGTAAAACTCCCAAGAGCCGCAGGAGTTACTGGTATTGTGTCACTCTCCCGACTGATCGATGGGTTCGTGTTATCGGTTGCCGTAATTGTTTGCGAAGGAGTCGTGCACAAAACAAACGACGAACCGCTGAATGTCTTTTGGCCGTTATTCCAATCGTTCCCGTCATCTATCGGCAAAGATACATCAGAATGCGTATCCGTGGAACTCCATATGACTCTTCCAGCATAATCGGTCTTTTGATTTCCGTACTCATCAAAAGCGGTGACAACGATACCACTGCCAAACGGCTGACCCGCCTGAATCGTAGATGGCTCACCGCTGAGTGTAAAACTCCCCAGCGCTGCCGGTGTGACTGTGATCAATCCGCTCGTCTGGCTGACCGATGAATTTATGTTGTCGGTGACCGTAATTGTTTGCGAAGGAGTCGTGCATAAAACAAATGACGATCCGCTGAATGTCTTTTGGCCACCCGTCCAGCCACCGCCGTCCGTTGGCAAAGTTGCCGACAGATCCGAAGAGGACCACGTCACGGTTCCTGTATAATCTGTTTTCTGATTGCCGTCACTGTCAAAGGCGGTGACAGTCACACCCCCCGAAAAACTGCTGCCTGCAGTGACTGACGTCGGTAAGCCAGCGAGCGTAAAGCTGTCCAGTGCTCCGGGATTGACCGTGATCGTCCCTGTGGCGTCATCCGTGGCCGTGGCATGATGAGCAACAATGGTTCCGCTGCCAACGGTCACGGGCGAAAATGTCCAGCTGGAACCCGTATGAGTGAAACTGTCGAGCGTGCCGGTTGTGGACCAGTCCACCGACACATCACTGTCGTAGCCCGTGGCACTGCTGTAACCCGCAGCATAGAGTGTCAGTGTCTCATCGGCCGTAATGGTAACATCAGTGATTTCGTTTCCGCCGCCGCCCGGTTGATCACGAATAATGACATAATCGATCTGAGCCATTACTGCAGAAAATGGCAGAAACAAAAATAAAAAAGAAAAAGTTTTAATTTTTCGTATCATACTGAGTAACAATTATTAGATAAATACTTCTAAATATTACTATTATTTCCATCCAACAAAGGTGTTTTTCTAAACTTGCAAACAGTATACCACAGCTGAAAAATGAGGAATTAAAAGTTTCTAACAAATATAATAACAAGAAGATAGCATATTTCTCCCTTTTGAAATGATGGTTTCAAAAAAAATGAAACAGGGATTCAATGTGGTAAATATCCGTACAGTTTTCTTATTTTAACAGAGCCCTCAATAAAATTAAAAATCCCTTGCCTTCATTCTCGGCCAACTTCAAATTGGCTTCCGCTTTTTTATAATTTGGATCCACTTCAACGGCAGCGCGAAACTGTTGAAGCGCATTGACAAATAGTTCACGGCATTGTATCAAATACCCGATACCCAGATGGGTTTTGATGTCACCGAATTTGGGGTGTCTTTTTACCAGCAATTCCAAATTTTTAACAAAATCATGAACTAATTTTTCATTTTTCCCTTTCTCGCCATACATAAAATTGAGATAAAATTCATCCACAAAATCCAGATCCAATATTTTTGGAATGTCGTTCCCGACTTTTTCGAACAATTGACATGCGGAATCATAATTCCCTTTATGCAGTTTTCGCATGATCTCTTCGACCTCAGGAGTACGAAACCGTATGGAGAGTGCCACTGCCCTGCTCAAATGTTTCTTGGCCAGATTGGCGCAATCTTCCTCATCTGGAATTCCGTCTCCAAACTCTTTGTGATTGAGAATCTCCGTAAATCCCAGCGCCATATAAAAATGGGCCTCATCGTACGATGAATTGATCTTTAATGCATTGCGGAATTTAATAACGGCTTCCCGGTACTGTCTGTGTTTGAGATAGGCAAATCCCAATTTTAGACACATATCCGCATAATTTGGAAAGCGTTTTGTGCCCTCATGAAAAATCTTGAGTGCCTCTTCAATACTGCCCCGTTTCAAATACGCTGTCCCGAGATTCAAATAGACTTCCCCGAAATTCGGATCGTATTGAATCGCCATGGTCAATTCACTGATAGCCTCATCAAGCAGACCCCATTTCAAAAATTGACATCCCAGTCGATTCAAACTCGTTGGATGCCTGACCGTTTTCACCCGCGCAGAAATCGCATAAAGGAGTTCGATCGAAGCCATTTTTTCCGCTTGGATCTGTTTCACATATTCATCAAGATTTTCAATATCGAACAATTCATAGTCCAATTCCTCTTTCGCGAGAACCCGCCCGCCATCGAAAAGCGTGGATACGATTTTCTTTTCCTCATCATAATTATTCGTTTGAAGATGAAGATCCCGGCCACTGGCCCGGATGTTATCACTGTAACTATATCGACCCATGACAGACACCTGTGATTGCTGACAGGGAAATCAACAAATTTATAGCAACGGAAAATTGCGAGAATTTTTCTGCGTAAGAATCCAGGAAGAAAAGAAAAAACAACTCAAGATCCACTTTCGAAGAAAATGGCCTCATTGAAAAATCCCCATAAGGCAAAATACTTGAACTGCCTCTCGACTAATGATTACGACAAAACACAACAGATCGCGATCACATTGAAAATATCATCCACACTGCATCCCCTCGAAAGATCCATGAAAGGTTTTTTCAGTCCCTGGATAAGGGGACCCAGAGCCTTTGCATTGGCCAGACGTTCTGTGAGTTTATATCCGATGTTTCCCGCATTGAGATCAGGGAAAATTAAAACGTTCGCTCTGCCGGCAACCGGACTTCCTGGCGCCTTCTTCGCGGCAACCGCTGGTATGAGAGCCGTATCCGCCTGAAGCTCGCCATCGACGATCAAATCCGGTGCTTGCTCTTTTACAAACCGGGTTGCTTCCTTTATCTTATCGACTGCAGGATGGGTTGCACTTCCTTTTGTCGAAAAAGAAAGCATGGCGACAATCGGTTCGTCTCCAGTCAATCTTTGATGTGTTTGTGCAGAAGCAATGGCGATGCTGGCCAATTGATTTGGATCAGGATTGGGTACCACTGCCGCATCGGCATAAGTCAACGGCCTCGCTCGTCCGGGAACGATCATTAAAAAAGTACTCGAAACGACAGAAATTCCCTCCTTCAAACCGATACATTGTATCCCCGCCCTCAGAACATTACCGGTCGTGTTCATCGCCCCGGCCACACTACCATCCACTTCACCTTCTCTGACGAACATGGCTCCAAAAAAGAGCGAATCGGCCATGATCTCATTTGCTTCTTTTTCCGTGATGCCTTTATGTTTTCTAAGATCAGAAAATAACCGAACATATTTTTCAAAGCATTCCGATTTCTTGGGTTCGATAATCCGAATTCCATTCACATCCAACTTCAATTGATCTGCCTTTCTACGAATGGAATTCTCTTCGCCAAGCAGTGTCAATTGACAGATCTTTTGTTGATGAACGCGTACTGCAGCCTGAATAGTACGTTCGTCCTCTCCTTCCGGGAGTACGATATGTTTTTGCAAACGGGAGGCATTCTGTCGAATCTGTCCTAAAAGATCCATTCTTTTGTCATCCTTGAGAATCTTTCTGAATTTCTTCAATTTTCTTTTTCAACGCCTTTTCAACGGCAGAAGGGATAAAACAGTTGATCTTGCCACCCAGACGGGCGATTTCTTTAACAATGGTTGAATTGATATAATAGTATTCTTCCCCCGGCATGAAATAGATCGTTTCCAGTTTTGGATTTTGTTTCCGATTCATCAGAGCCATTTGAAATTCATAGTCAAAATCGGAAACGGCCCGTAATCCCCGAATAATAGCAGTAGCTCCCTTTTTTTCGGCATAATTGACAAGCAATCCATCGAAGACATCGACTTCCACATTTTTCAAATCAGGGATCGAACTACGGATTAAACCCCGTCTTTCCTCCAAAGTAAAAAGAGGATTTTTATTCAGATTATTGGAAACCGCGACAATGATGCGTCCAAAAACACGGGAAGCTCTTTTAATAATATCCAGATGCCCGTTCGTTACCGGGTCAAATGTCCCCGGATAGACAGCGATTTTCATTTCCACACCTATTTATGGATGATAAATGGAAATCATACAGTGACCAAAGTGTCTCTGCTTCATAAGTTTCATGTGGTGCTTTTCAAAATCCGGATCCCCGGAAATATGTTCGATAATTAAAAATCCTTCATCATTGAGTATCTGACTCTGATCGACACTGCTCACGATTCGGTCTCTTTCATTTTCTAAAAAAGGGGGATCGGCTAAAATCAAATCGAACTTTTCACCTTTCTGACCAAATCGTTTTATCTCCCTGAACACATCCCCACGGATCACTTTCGTACGATCAGAAAAATGACAGAGTTTTAAATTGGCTTGAATCAGGTTGACATTTTGAAAAGACTGCTCGACAAATACGACTTTTTCTGCCCCGCGACTCAGCGCTTCGATTCCCAGTGCTCCGGAACCTGCAAAAAGATCGAGTATTCTGACACCCTCCATTTCGTTCCCGAGGAAGGAAAAAATAAATTCCTTTACGCGTCCTGTGGTGGGACGAAATTGCAATCCCTTTGGACCACAAAGTTTTCTTCCCCGAATTACCCCACCTAAAACTCTGATCACGATATCAACCAAAAGGTCGCCTTTTTATGGCGACCCAAGTGAAAAATACAAAGATAAAAAGGAACTGCTCTAAATGCTGTTTTTACGAGATCTGACAATCCAATATCAGCTTAAGTTTGTTGCCGCTGAAATCAGAATAGTCCAGAGAACTCATAAATAATTTTTCAAGTTTATAATTCCCGGACATCTTTTTCAAGGATTGTAAAAACTGGAGAATATTCGTACTGATACCTTCTATTTTAATCGTCACTTTTGAATCCACCGGTGTCGTGACAATGGTCTCCAGACCATATTTCCCGGCAAGATCTTTGATACTCTGAACAAAGACGCCGGCCGAAACGAATTTCTTCGGACCGGGTGGAACAGGGTTCGCTTCTTTTGCCATCGAAAGCTGGCCGGAGACGATCCCCCAATAATAAATTTTACCTGCCGTACGGTGACGATCTTCGGGAGAAACTTTATAAGTACCGATGCCCAGTAAGGTTTTAATTTTCTGTCCCATTTGATCGGCAATTCCCGGTGTTTCCGAAACATACTCCACAAGAAATTGCTCGCCATTGAGCAGTATGGCACCAAATTGTCCCTTTGCAGAGAGATTCTCAAAAATCGCTTTCGATGCGTTCACATATGCCGTTGCCGGAAAATCCGTGCTTTCTCCGACCGAACTCCCACCCACTGCAGTCCCTGCACCCGGCTTCACTTCACCTCCCTGTACACTCGTGGCACCTTTATCTGCCGTGGTTTTGGGCGGAATAACTGGCGGTTTGACAGCCTGGACGACCTTGGTGCTTTTGGCAATTTGTTTCGGCTGGATATAAAACACGTACAACATGACAGTAACAACGATGATGCCCATGAGTATCCATATCCACAGAGAACTCTTCTTTTCCTTGACGTCGCCAAACTCATAATCCCCATCCCGTGGGTTTTCCTCATCTGGCTCATCAAAATCTGGAAGGGGTTCTTCATCTAACAGTTTACTGTCATCAAATGATTCTGGAGTGGAGAGATCTTCATCAAAACCCAAACCATCTTTTAAATCGTCTTCAAAATCATTCCCCTCTGGAGACTTTGAATCCCATTCTTTTTCTTCTTCTCCTTCTCCACCACCATTCTTGAACAGATTAATATCTACCATGAATCTCCTCCTCTAAAAAATTCTTTTCCTCTGAACTTTAATCATGCCTTAGCCAATGAAGGAATACTTTTTAAAAGTAAACCAATGGAAGACATAAATCGATGAGGAAATTGAATACTCTCTTTCGATTCCGTCACAGAGGGAGATACATTAATTTTTCTGAATGGATTGATAATCTCGACAGGAACAGAAATCTCTGACGGGAGTGTTTCCGATATTTTTTGAGCCAATTTCCCCCCCAACAAAAAGATACGGTTAATATCATCTGCACTTCTACCCAATCGATGGCCAAATATAAGACGGCGGATTTCTTTCATGAGATGTTTCACAATTTCTGCTCCGCTCAGAATTCCCGATTCCGATTTAATACCCTGGAATAACATCCGGTGGGACAAAAAATAATCCTTCTGGCGAATAAACAACAAATCGATATATGATTCGTGCGAATCGATCAAAAGTGAAGTCTCCTCTTTTTCAATTTTATAATTCGTCAGCAAACTCCGTATGTTGGCAAATATATCCACATCCATATTGATCAAATTTAATCCTGCACGTTGAACAATGGATTGAATCACTTCTAGTACTTTCTTCTTAACCAGTACCAAAAGATAGGTTGGATTCCCGCTCGGCATTTGATCGGGAAGACGTTCAAATTCAATCGTGTACTGATCCGGTGCGGTGACAATCATCTGATCCATTTCCCACTTCATTTGTTCCGCGATCATCTCATCGTCCAGTCCAAGCGCGACAGGAATTTTTTTCAGCACCACCATTCCCGAATTGATAACGACACCCACTTTCCGGCAAGATGTATTGAGACGGCGATACAATTGAGTGATGACTTCGATGTGACTATCCATGCCATCTTCTTCCGATTGCAAAGATGCAAGATCAAAAGGTTGAATCAGCTCTCTCGATACGATATTCCGGATCTGGTTCCCTTTCGCCTCCACCATGCTGAATTGATCGGCATTGAGCGTCAATCCGATATAAGATTTATTTTGATCTGTATGCAAAAAAGTAATAACTCAATTAAATGAATTATTGTCCTCTTTTCTCCCAGCTCTTTTTCCCGTCTTTATCAATTTTACCATGATTTTGAATGCTTCCACCGCCAAACAGTTTACGGGCAATCGGAACCCTTAACACCACCTCTGTTGTATCCTTTGTGTCGGGATGAATATCGATTGCTGTAATGACGCGGGTTGAATCAACAATTGGGCATTCAATGGAAAACTTTTTAATGGCCGTCGTATCCTCTACACTGATTAAATAAGGTGTATGGGATACTGGACCAAGCGATAATGAATCCAATAGAATATCACGATATAACTCTGCGATACCAAGTTGATAAAGTGCTGAATTTTTACCATTGTTATTCCTTTGAATAGTTTTCCACAAACCATTGTTATTCGGAAGAACCAGATCATTGATAATGGTTACTAACTTGTCATTTCCTAAAACTTTAAACCAGACAACAGATCGATCCAGTTTCTGCAGAGCTCCGACTTTCATGGATAGTTTGATTTCTTCATCTCTCCAGAATTGATCCTTATTAAGATTCCAGAGCTCCTCTTTGATTTCTCTCCACAATTCTTCGGGATTGGTATTTTTCTCATCTTTCCATCTTTCAAAAGCTTCCGGATACCAAGAGACCCATCTATCACGGCTCCAAAGATTTTTAATCAATTCATTGATATCCTTTCTATGGGCTCTAAACCATGCCTTTTTCTCAACAGCCCACAATGTATCGATCTGGGTTCTCCATACCGAATCTTTCTTGGCATTAAAAAAGTCCTCTATATCACTTTTACTTCTTTGCTGTATTAAACTAACGGGATCCAATCTGAGATCTTCAATTGTTATACCCGAAAATGTTTCCGCATTTTCTATATAAATCGTTCCCCAAACAGGTTGAATTTCAAATGTGTCCGCTTTTACATTGTGCGTGACCACGGAATCAATAAACGCCAGTTCATCTTGAATAGTATCCGCTTCCGCTATTTCAGCCTGCATTTGCTCAATGGAAGGTTTAACCTTCTTCTCAAACCACGAATCATAAGCCAATTCTATCATTAACTTTTCATCATCCTGCCATGTTTTTTTCCGCTCTGCCTGCCATTGTTGAGAAGCAATACGACTCCAGGTGGCTTCGTTCTCTTTTGTCCAGGTTTTTCCCTCCTTTTTCCACAATCTGCCCCGTTCTTTTTTCCACACAAGATCGCTCTGCTTTTCCC
>CAZIAH010000095.1:0-16788 GCA_964537715.1 uncultured bacterium | reverse complement strand
TCATAAGCATAATTAACGATTTCCCAGTTTACCAGATCCGTGGATTTCATAATCGGAACGCCGGGATTCATATGCATGGTCGTACTGCTCATATAATATGTGTCGTCAACTCTGATAACAGAGGGATCCGGGACATCCGCCCAGATAACCGGATTCTGTGCGGTCTCCTGTGCATATATATCAAGCGCCAGAAACAGCATCAAAACAAATAAAAACGCGGAAGATTTTTTTAACATGTCATGATACTCCTATTCGTAACGCATTCCATATCAGTGCATTTTGTACATATATAATAACGAATCACTTTAGCAGCAAAAGCCTTTTTCTTTCCTCAAAATTTTCTGCTTTCATACGATACACATAGATTCCACTTGTCAAATCCTCGGTATTAAAAGTCGCTGTGTAATTTCCCGTTTGGCGCAAACCTTTGAACAACGTCCGGACTTCCTGTCCGAGAAGATTGTAAACTTTCAGTGTGATATAACTGGTTCGGGGTACAGAATAATCGATCTGAGTTATCGGATTAAATGGATTCGGATAATTGTCGGATAAATAAAATGTTTCCGGTATACTTGCCAATCTTTGTATGGAGCTGGATGTTTCACCATTTGCTGTATCCACATAGGCGCTCAACCACTGCAAGGCCAGTCTTTCAGAGCCGTTGGTATTGATCAGTATCCCATCCGCAATCCACATCCCTGGTCTCCAACCCCAGAGCGTGATACCGATCACTGCCGGATGTTCCCAGAACGTCGGGAAGATTCTCTGGTATTCTTCTAACTGATCCTCTTCTGTCGGATCATTCAGACCGCCGTCTATATCCATCTCTGTAACCATGATGGGTAAGCCGGTTTCTTCAAGCCGGTTCAGATTGTTGGTCACTGTGGACATAGAACCGCGTGTTGAAAAGGCATGTCCCTGAATACCGATGCAATCGATTAAATCTCTTTCCTGCAATAAACCGATTAGATTCAGATAATCGGTTGTACTGCTATTGCTATTTGGAATATTGTAATCATTCAGTATCAACTTTGTGGATTCCGGAAAATAATTTTTTGCCAGTTCAAACGCTTTGATCACCCAATCCCATCCTGTTCCATACAGGTCATTGCTGCCGCCAAGCGCATCAATATAATTACCTCCGCCGTTGTCATCTTGATTCGGTGGATCATGTAACGGCTCATTCACCACTTCCAGGTAATCAATCTCCGGATATCTTTCAGCGACTGCAGCAAACCATTCTTCAATTTCTTCAAGCTGTTCTTCCGGGGGCAGGGTTTCGATCCACTCGGGCTGCTGATTGCCCCAGACTAGGACATGATGTCTGTACAGAAAACCGTTGTCTTTGGCCAAGGCATAGGCTATATCCAGTTGAGTCCAGTTCATTACATCCCGAGTACCTTCAACGCTCCCCCATTTACCGGCATTTCCAGGTGTAACCTGATTCCAGTACTCTGCAAACCGGTATGCTTGATTGGTTTCATGTCCGTTGCCTAAGAACTTGCTTTTTCCCTTGGCGAGTGGTTCTCTGGGGGGAGGTTCAATAATATCGGTTGGATCCGTAAGCGAACCTGCCTGCACGCTGTCCAGATTTTCGACGGTGAAATAAAATCTGGATTTGCCGAAAGCGAATTTGTCGATATCCAAACCATCTTCTCTAGCACCTATGCAAAAGGTTTTTGTCAGATCATCAGGATTGTCAAGTGTATAATTTCTGGAGCTGCCCTGATAGGCATTGCGGGACAAATTGACCCATTTCCAGACATTGCTGCCCTCTGCGCCTGCATCATGGACCACATCATCCGGATTGGAAAAACCAGCGGAGCCAAGGCCGTTGCTGAGTATCCAATCGCCGGCACTGGCACTGTTTTTTTCACCAAACCCATTGCCGTAGAAAAAGCTGTCATCATCAAATCCACCTCCGCCAACGCGCACCCGTGCAAAGAAATTATAGGTTCCCGTATCCGGGAAAATCACTTCATATAAAGCGGTCCGGTTCTCTCCGGGATAACTGGTAGTTCCAGACGTTTCGTCATAATCGGTCGAAATGGTGATATACTGCACATCACCGGATTGGAGGCTGTTGAATTCGGATCCCAATGTGCCCGATTCCGCCTCAACAATGATTGGGTACCTGTCAAGATTTTGTCCATATCCCGCAACATGAACGGAAAGTAAAAAAGACAACGCAATAAATACGAATATTTGTTTTCTCATTTTTGAGCCCAAGTTTGATTTTCTAAAATATACGTCACCATCACCGTCATTTGAATATTCTTTTTCCCTCCTCCGATCTGTTCAATTTGTTCTGAAATGGAATCCATGGTAAAACTGGTTTAAAGACCTAACCCGACACTAAACATGTGAATTTCGTTAAATACACCAAAGTCATTATACGAGTAGTCAAAATAAAAAGTGGTTTTTCCCATTAATTTGTAATGAATCCCGCCGCCAAAACTAAGACCTTGCTCGGAATCGCTGGCAAACAGTGCTTTATATCCTGCCCTTAAGAAAAACATATTAAAAAGAACATACTCCCCCCCGATATTCATATATTCTACATCATCACTCGGATGAAGCGCATCTATTGATAAAATCAAGTTGCTATTATAGGATCCCTGAAAAACATCCATTGAAACGCCCGTACGAAGCATTAATGGCAAATCAAAACGATCTGTGAGTAATCTGGCATTAATGTTTGGATTATTGCCGTAAAGACTTGGACTAATATCATGTTGTACCTGCAGATCACGTCCGTCTAATTGCATTTTGGTTCCATAATTTGTGATGCTCATTCCGAACGTTAAACCAAGAAAGTTTGTATCATAAAGAGCACCGAAATCGAGAGCAAAACCATAGGCATTGCTGTGATACATTCTTTCATTAATATATTTTGCGTTCAATCCTATGGAAAATCTGTCGGTCAGATTACGTGCATAACTCAAACCAAAGGCGGAGCATCCGGCGTCAAAAAACTCACCCGTTCCATCCGGGTAATATTCAGTGGTTCTTTCTATTGGATCCATGGTAAGAAACGTGGCATTGAGACCCAAATTACCAACATTCCCAAGCGGTAAGACGACACCAGCATAATTAAACGAGAGATCGGCAATCCATTTTGTATTGCAAAAGGTTGCTTCGAAATGATTCAACCTGGCAATACCGGCTGGATTCCAATACATTGCAGTGGCATCGTTGGCTAACGATACGTAAGCACCACCCATGCCAGTTCCCCTTGGGCCCACATCGATTGCTAAAAAGGCCGCTGCAGTCGTTCCCACTTTTGTTACCGCAGGAGCTTGCGCATGAAATATGAGCAGCCACCCTACAATAAATAGATTATATTTTTTCATCTTCCTTACTCCATTATTTAATGACAATAAATTTTCCAATTTTTTCACCGATACCTTGCGCTTCGATGTGATAAATGTATATCCCATAAGATATTTCTAAATTGTCCTTTGATAACATGTTCCATATTTCGGTTCCATCATTCATCGGTGATTCGTGCTCAAGCGTGTTCACCAGTTGGCCTCTGACATTAAATATTTTTATCGTGCATTTTTTAGGCAAATGGGTAAAATGAATTTGTCTTTCCCCGCGACCAGTTGAATACGGATTGGTTGGTTCCCACCGGTTTGTCACAATATAGGGATTGGGAACCACTCTAATTTTGTCTAAATCAATTTTTGCTAAATTATGATTTATTTTTGGAGCAAGCGTTGTAAATGTAAATGTATCGTGAGAAAGAAATGGTTTGTCCAATTTAATTGTCAGAACATCACCGGCCTTGGCCATAACTGTATCCTCTTTAGTGAGAGATGCCACAGAATATTTCACCTGCCAGCTGGCAACGATGGAATCGGGATCGGTCTGATTGGCATCGGCTAAGAATATAATTTCATCGGTTTGACGTCTACGTGTGTGATATGTAAATTTGCCCGAATCGCTTGGGGTCGCAACCTCGCGTTCTCTGAAAGCAAAGTCGACCTTTTCGTTTGTCAATGTATTCATAATGGTAAAGTTGACCGGGATGGGTTTCAACGGTTCATCATCCCTGTAGTATAGTTTTGAAGTATCAATACCGACGTCGCTAAAAATAATTTTAAAATCTCCGAGTATCAGTTTGATGGGGCGGGTGGCGGGAGTCGGTACATACTCTCCGAAATCGTAATCAGGAATTTCCGGTCTACTCCATCCAGAACTATCCGGATTGATGTTCAGCTCGGCCGGATTGCCCGAAAAGGATAGTTGAAAACCGTGAACAACAGGTAAACCGTCAGGAGTTTCTGCGATCAGAGAACATTCTTTCAACAAGGTATCCAATTGATCACTATTGGTGATATCGACGAGTGTAAAACTTGCTGTTGAATCTAATCCCTGTGTGGATGCTATATCTTTGAAAGTAACCTGATACGTATGGTTGTCTCTGATTGAATCGGGATCGAGAATCCGGTAATCCATGGTTCCATCTGCAGTATTCTGTGGCCCGCTAATAATTTGAGAATCTTCAAAATCCGCAGGCGTATATCCCGCAGCGGGTGCTTCCGGTCTGACTATAACCACATTGGTTCCTTTTTCAATTTCACCGGATGATTTCACAGAAACGAATTTAGTACATTCGGATGGGTCGATTCCCAAATCAACATTCCCATGATCATAAGAGGTTACTGCATAAAAATATCTGAATCCGTTCACTGCTGTTGTATCGATCCAAAAGTGTCTGAGTCCTGTATTGTTCCCTAAATAAAATTGAACCCCTTGTGTAGGGATGTTGCTTAATCCCTCGTATTCATTATCCAGATCAAACTGTGCGAGTGGTTGACGCCATATGACGCTGCCGTAGGCATTTGTAATGGGGGTCGCGTCATTAAAACCGGGATCTGTGGATCGGTAAATACGATACCCTTCAAAATCCTTGCCGCTGATCGGGTCGTCCGATTCTTCAGCCACATCATCCCAGAACAAGGTCACTTGATTGTCACCGGCTACTGCCCTAAGCGTCGGGATTAAAGGAGCTTTGGCAAAATTATAATTTTTATTATACGCATCGGCAACAAAATGTTTGTTTCTGATCAAATCGCTTGTCTCCTGACCATCCGCAGACTCTGCACAGATGTATGCTACTGAAAATCTCTCAATTTGTTCGGGCACCAATGGAAAATATCCGGAACCATATGCCAATTCAACATTGCCTACTTGGATATCGGTCATGAATCTGCCTGGAGCAAGGCCTGTCCAAAATGCTTCATCATCATCCTGCCTAACAGATGGCCAGTCATATAACCAGAAACTCGTTAAGCCCAGCATGTCGCTTTCGTCGATATCGGTTTGATCGTAATGTGGTTCTCCGGCAGTGGGGAACCCATCTCCTTCTCCCTCATCCGGACCCGGATAATTCCTATCACCAGGAAGCAGGCCATCTTTTCCCGTATCATCAAATTCAGCCTCCCAGTCGCCGTCATTATCAATGCCATCATTGCGCCGTTCGTCCAACAACAGGTTATCCGTTCCTTCTCCTGTGAAATAATCAATACATTTATATCCGACATAAAGATATTGGATTATTTGTGTTTCATCTTCCCACCCTCTGCTTTCATCGATGATTCCATTGAGATTATCATCAAACAGATTATCACCAATTTCTGAAAGCCCGTTATAATTGAGTTCTTTACCATTCCAAAACTTATTGATATTTCCAAGGGATTTTCCTTTTAACACAATCTCAAGTGTATCTTCAGGATCTTTGCCGAGGGACTCAAGCGCATCCCTTAACGTGGTGACAGTCCGTTCAAAATTATCGTAGTTAATCAGGACAATGGACTCATCAAGACTCAGTGTCTTTGGCTGAAACATTGCTGTAGAGATAATTTTGCCCGTTCCATCAGCACCGTCATTGTCGTTATCAATACCATCATAGGGATTGCCCGGGCTTTCCAGAAACGTGCATCCAAAAAGTCCTGTGCCATCCGGCCCCCAGTCCGAGGCACCTGTGTTGTCACTATCATATGTCCATGCTATATTTTCGTCTCTATTGTATCGACCCCCATCGTCTCCGGCAGCGTCAGACCCGTTCGCTGTTTCTCCCATATTGTTTCCAATTTTATAACCGAAGACCATTTTGTCATGTAAATAGGTGCCGATGTTTTCCAGATCGAAAATACAAAACAGGGCGTCTTCGACGGCCGTTTTTGCCCACTGCAATCCTCTGACATACATTCTGATCCCCAACCCACCCCTGTTGAGATCCGTGGTATCAGGCCTGAAATTGGGGAATTCCTGTTTGGCATAGTCATCAGCCACAAAATAACTCTCTTCATCGGCATTAAATACATTTCTTCCGAAATATCCATTCCAGGAACCGGCCCAGCCATCGGGAGAGAATCGCGGATTCTTTGGATCTGCGATATCCGGCCAAAAAGGAGGCCATGAATTTCTCCATTCGAAGGCACCTCTGGCCATGGCAACTCTGTCTTCGTCTGGATTGGCGAAACCAGGCAGCGGCAAAAACGTCCACCATTCACCGGTATTCGGATCCTGATCTCCTGTTGTGGTTGCATATTGAAGAGACTTGACTGTACTTTGTATGTGTCTTATGGTGCCTTTGGTATCCCCTGTATTATCCACAACTTCAGCCACAACATATGGATCTCCATCACAGAGGTAATAGTGTCCGGAGTTAATTGGCCATTCACCGGCTATCTCGCCCGGCCGGGAGGTGCTTCCACCCCAAGTACCATCGTTGAAAAAAGTGGTTCGAAACTGATTCCCCGCATGTTCACCCATCCGGAATTCCCTGTCGTCTCCATGCAGCCCATCCATCTGTGCCTGCAAAACAGAAGCAGAAAATGCTACAATGGATAGTATTAAAATAAAATACAGCATTCTATTCATGTTATTATCTCCCAAATTTTAATTAGAAGTCCAACAATAGACCGACCTGGACTTGACGGGGTGCGGTATACCAGCCGGGTTGGAGCACGTAATCTTCAATGGTACTGATTCTTGCAGAGTTGTATGGTATCCTCGATGGATCCGCGTTTGTCGTATATTCGGCCGTCCCGGTATCCGTATAGACACCCGCCTCATCCCTTTGATCGAGCAGGTTGTACACGTTCACAAAAAATCCAAGATGGAGATTCGAACTTAACCGAAAAAGTTTCTTAATTGTCAAATCAATACTTTTTTGAGCTGGACGGCGAGCACTGTTTGTCGTAAAACCGGTCACAGCGGAGGCACCCACGGTTTCGGACCGCGCATAACTGGGTGTATAGGGTCGTCCGCTCCAATATCGGCCGATCAAAGAAATTGTCCAATCTGAAAGTTCGTAAATCATTTGAGCATTGCATGTATGCCTTTGGTCCCAATTCATGGGAACAAGCGCTAAGACCGGTTCTGCATTATTAAGAGAGGCATTGTACGCATCCTGTGGATTGGAATAAGTGCCTTCGGCCGTTTGAAAAGTATAATCAACCCGGAACGAATAATGATCCCTAAACCGCTTTTCGACTTTTAGGGTGACTCCCCGGACATTTGAATAATCCTTGTTTTCAAATATTGAATAGCTCACAGCTGTTTTTGCAGTTTTGATGGTCGGACTAGTTCCAACCCAGTCACGTACATCTCGATAAAACAATGTGACATCCACTCCAATGTCATCGGACAGTTGTTGCTGCAATCCCAATTCATACATGACTGTTTTTTGGGGTTTCAGATCTGCATTTCCCAAAACGGTGGAACCGGAACCACTCGTGACTTTGAAATCCGGATTCGTATACAGGTATTGAAATTCCGGGACCTGAAAGAAATGGCCATAGGAAAAGTGGATGACTCCTCTGTCCGTGATCGGGAATGCAATGCCCAGGCGCGGGCTCAGAGACATTTTGGCATCCACCTTTTTGTGCATGAAGGCTCTTCGCTCGTCAGGCGTGTATTCGATTAATTCGTCCTCAGGAACATCGGGTGAATAGTTTTTGTAAATATGCTCCTCTTTGAATGGGGCATATATATTGGGGTCGGTTGGGTCCGCCGGTACGACCGAGTTTGCATCAAAATAGTCATATCGCAAACCGACATTGAGTATGATGCTGTTGAATTCAATTTTGTCCTGAACATAAGCTGAAATTTCTCTGGGTTTTCTGTTGTAATCGCTTCTATAGATACTGCCCACTTCCGGAACTGCCGGCTGGAAGGGTTCGATGGCCGTACCGGCTGCATCGGTTTTCGGTACAATCTGAAAGCCATGTAATTCAAGTTCGTGAAGCCTGACTTCCGTTCCGAATTTAAGTTGATTGGTTTTGTCTAACTGACTGGTAAAATCAAACTTGCCTACCCAATAGGCTGTGCTGCGATTGATATGGGTCACGTCCATTCCTTTGTTCATGTAACTGTATGATGCCGGTGAATTAATATCGTCCGGATGGATATAACCGTCGGGTCCATTGGGGTCAGGGATATATTCGTACGTTCCGCCGAGAGCAATAATCGTTTGCAGTTTTGCCTGACCTTCGGTAGTGGAAGGATCAAAGATTTCCGCATCGATTCCCAAGTTCGGATCTGCTTCAACGCTGACCAGCCATTTAATGGAAGCGGTTGGATCTTTATATACATATTGTTCCGATTCCGAATGGTATCTACTTACCCGGAGTTCATAAAACGCAGCGGGTGATACGACATGATTGAATAAAAAAGTATGTGTATATGCTTCACCAATCGTTTGAGGCAAGCCGTATGGATTGTATTTGTAACCATGTGAATCAAATTGCTGGAAATTGGCTTCCCCGGATGGATTAAACTGGTAATCCACCGAATTGATTCTGTAAAAATTTCTCTCTCTTTTCGATTTGTTCCAGAATACATTGTAGCTCATTTTTATCGCAGGGCTCAACTGATACGTTAATTTGCCCTGCATCGAGCTTGTTCGGTTGGGATTCATGGCTACCAAAGAACTGTCTCCCTGAGCACCACTTGGTTTGAACCAGTTTCTCCCATAAAAATAGCCCTCGTCGTAAAAGTGACGTCCGTTGGCAAAAAAGGTCAACTTGTCTCCCGAGAAGGGGACAGGACCGCTGATACTCAGTTCTCCATTGTAAATTGGATTGAGTTTCTTGAGCGGATAATCTTTTTCACTGGTTACGATTTTCGTAAGACCGGTGGTCCCATCTTTCTCGGTCACAAGACGCTTGTAGAGGCTGAATTTATCACTGTTGCTGACGTAATCCCCTCCATAAACTTTGATCTCCCCAGAGTATTTTTTGCCACCTTCCTTGGTAATAATGTTCACAATACCGGACATCGCCTGTCCGTACTCGGCATTGAAAGTGCCGCTTATCACTTGAAGTTCCTGAACGGCTGAATTCTCAACCCGCACACCCATTCTGCCATCATAAATATCAGTGGCCGAAATACCATCGACCCAAAAGGCAACTTCACCCGGTCTGCCACCACGAATGTGAAGCCGGCCATCCGATTCAATGATACCGGCGTTCAATCGCAGAACTTCTTGTACTTGCTGGACTGGCAGACTTTCAATCTGTTCGGCGTCCATGGTTGAAAAGGAGGATGTCATGTCCTTGATCACAAGATTTCTTTCCGCTGTCACCACGACTGTTTCACCACTTTCCAAAACCGTCGTCTGCAGAGCAGCATCGATTCTTGTGCTTAAGTCGATACTCACTTGAACATTTTCGAATTGGATTTGTTTATAACCGATCATTGAAATACTGACCGTATAATTCCCGGGAGGAACATTCAAAATAAAATAATTCCCTTCCATGTCACTTGCCGCACCCATTGAGGTACCTTTGATCAGAATATTAGCGCCGATTAAAGCTTCTCCGGTTCCCGCATCTGTAATTTGGCCTGTGATCTTCCCGGTTGTACCTCCATACAATGTCCTTTGAACCACCGAAAATAATAACAGTACAACCACAAAGATTGGAATTTTTACTTTCATGATCATGTCCTCTCATTTATGTCTGTTTTATATTTTTATATGAATATAGGAAAACCAGGCACAGTAATCAGATTAGGTATACCTGGCCGAATAGTATAATATTTTTATTGTAGAATAATCTTTTATCAAACTTATTTTATGATAAACATTTTCTTTGTTTGCATAAAATCTCTTGCTCTTAATGTGTAGAAACAGATGCCACTGGCCAAATGTGAAGCATCGAATATCACTGAATGTTCACCCGCAAGGAACTTTTTTCCTGCAAGTTCGTCGATTTCTTCCCCGAGAAGATTGTAAACTTTGAGGGAAACAAATGATTGTTGGGGAATCTTAAAATTTATGATTGTAATCGGATTGAACGGATTCGGATAATTCTGTTCCAGAGAATATTTTTGTGGAATCTGTCCGGGAGAAATATCGTTGATAGAGGTGATAGTCAAAGAATCACCTTCGGTTAAAAACTTTAAGTATAGAATTCGGAAAAGCTCTTTTGTTTCGGTCCCTGTAAATTTTAAGTACACATCATGTCTGCCCGATACGGGTTCCATCTGTGATGTAAATGTTTGTAAATTATCCCAGTTACCTGTACTGCCAATGTTGCATTCGGTAATTTTGTCACCGGTATCAATCGAATCGAGCCACACTTCAATTGTGCCCCCTGAAGTGTTGCTTGAGGCAATCACTCCGAATGAAACAGGCGTTTTCGAATAATCTGTGTTGCCTCCAAATTCAACACCAGCATACATTGCCCAATCATTCACATGGACATTACTCAGTTCATAACCTTGTTCGGTGTATCTCCGAGAGGTGCCATATTGATTGGCAGGACATTCTGCTAACATTGACGTGTAAGCGTCGCGGTAGATATAAAGGTCGAAATAAGCTGACTTTCCTTCAACGTAAAGCCCCTGCTGGTTCCCGGTAAATTTATTGTAATCTGGTTTTTCTGTATCCAGGGTTTGGGCATCAATGGATTCCCCGATCTGGATCCAAGTTATCCCGTCGGCGCTGTAATATCCGGATATCATATGCTCGTTTCGGAGTAATTTCAACCAAACAGTAGAACCAATCGTGTTCTCTTCATTATATCGTGTGTCCTGAAAACTGAATCCGAATACGTTTTTGCCTTCGCTATCAACACTACTGAACACTTTGGCATGATAGGTTTCAGGACCGTTCATGATCCATAAACCGGCTTCATCAGAGACGGATTCCGGTTCGAAATCCACACGTGTGATTAATGCATAACAGTGCTCCCCGTCATTTTGAATGATTGTATTGCTTCCTTGAAAGGATTCCAGGAATAACCAGCCATCCCTGTCGGTGAGTGAATAGGTCCCATCAGGCGTATATCCCAGGAATGACCATTCGGGTTTCAGTACCGATTCGTTAAACATATCGGATTTTGGCACCATCCAGGGGATGCCACTGCTGGGAAGAACGGGAGCCTGAACCGCATTAGTGGACGGATACTGTATCACGGGGAAGCCCTGATTGTCGTAAGTGACCTGGCAAAGCAACCCCTGACGTCCCTGTGCATGCCAGCTGCTGCTGTGATTACTGTGGGCAATCGTCCAACTTGTGCCGTCATCTAGCATAACCACCGGTGAGATATGGTTGGGAGTACTGAAGTAGCTGCGGGTACCGGTGAAAATGGTTCCTTGTTTAATTGTCCACTCCGATTCATCATCGGTCAGAATCTCGCTGCGCATGACGTATTGTGCGCCAGACAGATGTTGTGCAAAACTGTAATAGTAGTAATCATTGTACTTCCACATCACCGGTCCTTCTGCCCAGCCGTACGGATTGCCTTCAGAATCGGGATTCAGCCATGTCAGATCGAGTACGGAACCGGTAGGCTGGCCGTCCTCACCCAACTCCACAATATGGTTATTTTCTTTACCGTTTTTAGTGAGTAGATACCATTTGCCGGTATCCTCGTCAATAAAAATGGAATTATCCACACCCAATCCAGACATACCGGCGGGTACATTTATTCTGGTCGGAGCACTCCACGGGCCTTCCGGCTGATTTGCTGTAACAAAATACATACTGCCTTTTCCAAAGAAGTGCCAATACTGTCCATTATAGAAAACCATATGGCCGCCCCAAATACCACCACCGGGACTATCTCCATAGGGGGACCAGGAAGCGGAAACCGGCTGGGCGATGACTTCCCAATGCACCAGATTAGTAGAATGATATATTTTTGGTGTGGGGTTGAACGATGAACCGGAGGTATAAAAGTCATTTCCAATTTTTGTTAATGTAGGGTCAGGATGGTCTCCGGGAATAATGGGATTCACATAGGTTTGAAACGATGGAGATTGCCCGTGCCCATTACCCCATACTATTAAAAAACAGGTTAATAGTATATATAGCTTTTGCATGAATTTCACTCCTTGGTAAACACGATATACCCAAGCTCAATTCATCTTTCATAACCTTGGGTCTGTTGCAATTTTTATTTGTCAGATGCAATTGTCCTAACGAATAAAAACCAGTTTTTTGGTTGTTGTGAATTTCTCGGCCTGCATACGATAAAAGTAGACACCGCTTGGAATATGATCGGGATTCCATTGCTTCGTATAATTTCCGGCCGATAATTCACCGTTGACAAGGGTTGCCACTTCGTTCCCAATTGAATCAAAAACTTTCAGCGATACAAACGATTGTGTGGGAATAGAAAAAGAAATGGTCGTCGAAGGATTAAACGGATTCGGATAATTTTGTGACAAGCGATATCCCTCTGGATGGGTAGTCATTTCTTTCTCAACGCTGGTGGGAATGGCACCTTGATTAAAAAGAAAAAGCACTTCTTCCGGGGACAGAGCCTTGTTGTAGATATTAAATTCAACAATCTCACCCATCCATGTGGGGTCAACACCATACCCGCCTTTTGAAAGATAGGCAAATTTCGGACTTATTCTATCAATACTATTATTTGTATCCAGAGGAGTAATATCTGCCAATATACCGTCAATATACAGGGTTATTGAATCATTGGTTAGAGTGCTTACATAATGATGAAGCTCGCCATCGTCATATTCAGGTCCGCTTGCATATGATTCATAAACCCAGGGACTATTTGTGTTTGGCGGGCCGCAACCGATAGCTGCACGGCTCGAATCATTACCCCTGGCTGGAGTGATGAAGTAGTAATTGATACCCAGATCACTATTCAGGGTGTCGCCAAAAAAAGTCAGCATAGCATAACCAGTGTTGGCATTTTCTACCGAATAAAACCAGGTTGCAATGGTTACCTCGTCATACGTATTGATTGCAATTTGATCTGCAGGCATTTCCATCCACTGATCGGGATAGGATGTGAATAGTGAGCCTTCCCATATCTCTGCAGGTCCGTTCTCACCTCCCATTAATGTACCATTGGCGCCACCCACATAATCATTGGCTGTCCCATCGTTGAATGTCCAGGAGTGAGTCAGATTTTCAGTGCCGGGATCCACTCCCTGGGCAAATAAGCTTCCCGTCAGTATTAAAATAGCCAGGATCAAATAAGTTAACTTTGTACTCATTATTGTTCTCCTCTTTAAGTTAAATTATTGTCAATAAAGAAATTTCATTTAGCCTGAGTCTACTTGATAATCAGCATCTTTTTAATTGAAGTGAATTGGGCAGTTTGAAGTTTGTAAAAGTAAATCCCGCTTGCAAGTTTGCTGCTGTTCAATGTGACTTCGTAATTTCCAGGCTGACGTATTCCTTCAAACAAAGTGGCTTCTTCCTGCCCGAGAGTATTATAAACCTTAAGACTGATATTGCTCATTACTGGCACTTGATAACTGATTACCGTTTCCGGATTGAAAGGATTGGGATAATTTTGATTCAGTTTAAAAAAGTCTGGTAGATTCATGCTCTTTTTTGTATCTGTTGTGCTCTCCGATCTAAGCAAACGAATATAAAAGACGCCACCGGCATAACCGTTTGATTGTGCTTGTAACTTCACCCGAATTGTATCTTTGCCTGTAATCTTAGAGTCAGGAATTTTATACTCTATATTCTTAAAGGCCGAAATGTTCCATACCCCGGATATATTTACCGTTTTAAATTTAACGTCATCGATGAGAATATTAAATATTCTGTTCCCAGACTCATTCCCCCAATAGCGTACCATTAAATATAAATCGGTCTCACCATTGGTTTTCAAATTATAACTAAAATAACCTCCATTCCGGGCATCGCGCCAAAATTCACCCATATAACTGCCAGAATATGAATTTGAAGTTTGCATTGCATGTTCAAGTTCAGATTGCTGTACACCAGTCGCGACAGAATCAATGGTGCGTTTTACCAAAGTTAGGTACTCATTTGCAATAGAATCTTGAATAACCTGGTATTGAGAATCTGTTAAGACCATCCAGTACATCATGTACCTGGAATCATGGATATTGTAGAAAGGTTCAAACTCGAGATTATTTTGAGAGTTAATAATATTGAGTTCGGGAG
Organism: uncultured bacterium; assembly: GCA_964537715.1. Classification (GTDB taxonomy): domain Bacteria; phylum Zhuqueibacterota; class QNDG01; order QNDG01; family DSAB01; genus CAZTZL01. The sequence goes on along the minus strand of CAZIAH010000095.1, from coordinate 2,369 downwards.
CAGTAAAAGTCAACGACTTGCCTTCTACCGGCACCAACTTATCTGGAATTTTGGACCGGTCATCTCCGACAATCATCGGTGCATTATCAATAGGAAGCAGTGATCCACTGGCAATATGCGACCAACGACCATCATCTGCTATTAAACCTGTTAAATTCTCTGTACCTGTTTTTGCCCCAAGCAGGATCGGGCCGTGCATCAAGGCAATATACTTGGGTACATTGATTAACTCCTCAATGGTATTGTGCATGGGCAGTAGAATCTCCACCTCATCACCGGCTGTCCATAACCTGTCAATGGGAACGTAAGAAGAGGGCTCTGCTGAATAGGGCAACATATCACCATTGACAACCACTTTTAAAGAATCCGAAGCCACCCACGACGGATAACGAATCATTAATTTGAACTGAGAGGATCCTTCGGTTATCGTCAATTTGGTTTTTTCTTCATATGGGAAATCCGTCTCCTGTGTTATCTTCACACCTTTTTCTTTCCAATTTAATTCGGAGGCAATGAAGAGATTTAAAAACAGGGAATCATTTTGATGAGTATAGATAAACTCACCATATTTCCCGTGGTTCTCCATACCAGTACCTACGCAACACCACATGGCCTGATTCGGAGCCGAGTAAACACGGTAATGACGAGGACGTGCAGGGGTGAAGTAGACATAACCACCATGTTCGGGATGCTGTGTAGACAGGATATGATTGTACAAAGCCCGCTCATAAAAATCAGCATATTTCGCCAATGGATTTGCCCTGAACAGATCCTCGGTTAATTTGAGCATGTTATATGTATTGCAGGATTCAGGTCCCTGAACCTCATTCGTATAATCAATGCATGCAGATGCACTCGGAAAATGTTCTCTTCTGCTGTTTCCACCGAATGCCAGACTGCGGTTTTCAGTCACTGTTTCCCAGAAAAAACTGGCAGCATTCACATAGATGTCATCACCACAAAGTTCTGCTATTCGCTGAAATCCAACTGCTTTGGGAACTTGTGTGTTCGCATGCAAATTATCAAGATTGTCATTACTGGCTGCCATTGCATTCAGCAAGTATTTATGTGAAAACCGCTTCGCAGCCATTAAGTACTTTTCATCTCCTGTCATCTGATATGCATCAGCAAAAATCTCATTCATCCCTCCATGCTCCGTATCCAGCATGGTTTCCATTTGAGCATCGCTCAGGGCAGAAGTGATGTCTATTCCCCAATCAGAGAATTTGAGAAAGAGGGTTTTGGCATCTTCATTGTTTCCATACAGCCAGGCATCCCTTAGTCCGGCGTACATTTTATGAATATTATACCATGGTACCCAGGCTGACCGATATGCTGTAAAATCCCCTGTTTTTAATGTGGACCATATTGTACTACTATTCGGGACTCCTCCGACATAACCAATCCCCCAGGTTGGATACTTGACTGCATTTGAATCCTGACAGGTTTTTAGTTCTGATATCATATACTCCATGCGCTGTAAACAATCGACATTACCTGTAGCAGCATAATGGATCGCCATTGCCGACAAGTAGTGTCCGCCAACATGTCCGTCCAGTCCGCTCCAGTTTGGATAGAGTGCACCTTTTGGCGGGAGGCCGGCTTCTATAAGGTAAGGTGCCAACAACCGATCCACATCATACTGCAGAAGGGTTTGAATATTCAGATCGCATGCATGTTTAAATGGTCCATCCAATAAGGTGACATCACCCAACGGAAATGTGTTCGAATAGAGCGAATCCTGCGCATGAGCAGTACTGAATAGCATGGCGCTGCACAGGACAACATTGAAAAGCAATGTTTTCATGGGACACCTCATTACTTCAATAGTATGAGTTGCTTGGTATTCAAAGAATTCCAGCTTTTTATTAAATAAAATATGTTTCGCTTACGAGATATTCATCATCAAATGTTGCATCAAAATAATAATGGTTTTATGAGTAGAATCAAAGCCACTTTAAACTTTTTTCTAACCAGATTGCGCAAATCTTTAAAATGATCATATCTTATCAAAGTTATCTATAATAGGTTGACTATTGACTATTTGTATTGGTTTTTTTAAGTAGCAATTAATTTATTTCAGGCTTAACCTGATTACGAAGAGGAAAGATATCAACGTGGTTGATGTAGTTTTCGGAATTCACGTAAACCGATTCCCTTTTCCTTTTTGAAATACCGAGAAATATGTTCGACATCCATAAAATTAAACAGGGAAGTAATATGAGAAATCGGGAGGTCGGTTTCGATCAGCAGTTTGGAAATCCACTTTAAAAACGTTTGATTGTCAATTATTTATAGAACTATAAATTCAATCTTTTTGGGAGAGTTCCTTTAATTATTCGTACCCATATCGATTCTTTGCACTGTCC
>CAZIAH010000094.1:0-17000 GCA_964537715.1 uncultured bacterium | reverse complement strand
AAATTCTCTTAAAAGAACTAAGAAAACGGCCGCTTATCTAGTCTAGAGCCAAAAAGAATTAGTCAAGAGGGAAATTATTGTAGTGATCCAAGAATATCTCCTGATGGAAATACTGTTATGTACACTGAATTGGAGGAAATATTTCTTAGGATAATAACATGTGACTTGGATGGGAATGATTACAAAGAAGTTCTTGGCCCAAAATCTATTCCTAACAAAGATAGTTGTTATGTTTATGGACAATGTTGGAAATCAAAAAATGAAATTGTTTTTACTTATAATGAAAAAAACTCAACTACTTGGAGCGTTGGAGTTTTAGATTTGCTGTCGAATGCAATATCATATATAACTTGTATCGACACACTTGATCCTTACATAATCCAATGGTCTCCTAAATATAACGAGATGGTTTTTGTCGGAAAGGGAGACCCAGGTAAAGGTACCCAGATTTGGGCTGTAAACGTAGATGATACTAAAGTACGTAAACTATCTGACTGTTTTTTAGCCCGTGCACCAGATTTGTCTCCGGATGAAGAGAAGGTTATTTTTAGTCAATTAACCAATGGTCCTGATGATATGTATACCATATGGGTAGTTGACCGTGATGGTTCAAATTATAAACAATTATTAGCTGATGATAATTACGATTTAATAGAACCTGTTTGGTAAAATCAATCAATGTTTTGATATAATAATTTATAAAATATTATCCGACAGCTCCGAATAATTCAGGGCTGCCGGATAATTGATGAACAGATATCAAACCAAATTTAATCGCTTCATTTACTGCGCCTTGTGGCAGAACCACCAATCATAACAATCTTTCTGTTTCTTCCTGGCTTCGGCATCTTTGACTGTTTTAGCTGGCGGAATAATGACATGATCTCCGATCAGTTCGTTTTCAGGCCAGTTGGCTGGGACAGCCACTCCGTTTTTATCCGCTAATTGCAGGGCTTTGACGGCGCGAACCACCTCTTTCATGTTGCGGCCGATTTCCTGAGGGTAGTACAGAACCAGACGGACTTTTCCCTGCGGATCACCGACAAATACAGCGCGTACTGTGTTGGTTCCCTTGCCCGGATGCAGCATGCCCAGTTTCATGGCCACGGCATCATTGGCCGCGACAATCGGGAACTGGATCTCAACATCCAGTCTTTCCTTGATCCATTCCGTCCATTTGATGTGTGAAAATACCTGATCGATTGACATGCCGATGAGTTTGCATCCCATTTTTTCAAATTCTTTGTGCAGTTTTTGAAATCCGACAAACTCGGTGGTGCATACCGGCGTGAAATCGGCAGGATGACTAAACAGAACAAACCAGGAGCCTTTCATATCCCCGGGGATATTCATGGGTCCGTGGGTGGTTTGGACTTTCAATTCCGGGAAATCATCACCCAAAAGCGGCATGTTTAATTTGGTTTCCTCCATATCATTCTCCTTTCCAGGATATAGTCATTTGAACTGTTATACGCTTTTCATTTAGCTTATGAAAAAACAACCGCTAACGCAGGAATTTTCCCACGAACGGGGAGGTTTCACCCCTCCGCATAAAATGGCCTGAGGGGCCTTCTCCCAGAAATTCAGAAAACCAGGATTCGTGCTCGATTTCCTCATTCAGAATCGCCAGGGCTAGATCGTAGGTGCGATGGTCTTTCCCAGCGGTCATGTTGCAGATTTGCGTGTAACCCCGAACAGCACACCGTTCGGCATTCACCAAAACTTTCAGTACTGCCTGGACGTCAGTGGGATCTTTTGGAAGAGAAGCTGGTGGACAGGCGGAAATATCATGAAAATTTTTCATGTTTTCCGGTAACTTTCCGCCCAGTTCATAGATACGAGGAACAAGTGCTTCAAAATGATTTCTGTCCTCGATACGGGCCACCTCGGCAATCTCTTTAATTCCTTCCCCTTCCAGACCGATAAGATTGACACGAAGAATCGTGTAATAATAGTAAGTTGTGAGCTCGGCCGATGCGTTTTTGACCAAAAGATCAACCAATTTTTCGACATCGACTCCTGACTTTTTGACCATTTCTTTGGTTACTTTTGCCATGTTGTCCTCCTATTTATTTTGTTTTTTGGTTGAAGTTATATAATAATCGGAACGATTATTAATTAATATTTAAAAAAATATTTCACTTTTTTATTACCTGTTTTTTTCCTTTTTGCTACATACAGGACAAATTCCAAAGAAATCGATTCGGTGACGTTTTACCTTGAATCTTGTGAGTTGATTGGCTTTCTCATTAATTTCTCGGTATGAATCCATTTTAAAATCTTCCACTTTCCCGCATTTTTCACAGATTAAATGATAGTGAGGTGCGGTATTTCCTTCAAACCGGTCAAAAGTGCTTCCAGAGGCAATCTTTTGAACCAGACCTTGTTCAGCCAAAATGCTCAAATTACGATATACCGTTCCTAAACTGAGCGAGGGAAATTTTCTCTTGAGTTGATTGTATATCCAGTCGGCAGTGGGATGGGTATCTGTTGATCGGAGTAGATCCATGATCATATTACGTTGTCTGCTTTGTCTGTACATTTTACCAATTCGTTTAGTTACAAACATACATAAACAATAATCGGAATGATTATTAATATAAGAAATTTTCATATTCGTGTCAATTAAAAAAATCTCTTTTTAGATTTTTATTACTAAAAGGGTTTGTAGGCTACTCAAAAATTCTTTAAAACGCTCCGCCTAATCTATAGAGCGTGTTCCGGCCGGCTTCCGCTCCGGCCAATAGAGCAGCATGAATATCTCCAGTTTCAAACCATTTGCAGCAGAAAGCTGCCTGATAGGTATCTCCGCAGCCGGTGGTATCAATGATTTTGTCCACCGGCAAAGCTTCTTGTACAATTTCGTGATTTTCAATCAGAGCGACACTTCCTTCTTTCCCAAGGAGAAGAATAATAGGTGTCTTTCCAGAAAGCGGCCGGTATTTTTCGATTTCGTCTGCTTCACAGCTGATAAACGCCAGATTCAGTTTGTCCATAACTTTTTCAACTTTTTGCGGATCGACACTGTCGAGAAAATCAATGGTCAGGAAAATATCTCGGTTTTCTTTTTTCAATAGCAGAGCCGGTAGGTTGGGATCGACGATAGTCGTGGCTGCGACGTCATGATTGAAGACGAATTCCCAGTCTTCCTCGTTCAATCGAAAATCCTGATACACACCGCCGTTCCAGTCCTCCGGATACGCGTAGCGTTCTCCCTCCTCAGTAAGATAGATTTTATTCCGGGCCGTGTCGCCTTCCGTGACATGAAGTCTCTCCGTGTTGATTCTTTTTTCCTTGAACAATGTTCGAATGGTCTGTCCCTCTGGATCATTTCCCACAGCACCTACTATTGAGACCTTGTCCCAGCCAGACCGTTTGCACCCCAGGGCAAAATTCAGAGAATTCCCTCCGGGCCGGGAGACACCTTTTTGCGGAAATTTATCCATGGTACATGCAGTCAACGCAACAGCGGATGGCATTGGATATCCTTAATATCACTTCAGAAAACAACAATGGGAACGATTTTATGTTTTTTATATTTTGCAGCTTGATTTTGAGTATTTAAATAATATATTTTATAAAAGCAAGTCATTTTTAAATCTTTTACTTTCTATGTACATTCCTATGTTCTATGTGAATATAAAATCTTTCGAGATCAGTTCATGAAACCGGATTTGCGGCATTTGTATCAGCTCATGCTCAAGAGCCGTCTTTTTGAAGAGGCGGTGATGGCATTGTGGCATGAAGGAAAGATCTTTGGTGAGATGCATCTCGGCATCGGTGAAGAGGGGATCTCGGCAGGGATTGTCAGCCACTGTGTGGAAGGAGATGCCCTGGCTTTGGATCACCGGGGTACGCCGCAGTTTATCATGCGAGGCATTGATCCAAAAAGTCTGCTGCTTGAATTTCTTGGACATCAGGATGGACTGTGCAGCGGTCGGGGTGGTCATATGCACCTTTATTCAAAGGAGCATCTTGTGGCTTCATCCGGGATTGTGGGCGCATCCTGTCCTGCTGCAGTTGGATTTGGACTTTCAGCCAAACAATTACGTTCCGGGAAAATAGCAGTGGCGTTTTTTGGGGAAGGGGCCATGAATCAGGGTATGGTCATGGAGTCGTTTAATCTGGCTGCAGTCTGGCAACTTCCTGTTGTTTTTGTCTGCAAGGATAATGGCTGGGCTATTACCACACAATCCGGAGCTGTAACTGCTGGGAGAGTAACGGATCGAGCCTCCAGTTTTGGACTGCATTTGGATGAAGCGGATGGCATTGATGTAGAAGATGTATGGTATACAGCGAAAAAAGCGATTGATCATACCCGAAACGGAAACGGACCCTCTTTTCTTCACATTACTTGTGTAAGGCCTGAGGGTCATTTCTTGGGGGATCCGCTCATCAAGATTTCCCGTCAACCGGTAAAAGAGATGGTGAAAATCGCAGGACCGCTGATTCAATCCATGACCAAGATAAAAGGGTCGACTATTCAAGGACGGTCCGGAAGCCTCGGACAGGTTTTGAAGACGCTGGGCAAAACATTCAAGGAGCAATCTTCAAGTGATAAGGATCCGATTCAACGTCTTCGCAAACAACTGGAGAAAGAACCGGATCGTTTGAACTCCATTGAAGAGAAGGTACAACAAAAAATTCAGTCAATGGTTCAAAATGTTCTGGAAATCATTGAAAATCCTGACGGGAGTTCGGTTCTGTGAAGCGAATGGGATTTGCACAGGCGATTGAGAGTGCTCTGGCGCAGGCCATGGCATCTGATGACCGGATTGTTATAATGGGTGAGGACGTGGAGCTGATCCGGGTGAATCTTTTTTCACGGTTCGGAAAGGACAGGGTGCTCAACACACCGATCAGCGAAGGCGCGTTTACAGGTGCTGCTGTAGCTGCCGCCATGAGTGGTCTGAAACCGGTGGTTGAGATCATGCTGGTCGACTTTATCGGAACGGCTATGGATGCCATATTCAACCATGCAGCCAAAGTCCATGCTTTTTCAGCCGGGAAATGGTCAGTGCCTTTGGTAGTCCGGACTGCCTGCGGTGGAGGATACGGGGATGGCGGTCAGCATGAGCAGAGTTTGTGGGGATGGCTCGCTCATATCCCGGGCCTGTCTGTTGTGGTGCCTTCCACACCTGCCAGTGCAGGCGGATTGGTGCTGGCTGCACTTGAACACGAGGGTCCGGTTATTTTTCTGGAACATAAACTGCTATCCGATTACTGGCTCGACTACATGGGTGGGAGCAGCCGGAAAACAGTCCATTTTGATGTTCCGGAAGCGGGTGTTTATGGTCCGGTTCCAGGCAACTGGGAAGCCCTCCCGTTTGGGAAGGCGGCCATTTGGCGGGATGGCAAGGATATAACGATTATCAGTGTGGGAGTGGGTGTGCATCGGTCTGTACAGGCGGCTGCTCAGCTTGACCGGGAAGGGATTTCCTGTGAGGTCATTGATCTTCAATCTGTATATCCGCTGGATGAGGAAACTGTAAGTCGATCAGTAAACAAGACTGGTCAGCTGCTTGTGGTGGATGAAGATTATAACCGTTTCGGACTGTCCGGTGAACTCTGTGCACTGGTTCAGGAAAAGGGGATTGCGTTCAAGTACCGTCGCGTTGCGACGACAGAAACGATTCCTTATTCAAGAAAATTGGAAGATGAGATGCTGCCAAGTGTACCTCGGATTAAAGAGGCAGCGGTTCGTCTCATGGATTAGACAATTTTTGAACAATGATACGGCGGTGACCAATGATTCAAATCGATGGTTCTTCACTTTCTATCCAAGATGTGGTTAGTGTCTGCAGGCAGAATGAGCCAGTTTCGCTTTCTCCCAAAGCTGTTCCTGCAATTGAAAAATCTTATCGCTTTATTCATGATTTGCTGAAGAAAGGACAGAAAGTATACGGCATTACGACCGGTGTGGGTGATCTGGCTACAGAATTTATTCCTCTTGAGGAGGTGGAAACACTTCAGAAGAATCTGGTGCGCAGCCATGCAACCAATGTGGGTGAATCCTTTACCGAAGAGATTGTCCGAGGCATCATGCTGCTTCGTGCCAACGCACTCTCAAAAGGGTATTCGGGTGTGCGTGTGGAATTGATCCAAAAACTCATCGACTTTCTGAATAAAGGTGTTATTCCATACATTCCCGCAAAGGGTTCTGTGGGAGCAAGCGGGGATCTTTCTCCTCTGGCGCATCTTGCTCTGGTGCTCATTGGAGAAGGGGAATGTCTTCAAAAAGGGAAACGTGTTCCTTCAAAAAAGGTCCTCAAAGAGGCAGGATTAAAACCGCTGACACTGCAGGCGAAAGAGGGTTTGGCACTGATCAACGGTACGCAGGTCATGGCTTCGATCGGATGTCTGGCTGTTTCTGAATCCGAATTGCTGCTGAAAAATGCCCAGATTGCCGGTGCCATGAGCCTCGAAGCGCTACAGGGAACCTCGAGGGCATTCGATGAGAAGATACATGACATACGGCCTCACCCCGGCCAAATCCGCTGTGCAGGTAACATGCGTCGTCTGATTGAAGGTAGCACCATTATCTCGTTTAAACACGATTTTGAGCGGATCCAGGATGCTTACACGCTCCGATGTATTCCCCAGGTGTACGGCGCCATTATGGACACAATCGATCAGGCAAACAGAATTCTTTCTATCGAAATCAATTCCGCAACGGACAATCCCCTGATTTTTGCCGAATCGGAGGAAGTGCTCTCCGGCGGCAATTTCCACGGAGAGCCGCTCGCTTTTGCTATGGATTTTCTGGGCATTGCCATGGCGGAGATCGGCAATATTTCTGAGCGTACGATCGACCGGCTGGTGAATCCCCATGTTTCCGGGTTGCCTCCGTTTCTGTCAGAGGATAATGGTCTTAATTCGGGATTTATGATTTCGCAGTACACTGCGGCTGCTCTGGTTTCAGAAAATAAGGTGTTTGCCCATCCGGCAAGTGTGGATTCTATCCCGACTTCAGCCGGCCAGGAGGACCATGTCAGTATGGGGTGCATCTCTGCCTGTCATGCCAGAGAAATCGTGAAAAATGTCGAGCATGTGCTTTCCATTGAAATGCTGGCGGCTGCTCAGGGAATCGACTTTCGGGAAGGCCATCCGGGAAAAGGAACCGGGGCTGCATGGAAGGTGATCCGGAAACACGTCAGCCACATGGATCATGACCGGATTATGTATCAGGATATCGAAAAAGCCCACCAGCTGGTTTTGTCCGGAAAGATTGTCGAAGCAGTGGAACAGGCTGTCGGCATCCTCGATTAAGTATTTTATCCATAAGAGGTTGTTATGAGTCAAAGACCGATGTATATGGAAGAAAAACCAGAAGGAGCCATCCGTGCACAGCGCGGTACACGGCTTCGGGCGAAGAACTGGGAAGCCGAAGCGGCACTTCGTATGCTCGAGAACAACCTTGATCCCGATGTGGCGCTGAATCCGGATGAGTTGATTATTTACGGCGGTTCAGGCAGAGCGGCCAGAAACTGGCGTGCGTTTCATGGGATTGTTTCAGCTCTTAAATCCCTGGAATCGGATGAAACACTTCTCGTGCAATCCGGAAAAGCCGTTGGTATTTTAAAGACCCATCCGACCAGCCCCCGTGTTCTTATCGCCAACAGCAATATCGTTCCGGCCTGGTCCACGCAGGAGTTTTTTGATCAGTACGACAAAATGGGACTGATCATGTACGGACAGATGACAGCCGGTTCGTGGATCTATATCGGTACGCAGGGTATTCTGCAGGGGACCTATCAGACTCTGGCCGCAGCCGCGGAGAACCATTTCGACGGCAGTCTCAAAGGACGGTTCGTTCTGACCGCCGGCATGGGTGGGATGAGTGGGGCGCAGCCCATGGCCGTGACCATGAACGGCGGTGTGGTGATTGATGTCGAGGTGCGTCCGGAACGGATCAAGAGGAAAGTCAAAGAAGGATATTGCGATAAGATGACTGCCAGTACGGATGAAGCGCTGGCATGGATGAAGGAAGCTGTGAAGTCAGGGCAACCGCTTTCGATCGGACTGGTCGGCAATGCAGCGGATGTGTATCCGGATCTGGTGAAACGGGATGTGATACCGGACATTGTGACGGATCAAACTTCTTCGCACAATTTGCTCGATTATGTACCGCAGGGGAATCTTGATGAAGTCCTGAGGTTAAAAGAGAATGATCCGGAAATATATAGAAAGAAATCCCTTGAATCAATCGTCATTCACACGCAGGCCATTCTCGATATGCAGGCGAAAGGAGCCGTGGCGTTTGATTACGGGAACAATCTCCGCGGACAGGCAGAGAAAGGCGGCCTAACTATCAGGGATAAAGAGGGGAGATTTCTCTATCCCGGATTTGTTCCCGCCTATATCCGGCCACTTTTTTGTGAAGGACGCGGTCCGTTCCGATGGGCCTGTCTGTCCGGTGAGATTTCCGATATACAGAAACTCGATGATCTGGTACTCGATTTGTTTCCTGACGATACAATTTTAACACGGTGGATTAATCTGGCAAAAGAGAAAGTGCCACAGATCGGATTGCCCAACCGGGTTTGCTGGCTCGGTCTTGGGCAGCGGGTTGAATTCGGATTGAGGATGAACGATCTGGTTAAACAGGGAAAGCTCAAAGCACCGGTTGTCATCGGCCGTGATCATCTGGACTGTGGCTCCGTCGCTTCACCCAACCGGGAAACCGAGGATATGAAAGACGGCAGTGATGCCATCGCCGACTGGCCGCTGTTGAACGCACTGGCCAATACCGCCTGCGGGGCCGACTGGGTGTCGATTCATAACGGCGGCGGAGTTGGCATTGGCAACTCGACACATGCCGGTCAGGTGTTGGTTGCCACCGGTACTGAGGACAAGGATAGACGGATCGAGCGTGTGCTGACCACCGATCCGATGATGGGGATTTTTCGCCATGTCGATGCGGGATATGAAGAAGCAATTCAATATGCAAAGCAGGTGAAGGCAAATATTCCGGGATTAAAAATATAGAACTATTATTTTAATGTTGTCATTCCCGCAATGTTTTGAGCGGGAATCCAGGGATCGGGGTATCTGCCCTACTTCTGGATTCCTGCTGGAGTTTATCCTGCACTTGATGCGGGACAGGAATGACAGTTTTGAAAATACTTTTGCCTTGATATGTAATAATAAGGATACTATTCATGAAACCGATTATCGAATGTGTTCCCAATTTCAGTGAAGGTCGGGATAAAAGCATCATCGATCAGATTGCCGAGATGATCCGTCAGACCGAAGGTGCCACGCTGCTGGATGTGGATCCAGGAGCGGATACCAACCGTACAGTTGTCACTTTTGTGGGATCGCCGGAAGGCGTTCTGGAAGCCGCGTTTCAGGCCGTGAAAAAAGCCAGTGAACTGATCGACATGTCCAAACATCACGGTGCCCACCCGCGCATGGGCGCGACCGATGTCTGTCCGCTGATTCCTGTGGCTGGCATCACGGATGAGGAATGCATTGAGCTGGCAAAACAGTTAGGTGAACGGATCGGGAAGGAACTGTCCATACCGATTTATCTCTACGGCAAAGCGGCTGCAAAACCGGCAAGGGTCAGACTGCCCGATATCCGGGAGGGAGAGTACGAAGCACTATCTAATAAATTGAAGGATCCTGCATTCAAGCCGGATTTCGGTCCCACAAAATTCAATTCGAAATCTGGGGCCACGGCTGTAGGAGTACGGGATTTTATGCTGGCATACAATATCAATTTGAATACAAAGGACAGAGGACTGGCCAGAGAAATCGCACTGAATATCCGGGAATCCGGAAGGATAAAACGGAACAAGGCGGGACAAATCGTTCGGGACAGGGCCGGAAAAGCCGTGAAAATTCCCGGTAAACTGAAATTCTGTCAGGCCGGAGGATGGGTGATCGAGGAATATGGATATGCCCAGGTGACCATGAACCTGCACAATTACAAAGTCACGGGTTTTCACACCGCTTTCGAGACTGTCCGAAAGGAAGCATCCAAACTGGGTCTGCGTGTTACTGGAAGCGAACTGATCGGTTTGACACCGAAACAGGCTTTGCTGGATGCGGGGATTTATTATCTCAAAAAACAGGGGAAAAACATCGGAATCCCGGAAAAGGAAATTATACATACGGCCATTCTTTCTTTAGGCCTGAACGATACCACCCCTTTTCATCCGGAGGAAAAAATCATTGAATACGCCATTGAGAAGAAAGGAGACCGTCTCATCGATATGGAAATTTCCAAATTTATCGATACACTTTCATCGGATGCACCTGCTCCGGGAGGCGGGAGTGTTGCTGCCTTGAGCGGAGCGCTCTCCGCTGCGCTTGCTTCCATGGTGGCCAATCTGACATACGGAAAAAAAGAATACCGACGTCGTAATTCGGTCATGGAGCAATTGTCTGTTCAGGCACAGGCATTAAAGCAACAATATCTCGATCTGATTGATCAGGATACTGCGGCATTCAACGCCTATATGACAGCAAGGAAACTGCCCAAGAAAAGCGAGGAAGAGAAAAAAGTACGAGAAACATCCATGGAAAACGCGGCAAAGCACATGACAGAAATCCCGCTTGAAACTCTCAAACTGGCTCGGGATCTTGACTCGCTTGCTGAAACGGCCGCCAAAAAGGGCAATATCAATGCGATATCCGACGCCGGAGTGGGAGCCATTCAGGCGGAAGCGGCGGCAGTCAGCGCCTATCTGAATATCAAAATCAATCTCCCTCAGATTAAGGATCAGTCATTCAAAAAGAGAGTTCTCAACGAAGCGGATGGGATATTACACGATGTCAGAATTACTGCCAAACGTGTTGTGCGTTATGTCATCAGGAAACTTGAATAATTATGGAATCGAATGCCGATCTGTTAATTTATAATACTTCCCAATTACTTACCCTTTCCGGTCCTTCACGTCCGAGAGTCGGTGATGAAATGGATGCTCTCGGTTCAATCAGAAATGGTGCGGTTGCTGTGAAATCCGGCCGGATTCTTGATGTCGGGATCACAGATCATATTCTTGAGACGTATAAAAGTACATCTCAAAAAATAGATGCCCGGGGAAAACTCCTCATGCCGGGTTTTGTGGATCCGCACACGCATCTGGTGTATGCGGGTTCCAGAGAAAACGAAATGATCCGGCGAATGCAGGGGGAAGACTATCTCGATATTCTGAAAAGCGGAGGCGGCATTCACGCAACTGTTAAAGCCGTACGGGAATCCAGTCAGAAAGAACTCTTTGAAGGTGCATTAAACCGGTTGAATCTGCTGATGGCCCACGGCACGACAACGGTTGAGATCAAGAGCGGTTATGGTCTTTCTCCGGAAGCCGAAGAGAAGATGCTCCAGGTGATTCAGGAATTAAAAAATACACATCCGCTTGATATTGTGCCGACTTTTTTGGGAGCGCATGTGGTGCCCCGGGATCAAAATCGGAAAGATTATATTGGCTGGATCGTCCGTGACGGATTAAAGCAGTTCAAAGATCTGGCCGAATTCTGTGATGTGTTCTGCGAAGAGGAGGCCTACACGCTGGAGGAAGCCGAAATTATTCTGAAGGCAGCGAAGAAGCTCGGATATTCACTCAAGGTTCATGCCGGTCAGTTTCAGTCTCTCGGTGCTGCAGGACTGGCCGCCGATCTGGGAGCCATTTCGGCTGAACATCTGGATCATATCACTGACGACGAGATCCGAAAAATGAAACAGTCTGGAACCATTGCCATTCTGCTTCCCGGAGCCAGTTTTTTTCTGGATTCCGAAAACTATCCCAATGCCCGCAGATTTATCGAAACCTCCATTCCTGTTTCTTTAGCCACAGACTTCAATCCGGGTTCCTGCCCCTGTTTTTCCATGCAGATGATTATGGCTCTGGCTTTTTTCCGTATGAAGATGAGCATTGCACAGTGCATCACCGCTGCCACGATCAATGCAGCTTATGCGATTAACCGGGGCGATCAAGCTGGCAGTATCGAAAAAGGCAAATCCGCGGATATGATTTTATTGAACATCCAAAAACCCGAACAGATTCCGTATCATTTTGGTACGAATTTGGTACGCTGTGTGATTAAATCTGGAAAGTTTTTTGATCTTTCAATCACAGGCAGAGTGTAGGGGGAAACTAACCCAAGTTTAAGCTGTTTGACAGTTATTAAAAAATTAGAAGTGAAAGAGTGCTAAAAACCCTTTAAAAGGAGTCAGTGTCCAAATCTGCTTGAAACTATGGTTAACTGCTTAAATACATCAAGTAACAATGAGATGTGCATATCATTTCAATAATAACATTTGTATCGTTTTTTGGTGTCCTCCTGCCTGAATTTTACATAAATAGATACCACTAGTAACAATTTGATCTCGACTATTTTTCCCGTTCCAATTTACTGAATGATATCCAGCACTCATTTGGGTATTTGTAAGGGTAATAATTTTTTCACCAACAACGTTGTATATGTCTAAGGATACATGACTTTGTTCAGGAATGGTATAGATTATAATTGTCTCTGAATTAAAAGGATTGGGATAATTCTGAGCAACACTGAACCAATTGGGTATTGATGTTTTAAATTCTTCTTTTATCAAATCTGAATCATGATCTACTATTGGTTTACCTAAAGTGCTGATGCCCAAGTAACTGGCGAGTTCCACCGTAGCATTCATCCCAATAATAACATTCTTACCAATCAATGAACCATTTACCGTACTACAAGAACCTAACCAGAGAGTACCATTAGGCACATAAAAATTGGCACAAACTGTGTTTTTTACTCCAATTTGTACTGCTTTGGGTAAACTCCACAATTTACCTCTCATACCATTTATACCATCCACGAAAAAAACAATATCTGACGCGTTAAGATCCGTACTTTCTTCGGGGCCTATATAGACCTTGAAATCTGTGTCCATTTTTCCTGCGATTCGAACTTCACTTGAACTTCTAAATAACAACTGACTATAATTTCTAGCATCCAACGATTGAATGTTATAAATGCCTCCCGTTAAAATGAGTTTTCCTTTCGGCTTGATAACAATATTCTTGTAATCATCTGGATCTAACACTACTTCTTTATTCCAACCTACAATGATATTATCTGTTCCAGGTACCCCTGAATGAAATTCCGGGAGTGTCTCAAATAAAGGTAAATCTAGAGGGCTATTTAACGAACCATTTATGGTACCATTGTTCTTTAATTCATTATAGTATACATTACTTTCTACAACAGCGCAATTCTGTACTCGAATACGATTTGCTATCAGACTATAACCTGCCGATGTTTTGGCTCTGGTACCGGCACATAATTCCTTGCCTGGATATAAAAATGGTTTTGTACCAGTATCATTGACACCCACATTTCCTGAAATTATTTCCGAATAAGGTTTTAGCCATATACTGTTTGTCGCAAATACAGAGAAATCAGTGAGTGAAATTCCAGATGTTGCATATCCAATACTTTTACTAGTGCCATCAGTACCATAATACCACATTTCCCATGTTAAACCATCAAAAATAACAAAAGGAGAGGCTAATCCTTTGTTATCCCAATCATCTATACCTCCGAGTTCTAAGACAGGATTACTGGAGCTTCTAAACCAGTTAATTCCATTTTCTGAAGTTGCATATCCTAACAGGTACTTACTGTCAGTATTATAGTAATCATAAAACATGTGATAGTTATCATCTGTTTTTACAACACAGGGATCATTAAAAGACACTTCATCATAATCGGCATTTGGCTCAAAAACTACAATTGGTGTATTCCATGTTATACCGTCCGAGGATGTAGTATATCCGATTTTAATTGCTCCTGATCCAGATGCGCTACCTGCAAACCACATCTTATAACGTTCAGAATCTGGAGCAGTATTATCCTTCATGACAGAAGGAGACATTAATTCTCTTGAGAAATCTGGAATTACACCATGTTCAAGTACAGGATTATCTGAATATTTTTCCCATACAACCCCATCATCGGAGAAAGCATAACCGATATCACTCACCATACCCCAATCATGGCCCCAGTACCACATTTTATAAATATTTTCTTCCTGATCATATAAAACATGTGGGTGACTGGTATCTTTGTCCCAAGTTTCACCGTTATCCAAAACACATTCAGCCGTTTTATCACCATTTATTTTTTGCCATTGTATGCCATCTTCTGATATAGCATACCCAATTCTTAAACCTCTTCCTAATGGACTGGATTGACCGTGATACCACATCTTGTAGATATTACCTTCGTACAATACAGATGGTCCACCTACCAGATGATCATCAAATCTTACTGGAGAGCTAGGGGTAATTACAGGATTATTATCATATTTTATCCAGTTATTTTGAGCAAAACCTTTTTCACCAATACAAAAAATAAGACAAGTTACTATGATGAACGAAATTGACAAATTCAGGATTTTTATCCCTATTCGACAGAAAAAATCTTTGAAGTTTTTCATGACCTCTACTCCTCTCCTTAATTAAATTTTTTTCATGTTCTTTTTATTTGCACCTAACCAATTGTTATTCGGTTTTATATTGGTTTTCAAATATCGATATATGTATCTCTAAATATATCAATCAAAGATAACTTCCCTTGATATAACTATCAATATTCATGATTCTAAATACATCAATTTTTTCTTCGGTGGGTGGTGATGTAATATCTTCTTTACAATATAAAACTGCTGCCGTATATTACTTTTCAGAAGATGTTTGTGCTGGAGATGCGGTATCTTTTTTCGTTTTAACCTTGATTTTTAGTATTATAATAATATATTTCATAAAATCAAGCAATTTTTAATCTTTTACTTTCCAAGTCAATTATCATCTACTGCATCTAAATAAAAATGGGGAGGGAGCAATGAAAGTCCAAATGGTTCGATGGATATTATGCTTGATATTTGTTGTTGCATCTTTTCTACAAGCAGGCAGTCCGGCGGCCAGAGTTGGCGATATGACCAGTCATGGTGGTAGCATTATAGGTCCCGGCTGTCCGACGGTGTTGATTGGAGGCATGCCGGCTGCTCGGGTAGGGGATATGCATGCTTGTCCCATGATGACCGGATTGGTTCCACATGTGGGAGGCCCCATTGCATTGGGTTCGCCAACAGTTTTGATCGGTGGAATGCCAGCAGCCCGTGTGGGTGATATGGCAATTTGTGTTGGACCACCCGCAACCATAGCATTGGGCTGCCCGACTGTTCTTATTGGCGACAGTGGAGGTGGAGGCGGTTCTGCTGAAGCAGACTCAGGCCAAACGACCACTGTTCCTCAATCCGAAAAAGAAGTGCAATTAAAATCACCGCAATTGCTTACAGCGCCGACTGTATTGAAATCTACTGCAGCTGATAAAGCAGGTCTTACAAAAGTTGGAGTCGGTGAGAAGATTATCACCTCGGAAGGAATCGAGATTCAGAGTACAGGGAGCTCTGTTCATATTAAGGCAGGTACGAGCCGAATTGTCATTGATCCTTCCGGGGGCGTGACGATTGAGAGCGACCAAGTGGATATCAAATCCTCCGGAGATTTGAACCTATCGGCTGTTAATGTCAATATCTCGGCACAAATGGATGTCAATATTAAAGGGATGAATGTCAGCTCAAAAGCGAGCTCAAAAAACACATCGGAAGGCAGTGCGATAAATGAAGTAAGATCTTCCGGTTCATGTATCATTCAGGGATCAATCGTGCAGATTAATTAAAATTTATAAATCGAATGATTGTTTGACATGTTTTTATCAATCGATGTTAAAGGAATGAATCATGAAAGATGAAACCAAAGAAGAACTGGAAAAACACAGACCGGTTGTGGATGCCATCATTGCCATTAATTTTTGTCTGAATGAATTGTACCGTGATCAGAATAAGAGAGTCAATGATACTTTTGCAGGCACCGGTACCTATAAAGATCTTATTGGGGCTTTACTCAAAGCCAGAGATGAATTATCCGATTGATCTTTCAAAGTAACAAGAATCTGATAAAAATATTTATGAAATAAAAAAGGAGAAAATGATGGATCATACCAACCGTCGTGATTTTTTGAAGCAGTGTACACAACTGGCTTCGGCCGGATGTGTGTTATGTGCGTTCCCTCTTCTGGCAGAAGAAGACAAAAAGAAGGAAGATACTCTTCTTGATTTAAGTCAGTACACCTATTGCGGGTATCAGTGCAAGCCGGACTGTCCGCTTCTCAAAGCAACACTGGAGAACGATATCGAAGCCAAGAAAAAGGTGTATGAAGAGTGGAAAATGAAGGAGAACAACGGGATAGAGTTCGACCCTGAAATTGTCTCCTGTTGGGGATGTAAGGTTAAAGAGGAAAAGATGAGTCTCATTGTGAAGAAGTGTACGATCCGACCCTGTGCAATGGAGAAGAAACTGGAATCGTGCATTCAATGTCCGGATCTGAAAACTTGCGATCAGGGGCTTTGGAAGAATTTCCCGGATTTCAAAAAGAATGTGGAAAAGATGCAGGAGCAGTATCTTTCTTCACAGAATACATCTCAATGAAATAATTGTTCGTTCTATGTTTGCTCTAAAAATAGTTCCGGGTTCATATTTAAATTCTTAAATTTTTTTGTCTCATTATAAGACAATTATTAGTGTTTGGTTTAAGAAAAGGAAAAAGTCTGTTAATCATCTGATAAATAGTGAAGTATATGTAACAAGTTTACTCTGCGACTTTAGAATTTATATGCCACTTTTTTTAGAAAAAAGTGGCGCAAAAAACTTGCGGCCGACGAAAAATCTCCTGAAAATGCCGCTTCGTTCACTGAAGGAATTGAACTCATCCCGATCTTTCTATTGTATGTTTAAATAATTGATTCGGGATTCAAACAGCAATTCCTTCCCGTTTCCACAAAAATGGAAACGGACGTGAACTCACTGTCATTTTCCGAGACGGAGATTTTTCGAATGCCGCGAAAAGAATACTTTAGTTTTGGCCTTTTTGCAGCCCAAGGAACCTGATATTTTCAGGATTACTGCCCAGGGGAGGGCATCATTCCGCAGAATGCGGAA
>CAZIAH010000093.1:0-17043 GCA_964537715.1 uncultured bacterium | reverse complement strand
GGCCCGATGCAAATGCGCGCCGGAGAGATTGGCATTTTTCAGATTCGCATCGATCAAACTCGCCCGCGTAAACTTGGCGCCGCTGAGATTGGTTGCTTCTAAATTGGCGCCGTCCAACTGTGCGCCGAAAAGCGAAAGACCGCTCAGATCACATCCTTTCAGCACGGTTTTTTCCAAATTGGTATCCTGAAGGTTGGTCTTCTGCAGATTGGCACCTTCCAACTTGGCCCCACTGAGATTCGATCCGAACAGAAACGCACCCTCTAAATTGGCTTCCCGGAGATCGGCCCCTTCCAGATTGGTATTCTGCAAATGGGCATTTTGCAAATTGGCTTTTCGGAAATCACCTTTTTTCAGATTGGAATAGGAAAGGTCTGCATTGGCAAGATCGGCCCCTGAAAACGACTCGCCGTTCTGTACTTTTTCGACAATTTCTTCCCTGGTCAGTGCAGCCATGTCACGCTCCTTCCTCAAAACTCTGTACAGCATCCTGCATGGAAGTAAAAATCCGAATGACTCCGTCCAGTTTGGTGATTTCGAGCGGCCTTCGCACGCGTTCCGGCACATTGACCAGACGCAGGTCTCCGTCACTGCTCCGAAGCCGGGTGAGACAGGCCATTAAAATACCGAGGCCGGCGCTGTTCATCCATTTCACATCGGCCATATCCACAACCACATTGACCCGTTCTTCGCGGATGGCTTCATCGATCCGTTTCTGGAACGCCAGGGTGGCTTCTCCCCCCATCAGCTCTCCGCTCAAATGCACGATGAGCACGTTGCCTTTTATTTCTTCTTTCATTTGCATCTTTGAAATCCTTCCATAAAAAATTCAATTGACTTTATTCATATCTTAATGCTGTAATGGGATCAAGTTTGCTCGCTTTGGCCGCGGGGTAAACACCAAAAATCAAACCAACAACAGAACAGAAACAGAACCCCAAAATAATGGCTCCGAAAGGAATCGCCGCCGGAACCGGAGAGACCAGGGCGACGAACTGGGCAATCCCAACACCCACGAGAATCCCCATGATGCCGCCGACTTCAGACAAAAAGACCGCCTCGACAAGAAACTGGAAAAGGATGTCGCGGCGTTTCGCACCGATGGCCATCCGGATGCCGATTTCCCGCGTCCGCTCCCGGATGGAAACCAGCAAGATATTCATAATCCCGATGCCGGCGACAAGCAGACCGAACGAAACGATCACGATAGCGCCGATGCGAACGGCACGCGTCATGTTGTTGAACGATTCGATGAGCGACTCGCTGGACCAGATTTCGAAATCATTGGGTTCTCCGGGCGGGACTTTACGCACGGCCCGAAGCACGGTGATGACCTGTTCCTTGGCGGTTTCCAAAAGTTCGGGGGTATCCGCCTGAACCGTGATATTGAGCGTCCGGTTTTTCCCATAATACTTCTGGAACGTGGAGAGCGGAATCGCCACCCGGTTGTCCTCGCTCTGTCCGAAAGACGATCCCAGTTCTTCGATGACGCCGACAACCTCATAACGGTGTCCGTCCACGATGATGGATTCGCCGATGGGATCTTGGAACGGGAAAAGTGCATCCACGACATCCATGCCGATGACAGCGACATGACGGTTGTGCTCCACATCGATTTCCGTGAGGGGCCTTCCCTCGCCGATATAGTAACCGTTGTTCGGGAAAAAGGCGGGCACACCGCCGGCCAGCCAGGTGGCCGGACTGGTTTTTTTGTCCCTGTATTTCGCGACAATCCCGAATTCCCAGTCCTCGGGACCAACCCTGGATACGGCAGAACAGTACTGTTCTATCGCATTCGATTCTACCAGGGTAATATCTTTTCGATTGCGGTATTTATCACGATCGTGGCGACCCATCATCACGGGATACTTCTGCACCTGAAAAACATTGGAACCAAGCTGCTCCATGTCTTTTTGAATGCTTTTCTGAAATCCCTCGATGAGCGACTGCATACCGATAATAGCCATCACACCGATAATGATGCCGAGCAGGGTGAGAAAGGAACGCATTTTGTGCGTTCGGATCACATCCAGAGCGATTAGAAAACTTTCCCGTACCTGCATAAATTCACCTCTCTTTTAAACTATTCATATCGCAGCGCCTCGATGGGATCGAGTTTCGCGGCCTTCGAGGCCGGATAGAGCCCGAAAAAGAGTCCGATGGTCACGGTAAATCCGACCGCCAAAAACAGCACCCACGTGGAAATGTGAACCGGAAGATGTGTGGCGGAATGCACCACCATGGCCAGCCCTATGGAAACGAGAACACCCAGTGCTACACCGATACTCGAGATGAACATCGATTCCACCAAAAACAGCCACATGATGATCCGCTTCTTGGCGCCCAGTGCCTTGCGAATGCCGATTTCCCGCGTACGTTCGGTGACGGAAACGAGCATGATATTCATGATTCCAATGCCGCCCACGATCAAAGAAATGGAACCGATTCCGATCAGCACGATCCAGAGCACCCCTGTCAGGTTGTTGTAAATATCCATCAACTGGCTCTGCTGATTGATGGCGAAATCGTCCTCCTGGCCGACCTCCAGACCTCTGGACCGCCGCATCACTCCCTCGAGCTGGTCGATCATATCGTCCATGCGCTCCGAATCTTCCGCTTTTACCTGGATTACGACAGAACGTCTGGTTCCGTATTGCTTTTGAAAAAGGGTATAGGGAATTAATACCATGTTGTCCTGACTGTCTCCCAAAATCGCTCCCCGCTTTTTGAGAATACCGACCACACGATAATGATGCGAAGACACCTTGATCCGTTCTCCCAGAGGATCTTTGTCTTCAAACAATCCCTCGGCCACTTCCGATCCGATCACACAGATCGGGCGGCGGTAATCCACCTCGGCCAGAGTAAAAAAACGTCCTGTTTCGGGCAGAGCATTCGCCGTGGATATGAACGCATCCGTGGTCCCCCGGATCCGGACTTGATCCAGCGATTTGTTCCCGAATTTCACGGTTCCCCGGGTATCGATTTCCGGGGCCACGGCATCGGCCAAAGTCGCATACTTGAGAACATATTTATAATCGTCCCGGTCAATGTCCTTCCGTTTGCGGAACTCGAGATACTTTTCATAACTCGTAATGAACCAGGGCATTTTGGAGATATAGAGTGTATTGGAACCCAGACCGGAAAGCTCACTGCTGATGTAGTGATTCAATCCCTGAATCACAGAGATAATTACGGTAACCACAATAACCCCGATGAAAATACCCAGCGTCGTCAGTACGGTACGGAGCTTGTTGGACCCCAGCGCCTGGAGGGCAATTTTGATCCCCTCGCCGAATTCCATTAATCTTAATTTCATTTTATCGCATGTTCCAGGATAGATGATATTGTGCTGTTTTCCATCTGCTATGTGGCTTCATCCCGCTCGACCAATCCGTCGCGGAGACGAACAATGCGGTCCGAATGCTCGGCAATGTACTCTTCATGAGTGACAAGAATAATCGTGTTGCCATCGTCATGGAGCGTTTCGAAAATCTCCATGATCTCATCTCCGGTCCGGGTGTCGAGATTTCCCGTTGGTTCATCGGCCAGAATGATGGAGGGATTGTTAACCAGTGCTCTGGCAATGGCCACCCGCTGCCGCTGACCTCCGGAAAGCTCGTTCGGACGGTGATGCATCCGTTCCTCAAGTCCGACCTGCTTCAATGCCTTTTCGGCCATCTCACGCCGCGCCCCGGACGGAGAACCGCTATAGATCAGGGGCAATTCAACATTGTGAAGCGCCGATGCTCTGGGCAGTAAATTGAAGGTCTGGAAAACAAAACCGATTTCACGATTGCGAACTTCGGCCAGTTCGTCATCATTCATCGTACTCACATTGACTTTGTTCAGCTGATAATCTCCGGAAGTGGTCGTGTCGAGGCAGCCTAAAATATTCATCAGGGTGGACTTGCCCGAACCCGAAGGCCCCATGATGGCCACGTATTCATTTTTATCGATCTTGAGATTGACGCCGCGAAGTGCGTGCACGACCTCCGTTCCCATGTGGTAATCTTTCACAATCTCTTTCAAATCAATGAGCATGGATGGCGACTCCTTTTAAATTGCTTTCATGGAAATTTTCTGACATTTCATACTCTCGACGGCACAGATGGAGAAATCAATTAATCGGATTCCTCTTTGTCCGCCGATTTCTTGTTCTGTGAATTATCGACCTTCACTTCCTGATCGTTCTTAAGCTGTTTCGAAAGAATCCGATAGCTCCCGCTGACCACTTCGTCTCCCTCCTCGAGACCCTTCACGATTTCCCATTCCGTATCGCTGGAAATCCCTGTCACGACCGGTACCTGCTTGGCCACACCGTCTTTGACGACAAAACAAACTTTGATCGGTTTTTCCTCTTTCTCGGGTTGACCACTCTCTTCATCTTTCTTGTGCTTTTTATCTTTTTTATTCTTTTTGGTTTCTTTTTTGGAGGAATCGGCTTCGGCAACGGTCGTGTCTTTTTTCACTCCTTCTTTTACAATCTCTTCTTTTTTCTCCTTACCGGATTCTTCCTTTTTACTTTCTTTCTTTTTCTCCCGAGCCTGATGCTCCTCTTCGGGAGGAAGGGGTTTGCGGATAGTCACGCATTGAATCGGGACCTTCAACACATTCGGTTTCGATTCTGTAACGATATCTACGGTAGCGGACATACCGGGGCGCACATTCGCTGGCATTTCCACCATCGAAACCTTGACCAGAAAATTGGTGACTTCTTCCTGTGTTCCCAAACCGGTCGTCGTTCCCGTATTGGCAATTTCTTTCACCATGCCGTAGAATGAAGTGTCCGGAAAGGCATCAATAGCAATCCGCGACGAATCGTCAAAAGAAACCGAAACCACATCGTTCTCATCGATTTCTGTCTCGGCTAACATTTTGGAAAGGTCCGCAACGACCATGATGACGTCCAGGGTAAATTGGGAGCCCATGGCCATTTCCCCGACCTTTTTATTCAGTTGACTAACGATACCGTCCATAGGAGAATAAATCGTGGTTTTTGCCAGATTGTCTTTGGCCTGTTTTAAAAGGGCCTCGTATTGTTGCACCTGGGCAAGCGCCTGTTCGTATGTCGATTTGGCAATATCCAGCTCGGCCTGCGAAATCAGATTGTCCGCGAATAGTTTTTTGGACCGGTCGTATTCGTTTTTCGATTTATCGAATCCGGCCTGGGCATATTTCAGATTGGATTCATTTTGTTCGACTGCGGCCCGATAATATTCCTCGTCTAATTGAACCAGAAACTGTCCTTTTTTGACCTGATCTCCCTCTTTTACACCCAGATCAAGAATCTGTCCGCTCACCTTGGCCGATATTTTCACCTGCACTTCGGGTTGAATTTTTGCAGGACCGGAAACGGATTCGACAATCGTTCCCCTGACAACTTTTGCCGTTTGAACAGTGATACCGCGTCCCTTGCTGCTTTTCACCAGATTGACGACCACGAAAATGACAATCACCAAGGCTACGCCTAAAAAGATAAACAGTTTTTTCCTTTTCTTTTTATCCATGTTCCCTGACTCCTTTTTCAATATGGATGCTTTATTTCTCAAGCATGCCCATGGATTTTTCCAGGCGGGCAATCGCGTACTTGTAATTGTACAACGCCTGGATATGATCACTCTGGGCCGATGTATTGGAAACCTGAGCATCGATCAGATCCAACATGGTTCCGGCTCCCAAATTATACTTTTCCTTATTAAGCCGCAGATCCTCTTCGGCTGCCTCCACAGCATCATTGGTAACTGCTATTTTCTTTTTTGCCTGCTGCACTTCAAAATACGCTTGCTGGACTTCCAGTGCCACTTCCCGTTTCACCTGGGCCAGCGCCTCTTTATTGGACATATGAGCCAGTCTGGCTTTGCCGAAATAGGCATATCGAGAAAATCCCTGAAAAATGGGGAGGGAGAGTGTCGCACCCATGTACCAGCCGTAATCTTTATCAAAGATATGGCTGATCTCATTAAAATCCTTGTGACTCCAGGAATAGGCGTAAGAGACCGACAAAGAAGGCAAGTACTGACTGATTGCCATGCCGATTCCTGCCCTGGAAGCCTTTAAATCGAATTCCTGCTTTCTGATGGCAGGATGCCGGGCAAACGCATTTTCGATCACATTCTCATAGCTGATTTCTATTTCAGGAACATCGAGATTGTCCACAACTCTGATCGTATTGTTCACATCAAAACCTAAGACATGGTTGAGAGAAGCCCGTGCAATGGCAAGTGCATTCTGCGCTTCGATCACACCCAGTCGATCGGTTTCCAGCTGCACCTTGGCCTTAAGAACATCGGATTTGGGTACCTTGCCGACTTCAAAAAGCATTTCGGCGCGTTTGAACGACTCCTCCGAGGATTTAAGTGTCTCCTCAGCCACGCCGAGCAGCTTTTCCGCTGCCAGCAGATTATAATATCTTTCTTTGACAATATAGATCGTCTGCTGTTTCGTGTCGTTGAAACTATATTCCATACTGTTTTTCAGCGCTCGGCTCTGTTTCAGGTTGAAAAAATTATATCCTCCGTTAAAAATCGTCTCGCTCACAGAAACACCGGCGCTGGATGACCAGGAAGTCTCCTCCGTCGAGGTTGCAGGAACCACAAGACCCGTTCTCGTATCGATGCGGTAGGTGGTTCGCGGACCAGCCACAGAATGTGTATATCCCATATCCGCCGAGACTTTGGGCAAAAAATTGGAAAATGCAACAATGACATCCTTCCCCGCTTGTTTCACGGCAAATTCTCCCATCACAATCTCCGCGTTCTGCTTCAGAGCAATCTCCACGCATTCTTCCAGACTCAGGATTTTTTCCTGCGCGCAAACGAACACTGTAAAAAAGACGGCAATACAAAGAAAGGAGTTAACAAGTTTATGTTTCATCATTTCATCCTCTTTTCTCAATTGATAGTATCATTTCACTGTCCAAAACGAGGACCCAACACACTGCCCACAGCCACCGAAACAACAATCCAGAAAATCCACAAGGGGATGACAAACGTGGCCGCTTTCTTTGGGGTGAACCGATTGATCACTGCGAGACCGACCATCCACAACAAAAGCTGCCAGACAATGAAGATATCAACTTTCGATAGGACACGGTAAAATATGGAAGACTTGTCTGCAAGCCCCGGCGTGGGTAGCAGTACGGCAAGGCTGGTGGTAACGCCGTGGATTGTTCCTTTGGACAGAATGAGAAGTGTTTTTATAATCCCCCCGAGTAGAGTGACAAGACTACTCCAGGCAACCACAGAAAAAACTTTCTTGAATTTGGCTTCTCCTCCGAGAATTGTCGTACTGCCGAAAAGCAGAATACCGGATAGGATCGCCCAGATGATTAATGTAACGATGGGAATAGCTACGATTTGTATATACCGCATCGGTCCCTGCATCTGGGTTTCAACCGCATCGATTCGATCGGAAGGCGCACCCATTGCTTCCATTTTCGCAATCTGATCCTGGATCCCGATGTTCATGACCAAAAAATTCAATCCGACGGCGATGATCACCGTAATAAGAAACGGAACCAGCCAGGTCGGCTTCTGATCGATACTGACGAATGTTTCCTTTGGAGATGAAAAAATTCCAATGATGCGTCCGAATGCATTCATTTCGTTTTTCTCCCTGCTTTCACTGTTCATGAAAACCTCCCTGTTCATTTTGTTAGAAAAGGATTACTTAACATAACGGAAAATATGCGTAAATGTTTCATGATATTTTTCGAAATGCAGACTAATTTTTATTGGCTGAATTTTGTGATTCGGCAAGGATTCGATCTTTGATGCTCAAAAGATATTGAAGCGCCGAATCGTGTTCATTCGGGATCTTGCCATCCAAAATGGCTTCCTCGATCATGTGTTTCAATCTGCCGACGAGGGGTCCGGGACTAAGGCCGCATATTTTCATGATTTCATCTCCGCGGACCGGAGACTGAAACGACCGCATACGGTCCTTTTCTTCTACCTCCCGGATTCGTTTCATCACAAAATCAAAATTTTCGAGATGTTTTTTCACCCGTTTCGGATTGCCCGAAGTGATGTCCGCACGGCAGAGCATGATCAGATTGTCCAGATCCTCTCCGGCATGAACGATTAACCGGCGGATGGCCGAATCGGTGACATCTTCGCTGATCAACTGGATGGGACGCATGTGCAGATGGGTCATTTTGCTGCTGAAATCATAATAGTCGTTCGAAAGCTTCATTCTTTTGCACACCTTTTTCAGCATGTGCACCCCCGCCTGTTCGTGTCCGTGAAACGTCCACCCGGTTCCTTCGACAAACTGTTTTACGCGCGGTTTGCCGATATCGTGGACAAGACCGGTAAAACGCAATTTCAGATCATCCGTCACTTCGGCCAAGTTATCGACCACCTTCATCGTGTGTTCGAAAACATCTTTGTGATGATACAAATCTCTCTGTTCGACACCGGCCAGTACGGCAATCTCCGGGAAAACGATTCCCAACACACCCGTTTCCAAAAGAATCCGGATCCCTGTGGACGGTTTGGGATGAGACAAAATCTTGAAAAATTCATCGCGGATGCGTTCCTGCGAAACGATTCTTAGTCGTTCTCTTTGTTTTCTCATCGCAGCTAAAGTAGAGGGAGCGATGTGGAAAGAGAGCTGACTGGCAAAACGCGCCGCTCGCATGATCCGGAGAGGATCATCGGAAAAGGTGCTTTCCGGTTCCAGCGGCGTGCGGATGAGTTTCTTCTTTATATCGGCCTGTCCGTGATAGGGATCGATGATTTCCCCGAACCGCTCCTGATTCAAAGCCATTGCCAAAGTGTTAATCGTAAAATCCCGGCGGGAGAGATCCTCGGCCAGATCGCTTTTTTCGACCACAGGTTTTCGTGAATACTGCTCGTAACTTTCTTTCCGCGCGGTGACAAACTCGAGTTTCAGATCTTTGACATAAAAAGAAACCGTTCCAAAACGTTCGAAGATGACCAAACCGTGTCCCTTGAGTTTTTTTTGGACGTGACCGGCAAAATCCGGTCCGTCTCCCTCAACCACAAAATCGATCTCATCTGCTTTCTTCCCCAGCAAAGCATCCCGAACGAAACCGCCCACCGCATAGACCGGGACATGGCTCTCGTCCCCAATGGAACCGATGCGAGTCAGGAGTTTACTGATAATAGATGAATTTTTAATAAGCGTTTTCATCGATGCTCTATAAATACCAAACGCAAACCCAGAGCAACAAGAATGCTTCCTGTTAGCCAATGTATTCGTTTTGAAACAGATTCCCGCGTCGAGAGCCAATGCCCAATTGCACCAGAAAAATAGCCAACAGTAACCAGAAAAACAAGCCCAAATCCGGCAAAAAGCAGTCCCAGCATCATCATCTGAACAGCAACAGGCCCATTTTCAGGAGTCACAAACTGGGGAAGAAATGCTAGAAAGAAGAGCGCAACTTTTGGATTAAATACGTTGGATAAAAGTCCCTGAACTACGACTACCCTCAATCTCTTATGCTCCCTGTTCTTGCCAAATTGAAATACGCTCTTTTCCATAAAGGATTTGATACCTAAATAGATAAGATAACCGGCACCTAAATACTTGACAACAGAAAAGACAATTGCTGAGGTTCTTAAAATAACAGCCAATCCAAAAGCGGCAAATGTGGTATGTACAAAAATCCCCAAGATCACACCCACGGCAGAGAGAACGCCTGCCTTGGGCCCTTGGGAGATGCCACGCGTAATCACATAAATCATATCTGGACCAGGTGTAAGGATTAAAATCCATGAAGCGGCAATAAAAAGTACCAGTTGGCCCGTGTCAATCATCGTCAACTCCTTTGCCTATTTTTTTCTTCTGATAACTTTTTTATACCATTCGGCCGTTTCGCGGATCATCTCATCAATATCCACACGGGGCCGATATCCCAATTCCTTTTTCGCTTTATCGATCCGGAAATGAAAATCACCTGAAAGATGACTGACGATGTATCTTGTCAGCAGAGGCCGGGATTGAATTCGGAACAGACGGTAGATCGATTCGAGAACGACCGCAATACCGTACGCAAGACGTTTATGGATAGAATACCAGGGACGGCGAACTTTCAGCTCCTCAGTCAGTTTCTCCAGATATTCCCTCCAGGTCAGTTTGATCCCATCTGTAATGAGATAGGTTTGACCGGTTGCTTCTGGTTTGACACCGGCCAAAATCAAACCCTCCGCCAGATTTTCCACATAGGTGAACGCCCCCAGTGCCCGTCCGCCGTCGATATATCCCATTCTCCCCTTTTCTAAAAGCGGCGCCATCTTCAACAGAGCGACGCGATCCCCGGGGCCATAAATGTCCCCCGGCCGGACGATAACAGTCTGAATCAAACCCCGGCGGAAATAGTCCGTAACCAGTGATTCAGCTTCCCGTTTTGATTGGGCATACGGAAACGGCGTCGGAAGTTGAGGCGCATTTTCATCGAGATCGCTGGCATCGACAAAACTGTGAACGGCCACCGAACTGACATAAACGAAACGCTTGACACCCGCTTTCACCGAAGCTTCGATGAGATTTCGCGTTCCTTCCACATTGATCCGCCTGAACTGTTTGAGCGTTCCCCAATCGGAGACCGCAGCCGCGACATGATATACGATTTCGGTATCACGAACCGCTTCATCGAGCGAAACCGGATCTTCCAGAGAACCGAGGATCAGGTGGATGGAAAGATTTTCCAGTGAGGATAGGTCGCTCGTCTTTCTCACCAGACCGGTAACTTCGTCCCCGTGTTTGATCAACTTGCGACACAGCGCCGCACCGACAAAACCATTCGCGCCTGTCACCAAAACACGCACACTCTCTCCTAAACCATCCTCAATGTAACAAAAATGTCTGTTCCGATGCCGATAATTGCGTGCAGAAGAAGCGGATAAAAAACGGATCGTGTTCGAATGGCGAGATAACCGAAAACAAGACCGGCGAAAATCGCGCCGAAACTTTCGCTGACGGGCTTGCCGATATGTATGATTGCCGAAGGAATGGTCTGAATCAATATGGCGGCGAGTGCGCCGT
The DNA here is from genome assembly GCA_964537715.1 of uncultured bacterium. Lineage (GTDB taxonomy): Bacteria > Zhuqueibacterota > QNDG01 > QNDG01 > DSAB01 > CAZTZL01. The sequence goes on along the minus strand of CAZIAH010000093.1, from coordinate 6,030 downwards.
ATCTCTTTTCGAGACCGAAAAGCATGAAGCCCCGGAAGAGAAATTCAAAACCGATATAATAGATCAGATAAAAAACTTCCACAATGATAAAGAGGTACAAATGACCCATCGTGCTTTTCGAAAGCGGATATTCGTTCTGAATCACCGTGCTGGAAGATCCCGCGTAGACGATCCAGAGAAGATAGGGTGTCGTGATGAGCACAAAGATGAGCCCGTATCTGACATCCCCGAACTGAAATCCGAAATCACTGAGCTTTTTTTTGAAAATCATTTTGATGACGAAATAAGGCACCCAAAACATGAGCAGAAAAGCGGTGAGGTATTCGTAAATCGCACTGAAAAAATCCTGATTCCACTTGCCCTGAAATCCTCTGAAAAGCTGATCGAAGTCCGCCTGTTTTCCGTAGTAAACCCAAAGTGTGAGAACAATGGGAACGATAAAAAGAATGAGTGTGGATTCCGAGTCCCTCTGTTGAAAAAGCGTTTTAAAACCGATGATTGGAGGTTTTTTTGGATTTTTTGGAACCCTGGCTTTTTGGGCACTCATTGACGACTCCTGTTTTTATGAATAACAGAATGTCCAAATTTTTTATGGCGGTCAGAAAATTTTTAATCCGTATCCATTAAATCGGCGATCAAATATCCTGAAGAGCGATCACGTCCAGTGTTTTTGTTTGCAGGGTTCGAATGGCCTGCACAGCGGCCCACGAAGCCGAAAGCGTAGTCAGACACGGAACGTTATGAACAATGGCCGTCCGGCCGATCACATACTCGTCGTACCGCGAGACTTTTCCCAGCGGCGTGTTGACAATCAACTGTATTTCCTTATTGATAATCAAATCCAGGGCATTGGGCCTGCCCTGTTTGACTTTGTTGATCATTTTTGAAGGAATGCCCGCCTTGCGAAAAGACTTGTATGTCCCCTCTGTAGCGTAAATGCCAAATCCCAACTCGTACAATTGCCTCGCAATAGCCGTGGCCATCTGTTTGTCATTGTCATTCACGCTGATAAACGCATTTCCCCTCACTGGAAGTCCGGTCATGGCTGCAAACTGAGCCTTGGCAAAAGCGGCACCAAAAGAAGTATCGATTCCCATCACTTCTCCGGTAGAACGCATTTCGGGACCGAGATAGGTTTGAACGTTTGGAAATTTGATAAACGGAAAGACCGGGGTTTTGACAGCAATGGTTTTCTTCTTTTTGTTCTCCAAGACTCCGAGTTCCTTCAAGGTTTTCCCCACCATGATCTTCGCGGCAACCTTTGCCCATGGAATCCCAGTGGCCTTGCTGACAAAGGGAACGGTTCTTGAAGCCCGAGGATTGACTTCAAGCACATAAATATTGCCATCTTTCATCGCGAACTGAATGTTGATCAACCCGCGAACATCGAGCATTTCTGTGAGTATTTTAGTCTGATCGATAATGATTTTATGGTGTTCCTCACTGATCATGTACGGCGGCAGAACGCACGAACTGTCACCGGAATGGATGCCCGCTTCTTCGATGTGCTGCATGAAACCGGAGATCACCGTGTCCTTTCCGTCGGATATGGCATCCACATCGAATTCGAATGCATCTTCCAAAAATTTATCGACTAAAATCGGATGATCCGGAGAGACCGTAGCAGCTTCGGTAATATATTTTTCCAGAGAGACTTTATCGTAAACAATTTCCATGGCTCTTCCGCCCAACACGTACGAAGGCCGCACCAAAACGGGATAACCGATTTTCTCGGCGATCTTTTCCGCCTCCCGAAATGTGAAAGCGGTTCCCCACTCCGGCTGCCGAATATCTGAGTTTTTTATCAAATCCCCAAACCGTTGACGGTCTTCGGCAAGATCGATCGATTCGGGCGAAGTCCCGAAAATCGGGACACCCGCTGCTTCCAACCCCTTGGCAAGTTTGAGGGGCGTCTGTCCACCGAACTGGACGATGACGCCATCCGGTTTTTCGAGGTGAATGACATTCAGCACATCTTCCAGAGTCAGCGGTTCGAAATAGAGTTTGTCCGCGGTATCGTAATCCGTAGAAACGGTCTCCGGATTGTTGTTGATCATGATGGTTTCGTAATTTTCCTCCCGCAGGGCAAAAACCGCGTGCACACAGCAGTAATCAAACTCGATTCCCTGTCCAATCCGGTTCGGACCGCTGCCCAAAATGATTGCCTTGGGTCGGTCATTTCTCTTTGCTTCGTTTTCAGCATCGTAGGTCCCGTATAGATAGGATGTTTCCGACGCAAACTCGGCGGCACACGTATCCACCACCTTGTAGACAGGGCGAAGATCCGTTTTCTCCCGAAGATCTCTGATCTTGGGTTCGTCCTGTTGGGTCAATTCGGACAGACGCTGATCCGAAAACCCCATTTGCTTGGCAAATCGCAGTTTCTCGGTACTATTCAGACCGTTTTCCCGAACCTGTTCCTCAAAATCGATAATCTCTTTTATCTGATAAAGAAACCAGGGATCGATCCGGCAAATTTCATAAATTTCATCGACGCCCATTCCCTGTCGAAAGGCTTCTGCAATGTAGAAAAGACGTTTCGGTGAATTCTTTTTCAGTTCATTTTTCAGCACATCCAGATCGATATCGTCACTGCATTTCAGACTGACACAACCCGTTTCCAGAGACCGCAATGCCTTCTGAAGCGCTTCCTTGAATGTCCTTCCGATGGACATGGTCTCACCGACCGATTTCATCTGTGTGCCAAGAATCGGTTCGGTCTGAGGGAATTTTTCAAAATCCCAGCGGGGGATTTTAACCACGACATAATCGATGGTCGGCTCGAACGATGCCGGGGTTTTGCTCGTAATATCGTTGGGTATTTCATCGAGAGTGAGTCCGACGGCAAGCTGGGCAGCGATTTTGGCGATGGGAAACCCTGTGGCCTTCGAGGCCAGAGCGGAACTTCTCGAGACACGCGGATTCATTTCGATGACGACCATGCGACCCGTTTCCGGATGCACAGCGAATTGGATATTGGACCCGCCCGTTTCGACACCGATCTCCCGAATGATGGCCTTTGCGGCATCTCGCATAAGCTGGTATTCCCGATCCGTCAGGGTTTGAACCGGCGCCACGGTGATCGAATCTCCCGTGTGAATGCCCATAGGATCGAAATTCTCGATCGAACAGATGATGACCACATTGTCCTTCAGATCACGCATCACTTCAAGCTCAAATTCTTTCCAGCCGATGATCGACTCTTCGATCAGCACTTCGCTGATCGGACTACTACTGAGCCCCCATTTCACCTGTTCCTGATATTCTTCAACATTATATGCGACGCTTCCGCCAGTGCCCCCGAGGGTATAGGCCGGCCGGATGATCGCGGGATACCCCACTTCCGGAATCAGGGCCATGGCGTCATCAAGATTTCTGGCAAATCCGCCGACAGGGAGTTGCAGACCGATGTTGAGCATCGATTTTTTAAAGAGTTCGCGGTCCTCGGCTTTTTGAATAGCTTCCAGTTTGGCACCGATCAATTCCACACCGTGCTTTTTTAGAACGCCTTTCTCGGCCAGTTCGACGGTGATGTTAAGACTGGTTTGTCCGCCCATCGTGGGAAGAAGCGCATCTGGTTTTTCTTTCTGAATGATTTTCTCGACAGTGATCGCATTGAGCGGTTCCACATAGGTCCGGTCTGCCAGTTCGGGATCGGTCATGATCGTGGCGGGATTCGAATTGATCAGGATGGTTTCATATCCCAGTTTTTTCAGCGCCTTGACTGCTTGCGTACCGGAATAATCGAATTCGCAGGCCTGTCCGATCACGATGGGCCCAGAACCGATCACCAATATTTTTTTAATATCGTCATGCTTTGGCATGTTCTTCCATCATTCTGTAAAATCGTTTAAACAGATAGAGCGAATCGTGTGGCCCGGGAGAGGCTTCCGGATGATACTGTACGGCAAATATGGGCAACTCCCGATGCTCTATTCCCTCGACGGTTCCATCGTTGAGATTCCGGTGCGTCAGAACGAATCCCGCCTTTTCGAGCGATCGGGTTTCGACGGCAAAGTTGTGGTTCTGGGCCGTAATTTCGATGATTCCAGTTTTTAAGTCTTTCACTGGATGGTTGCTGCCGTGATGACCGAATTTCAGTTTGTAGGTCCTACCGCCGAAAGCGAGACCAAGGATCTGTATACCCAAACAGATTCCGAACATGGGACAGTAACCGATCAACTTTTTGACGTTTTCGATGGCATAAGGAACCCCCTCCGGGTCTCCCGGCCCGTTGGACAGGAAAATGCCGTCGGGGTTGATCTTCTTGATTTCTTCCGCAGAGGTCGATGCCGGAACGAGTGTGACTTCGAGTCCGAGGGCTGTCATCAATCGAAGGATATTCCATTTGATTCCGAAATCGTAGGCGGCCACACGAAATGTCTTCTCTCCCAGAGGCTTGATAAAATCATAATACCAGGAAGCATGGATCGGATTCTCCCACGTTTTCTGTTTCTTAACGGTCACATATTTGACCAGATCCCTGCCCTCGATTTTGGGATGTCTAAGCAGTTTTTCGTTGAGCTGGCTGAGGAGCATTTCCTCGGTCGTCAAAATGCCCATCATGGCACCCTTTTCCCGAATGTGGCGGACCAAAGCCCGCGTGTCGATTTGATGAAACCCGATGATGTTATTTCTCTGAAGATAGTGATCCAGCGTTTCTTTCGACCGGTAGTTGCTGGGCACCGGACAATATTCACGGACGATCAAAGCCTCCACGTGGGGACGGCTGGATTCCACATCATCTGGATTGATGCCGTAATTCCCGATATGGGGATAGGTCATCGTGACCATCTGTCCCTTATAGGAAGGATCCGTGAGAATCTCTTGATATCCGGTCATGCCCGTATTGAAAACCACTTCACCAATAGAGGTTCCCTGGGCTCCAAAATGTTCACCATGAAATATCTTTCCGTCTTCTAAAAGCAGTCTGGCTTTCATACATTTATCCTATAATCGTACCGGAAGGAATGACACTGTTTTTGGGTACGACCACAATTCCTTCCCGAATCACATAGTTGGGACCTTCGACATCCTGATCCCGGTTTTTGTCCAGTATCTGCACGCCATCGCCGATGTGCGCATTTTTATCGATAATCGCCCGCTGGATGATACAACCCTCTCCGATGCCGGCATCGGGTTGGTTCAGCCGCCGATTTTCTTTCAGTTCTTCTTCGGTCTCGTAATAATCTCCACCCATGATGATGGACTGCGTAATTTGCGCTCCTTTTCGAATCCTCGAACGGATACCGACCATGGAATCTTCGATCCGGCACTCCTCCAAAACTGCACCCTCATTGATGATGGAACGGCAGACATGGCAGCCCGTAATCTTGGCGCCGGGCAGATAACGGGGACGCGTATAGATGGGAAACTGCGCCTGATAAAAATTGAATTTGGGTACGGGAGCCACCAGATCCATCATGGCCCTGTAAAAAGTTCCGATGGTTCCGACATCCTCCCAGTATCCCCTGAACAGATATCCGAATACGCGCTTCTTTCGAATCGCATAGGGAACGATTCCCTTGCCGAAATCCGCGTGATCCGATTCGGTCAGCAAATCCGAAAGCACCTGCCGGTTGAAAAGATAGATACCCATGGATCCTGTAAAAATTTCTTCTTCGGATTCCATGTCAAGACTTTTCAGCTGGGATTCCGGCAATCGGAACGGTGCAAGTTCTTCGTCCTTCTGGGGTTTTTCGATAAAATCCAGAATTCGGGATTTTTCATCTAACTTCAGGATGCCGAATCCACCAACCTGTGACCGCTTGAAGGGCAGGACACCGATAGTTACATCCGCACCTTTACTGATATGAAATTCAAGAATTTTACGATAATCCATCGCATAGAGGTGATCGCCCGCCAAAATCAGATGATAATCGATTCCTTTGGAAAGGAAATAGCGAAGATTCTTTCTCACCGAATCGGCTGTTCCCTGATACCAATCTTTATGCTCCATGGTCTGCTGTGCCGCGAGAATCTGCACGAATCCCTCGGAAAACGGAGCGAAAAAATAGGTCTGGGTGATGT
>CAZIAH010000092.1:0-17187 GCA_964537715.1 uncultured bacterium | reverse complement strand
ATTTGAAAAAAAGTTCATTTTTTACAAAGTTACTTTATTTGTGAGTCAATCCGCACGAACAAATCGATGTGAATAGGTTCTTGTTTTTGTAAGAATCTGTTATTATCTTTTGAAAAAACTGTAAATTATATTAAATTATTGAAACAACACTTTTTTAATTGTTGTAGAATATATAAACTAATTATAATTTATCTATTTACAAGGGTAGTGTATCGTTTTCTAAAGTACAATAGCAGCGGACGATCAAAGATGCTGGATACTCATTTAAAGGGGAATGAATATCCGGGTTTGAGAGGAAAGAGATATTGAGAAGAACAATAATCGTGTCTGTGCATATTACGCTATCTCATACGAATACTCTACTACATATTTCGTTCTTCCCATAAAATAGTTCAACTTCCAGCAACAATTTGAATTTGATTTTTGACCAAATCACATCTGATTCCAGATATTTAGAGTGGGTTTTCTAGATGTTGAAAGGTTGCAGAGAATGATCCGATTTTTTCAGGAACTCAATTCGACTATTGAAAAAACCATTGCATCTTCTTTCTATCATGTTTCACTCGGTCATCCCAAAACGGAAGATACACGACAAATTATCATTGTGAGCAATAAAATATTCAAACGTTCGATAGATATTTCGATGTCTTTGATTCTTTTAATAATGAGTTTGCCTATTTTCATTATTGTTGCAATTGCAGTTAAATTCAGTTCAAAAGGTCCTGTATTTTTTACACAGGAAAGAATAGGATATAAAAGCAAAAAGTTTTTCATCTATAAATTTCGAACGATGAAACAGGAAACATCAAAGAATGATCATCAAGAATATATCAAATATTTATTGCATGAAGGATCGCAAAACAACGATGAGGCAAATCTGCTGATTAAACATATTGCCTACATTGAAAGAAAGACTACCAAAGTGGGTGCATTCTTACGGGCGACCAGTCTTGATGAACTACCGCAGTTATTTAATATACTAAAAGGCGATATGAGTCTGGTTGGCCCGAGGCCACATCCTGCTTACGAAGTCAATGAATATAAAAATTGGTATTACAGACGTCTGGAAGTGAAACCGGGATTGACAGGATGGTCAAAATTGAATTTACGGTGTACACCCAAATATTATGAAGAAGCGATTTTATACGATCTATGGTATGTGGACCACTGGACACTAAAACTGGATATGTTAATCATGATCTTGACAGTTCCTTTTGTTTTGTCCATGAAAGAGGCCTATTAGCAGACATCGAAAACAACCATTAAATAATGAGGTTTGATATGCGTTTTACAGGAAAAAAGGTTTTGGTCACGGGAGGAGCAGGATTTGTTGGTTCAAATCTCGTTAATCAACTTGTCAAAGAAGGCGCAAAGGTAACTGTACTTGATGATCTTTTCACCGGACAAAAGGAAAATTTGGAGTGTCTGGATCAAATCCGCTTTGTCGATGGCACTGTTACCGATTTTGATCTGGTCAACAGTCTGGTAAAAAAAGCAGAAATTGTTTTCAATCTGGCTGTCAGAAACATTATTGTTTCCACAGTATCACCCCGACTTGATTTTCAGGTCAATACGGGTGGAACGTTTAATGTACTTTTGGCTGCTAGAAATCATAAAATCGAAAGAGTGGTTTATACCTCGTCTGCATCGGTGTACGGCAATCCGCGTTATATTCCGATTAACGAAGACGACAGATTAAGTACTTTGAATCCTTATGCAGCCAGTAAATTATCGGGAGAAAATTATTGTTCCGCCTTTTACGAAACATACGGTCTACCAGTTGTTGTTCTTCGATATTCCAATGTCTATGGCGTCAATCAATCACCCAAAAATCCGTATTGCGGTGTGATTTCAAAATTTTTTGAAAATCTGTTAAATGGCAAATCTCCGCAAATCCATGGAGATGGTGAACAAACCAGAGATTTCACGTATGTGGATGATGTTGTGGAAGCGACATTGTTGGCTTCACTCAATCCGAAAGCCGAAGGTGAAATATACAATGTAAGTTCTGGCAAGGAGACATCGATCAATGAACTCGCTCAAAAAATGATAGAGATGGCCGACTATCACGGCAGCCCGGAATATATTGACAGGCGGGACATCGATAATATTCGCAGAAGGGTGTTGAATATTGAAAAAATCCGACGCGTCATCCGATGGATACCTACAACGACTTTGAGTACTGGTCTGCAAAAAACGTTTTACTGGTTGAATGATGTACTGCAGAAATCTCATTCCAGAAAGGTTTTTATGGGAGTCAAAATCAAAAAACTTGAACGGCAAAATGCATGATCGTGATGAACGATGATACAATCATTTAAATTATTACATGACAGGATTGCAACGCGCTCACTCGACAATTTCATATCACGGGCGTATAGTATTTCCAAACATTATGGCTGGGATGTACAGAAATACAAACGGTCATTATTAGGTTTTATAAATTTGATGAAGAAATATCATCTTAAACCTACATTTCCTTTGACCGCGATTGTCCTGGAAAAAAATCCGAATCTGTTTCAAAATTTGCAAAGTCTCGGAGTCGAGTTTGCAATTCATGGATATTTACATATCGATTATTCAAATGTTGATAAAAAGATACTTGCGGATCATTTGAACCGTGCAAAAGAGATTTTTCACAGAAACAAGATTTCATTTTCAGGATTTCGATACCCGTATTTATGTAAAGATCAGGCAAAGATAGATTTTTTGGCCGAATCGGATTTCCAATGGGATAGTAGTCAGGTTGTATCCTGGTATCTATCTCCAAAAGATATATTCGCTGAAAATGTGTGGCAAAATTATCAGAAAATATTGGCGACCTATCAGCCACAAGACAATGAAACCTGTTTTACATTGCCTCGCTTTATCGATACAATGGTAGAAATCCCTGTCGCTGTGCCTGATGATGAAATCCTCATTGAACGTCTCAGGTTGAACGACGGAGAACAGATACGTTCCATTTGGGCGAATATGCTGCATGAAACCATTCGGAACCGTGAAATGATGATTTTACAGGTACATCCCGAACGATTTCAGAATTATAGATCGGCATTAAAATATTTACTTACTTTAACAAATATGAGAACGGATGTTTGGTGTACTTCCTTGGGAGAAATTGCCAGGTGGTGGAAGGAACGGGCAAATTTTCGATTTAAAATAAAGCCGATTTCTAAGAAACGTTATCGTGTTGAATCCCATGCCAGTGATTGTGCAACTATTTTGATAAAAAATGGTTTATTAAACAGTGATCAAAAAATCGATAATTATACAATCGTTTCAGGAAACCATTGGGAGTTATCAAGTCCGGTAAAGCCGGTTATTGGTATCGGTCCCAATTCGAGTAAACAGGTTATGAAATTTTTGGAAGGCGAAGGTTTTCCGTGTGAAATCATTTCAGATTCGTCCCACGACTATGCATTCACTGCCAATCATCAAGGCAAATTGGCATACGAAGATAAGCGTAATCTTCTGGAATCGATAGACAATTGTCCCAATCCTCTATTGCGATTTTGGAGATGGCCTGACAGTTACAAAGCTTGCTTTGCAGTAACAGGAGATATCGATAGCGTCAATATTTGGGATTTCTTTACACGATTTTACGGCAGGGCAGCAAAGAAATGAACACTGTTAATCCGTTTATAAATATACTAAAACGAAACTGGCATATTATTCTGATTGCTTTTCTCAGTGTATTTGTCAGCACATGTATTTTGACATTTACCATGCAACCTGTTTATGAAGCCACGGCGACCATTTTTATTCGCGCAGGCGGAGATATTTCCGGTCAACTATTTGATTTCTCGATTTTCCCACGGCAAAAATCCTTCATTAAAAATCATGTATCTATTTTGGAAAGCAGAAATCTGGCAACAGCTACTGTTCTGCGAATGCAAAAAGAAACTTGTTGTGATTCATTATCTATTTTTAAAAAAGATACAACCAGAGAATCGATATGGCAAATTGCCAATAAAATATTGAAAATTGATAATAATCAAAAAACGGAAAATGAATATTCCTTTTATGAAGTGGTTGATAATTTTATGAATGCCACAAAAGTTCTATATGGGTTGGAATCTGATATTATTGAACTCAAAGGAAAGGCGCCCACGCCCTGGGAAGCAGCAAGGATCGTGAATACATGGATAGATGCCTATCAGGAATATGAGCGTTCCGACACACAAGAAAAGATTATTCAAACCAAGGAATTTTTGGCGCAAAAATTGGAAGATGTTGAAAAAAAACTGGAATTGTCCGAAAATACATTATCACAATATCAGAAGAAAAATCAATTGATTTCGCTTCCTCAGGAAACAGAACAACTTGTAACACAGTTGTCCAGTTTTGAATCGTTGTTAAACCAAACTAAAACCGATCTGGAAGCACTTGAAAGCGAATTGAGATATATGGAAGGTCAACTTGATGAAAACAGAAAAAACCTCGTAAGGAATATGGTCGATATTTCCAGCCCGGTACTGGTTGAACTTCAGAAACAAATGGCTGAACTTGTTGCAGAAAAAGCGGCCTATGAAGCACAATTACTGGGCGCGGGATATGACGTGAAGAAAGATGCAAAGTTGATACAGATGGATCATCGTCTGCAAGGAATCAAAGAAAAAGTGATTTCAGAGACAAAAAAACTTGCTCAGACTGATTTGTTGAATATCAAACCGCTCGATCATTCTGAAAAGTTGATTTCCAGTATTCTCGACTTACGAATTTCCCGGAAATCATTGTTGGCAAGAAGAAATACATTAATGGCAATTATCGATGAATACAATGACAAGTTGCAGGGTTTGCCCGATAAAAGCAGAATTCTCGCCAGATTGGAAAGAGAAGTCCAGGTCAATAATAAAATTTATGTGATGATTCGTGAAAAGTACGAAGAGGCGCGAATTCGGGAAGCAGGTCAGATCGGTATTATTCGTGTTGTTGATAGAGCCATACCTCCTCTTGCTCCAGTGCTGCCAAAAACAAGTCTGAATCTTCTTTTAGGCGTGCTGTTCGGATTATTATTTGGAATTTCTCTTGCCTTTATTCGGGAATATTCGAAAGATACCATAATCAGCGTATCTGATATTGAAAGCATGGGAATCGATGTAATAGGCAGTATACCGGCCATTAGAGATAAAAAAACCCGATTTAAAAGAGGACAGAAAAATCTACGGATTGCACGAGCAAAAAACATTCTGCCCTATATAATGAATCGTTTTGGAAAAAATCATGTGCTTTCTGAGGCCTACCGCGCTGTTCGGACATCAATTTATTTTCACAAACAGCATAATCGACTGAAAACAATTCTTTTTACCAGTCCAAGCGCATCGGAAGGTAAATCTGCTACCGTAGCCAATGTGGCTATCGTAATGGCACAAAAAGGGTTGAAAACATTGCTCGTGGATGCTGATCTTCGACAACCTGTACTTGATTTGTTATTTATAAGTTCCAGGCGAAAAAATGGATTGACAAATCATTTACATAAAAAACTGTCCTGGCAAAACGCAGTCCGAGAAACTGCAGTCAAAGATCTTTATCTTTTAGCAGCGGGTCCAAGTGTAAAAAATGCGTCTGAATTGCTTGGTTCAAAATGGATGGATCAATTTTTAAATGATGTAAAAAAGGCGTATCATATTATTCTTTTTGATAGTCCACCGTTGTTACCGGTTACTGATGCTACCATACTCGCATCAAAAGTTGATGGTATCGTTTTGGTGATCAAGGAGAGAAAAACGGCAAAAAGAAATATTACAAGATCGATCGAACTCATCAATAGTGTTCATGGCAATCTCTTGGGTAGTGTGGTTACTGGCATACATGGACAAGAACAATATGGATATAAAGATTATTATAGTAATTACGGACTTGGATCCAATAAAAAAAATAGTTCATAGTATAAATTGACTATTTAACGAATTTCAATCGATATTGGTTGGCCAAATCTGAATAATGGAGAGACAGTTGGAAAAACCAAAAAAGACTTCTATTAACTTTAGCGAACTTATTTATCCAATATTTAAAAATTGGATTATTGTTTTAATTGCCTTTATCAGTGTTGTTACTACAGTGATTATACTAAATTTAACTTCTTCTCCTGTTTATGAGGCTTCTGCGACAATTATGATAAATGGCAACGGGAATCTATCCAGTCAAATGTTTACTTCTTCGGAAATTTTTATGAAACGTTACTTGGTAAAAAACCAGGTTGCAATCTTGAAGAGCCGTCATCTTGCTTCAGTCGTCATCCAGAAATTGTTGCAATCTGTGTGGCGCGACTCAATGGAAATTCTAAGTGGTGACGAAAAAAATAGACTTCCCTCACTTCAGGAATTGACCACCAGATTTCAGAATGCCACTTCTGTTTCGTATGGTGTTGAAAATGATATCATCAACTTAAAAGGAAGAGCGTCCAATCCTCGGGAAGCTGCAGCTCTTGTGAATACATGGATAGATTTATATCAGGATTATGATTTCTCCAAGACACATGGTGAAGTTATCGAAACCAAACATTTTCTGGAGAAGAAACTGAAAGACATTGAGTTGAAATTATCAGATTCCGAAAATGCTCTGGCAACATACCAGAAGCAGAACAATGTCGTTTCATTACCAAAGAAAACAGAAGAGTTGGTTACTCAACTGGTGAATTTTGAATCATTGTATAATCAAACAAAAGCAGAATTGGAAGCCACTGAAAATGAATTAAGTTATTTGAACGATCAATTAGATGAAAACAAAAAATATCTTGTCGATAATATGGTCAATACTTCGAATTCGGTATTGCAGGAACTGCAACGACAAATGGCTGAATTGGTGGTAGAGAAAGCGGCTTATGAAGCACAATTACTTGGGGCGGGTTATGCGACTGCGAGCGACATAAAACTGAAACAGATGGAAAATCGACTTAAAGGAGTTAGAGAAAAAATTGTAGATGAGACAAAAAAATTAGTCAACGGCGATTTGACCATGATGAATCCTCTAAATCGCTCAGAAAAATTAATTACAGACATCTTGCGCCTTCAAACAACCCGAAAATCATTAGAAGCAAAAGAAAACATACTTAAAGAGGATATAAATGAATATAATAAAAAACTGACAAATTTACCCGATAAAAACCGCGAACTGGTTCGACTTGAACGGGAAGTGCAAGTGAATACTAATATTTATGTTATGATCAGAGAAAAATACGAAGAGACGCGAATTCGGGAGTCCGGACAAGCAGAATTGATTCGTGTGATCGATCGTGCAGAACCTCCGATGAGTCCAATCTCTCCGAAAGTAAAACTGAATTTAATATTGGGTTGTTTTTTTGGTATGCTATTAGGGATATGCCTGGTTTCCTTGAAGGAATATTTTGCTGATACAATCAATAGCAGAGATGAACTGGAAAAAATGGGATTGAAAGTATTGGGGAGCGTTCCTCATTTCAAACAACGCAGTTATAATTTAAAATGTTTTATTCATAGAAAAAAAAGCAATCAAAAAAAATTTCTACCGTTTTCAACTGTCAATGACCAAAATAATCTTGCATTTGGGGAAGCTTATCGTACGATTCGAACTGCATTATCATTCCAGAATCATTCAAAAAAACTAAAAACCATTCTTGTCACCAGTCCCGGTCCGTCAGAAGGTAAATCCACAACTGTAACGAACTTAGCGATCGCATCTGCACAAAAAAATACAAAAACATTAATCATTGACAGCGACTTGCGACGTCCTGTATTGCATACCTATTTTACTGCAACAAAAAACAATCATGGATTTTCAAATTTTCTGGAAAAAAGTACATCATGGCGAAGAGCAATTGTCAAGACAGATTTAAAATTTTTATTTTTTCTTTGTGCTGGTCAACAACGTGATGATGCAGCAGAACTTTTGTGTCAACGAAAGCTTAAAACTTTTATTCGGGAACTGAAGAAAAGTTATGAATATGTTTTTTTTGACAGCCCACCTTTGTTGCCAGTTACCGATTCTACGATTCTTGCTTCACTCGTTGATGGAGTTATCCTTGTCGTAAAATTTAGACAAACTGAACGAGAAGCGGTTATTCGTTCAATCGAATTACTGAAAAATGTCAATGCCAATTTATTAGGTATTGTTTTCGTGGGCTCTCACGATTATAAAAAGTATAGAAAATACAATGAGTATTATCGTTTCGATTATATGCAAAAACAGAATCAACCATTCAAATTGGTAGTCGGTGGTAAATATTAATAGTATAAATTTACAGTGGCTTTCAAAAAATATACAATGATTAGAAATAACGAATCTGGAATTAAGCAGAAAAATTGATGGATTTACATACCGAAAAAATAGACGTTTTTCATGATGATCGTTGGGATAGATTCGTTATGCGACATCCTCTGGGAACGATATATCACCATTCCTGCTGGCAAGATATTATACAGCGCACTTATGGATATGAACCCTTTTGTTTTGCTTGTACGGATGGAAATTCACATATTCATGCTGGTATTCCTTTTTTTTATATTGACAGCTGGTTAACTGGCAGAAGATTTGTATCACTCCCGTTTTCGCATTTTTGTGATCCGCTTATTTCTTCGCAGTCCGAGTTTGAACAAATCTTTCATGCACTTCAAAACGAGGCAATTTCCAAGCGATTTTCATTTTTTGAGATGCGAATTATGAATTTGGATAAATCATACTATCCGTCTGATTTTAAAAATCAAAAACTGTTTAAAATTCATATACTGAAATTGAATAAAGAGCCTGAAATATTGAGAAAGTCATTTCATAAAAGTCATATCCAGCGCAGCATTAAAAAAGCTGAAAAAAGCGATATCCATCTGAGAAAAGCAAATGACATCCTGGATGTGAAAGCATTTTATAAATTGCAGCTGAAAACGAGAAGAAGACACGGTGTTCCACCGCAACCCTTCTCCTTCTTTATTAATTTATGGAAGGTACTTTATCCTAAAAAAAGGATGGATCTGTATTTAGTCGAACATCAACGGAAAACCATCGCCGGAATGATTTTACTTAAATTCAAAAACAGGGTTTGTTACCAATATGGTGCTTCAGATGAAAATTATCTGCATTTTCGTCCGAATCATCTTCTGATGTGGAATGCGATTCAAAAGGCCTACGAGGAAGGATTTGAATATTTTGATTTTGGCAAATCATCCATACAAAATAAAGGATTGATTGAATTTAAAAGACGATGGGGGACAGAGGAGTTTGACATCACACATCTTTACTACCCTGAGATTTATGGACTGCAAACGATTTCAAGAAAATCGATTAAATATAGGATTACAAATTTGTTTTGGGGGAATGCACCATTTTCAATTACAGGATTGGGCGGAAAATTGCTGTACAAACATCTGGGATGAAATGAAAATATGTCGAATATTTCAATTTTTGATTAAAATCAAATAAATTAATCGCAAGCAAAGAATGATCCTTTAAAGACAGGAACAATACCTTCCGTATGAAAATTTGCATGGTTTCATATTCAAGTTTTTTCGACAGCCGCGTTCAACGCTATGCGCGCGCACTGGCTCAAAACGGACACACTGTTGACAGCATTTGTCTGGCAACAAAAGGCAAAAGAGAATTGGAGCCGGTCTATGGTATTCAGCCCTATCCACTTCTAAGGCGTAAGTATAATGAACGGGCTCTCTTATCATACTTGAAACAGATATTCAGTTTTATTTTTTTATCAACGCTTCTCTGTACCCGATTGCATTTTCGAAAACGGTATGATGTAATCCATTTTCACAATATTCCTGATTTTGGGATATTTTGCACAATTATCCCAAAATTACTGGGAGCGAAAATTATCCTCGATATCCATGATATTATGCCGGAATTCTATATGCGTAAATTCTCCGTTTCAGAAAACCATATTTCGATTCGATTTCTCAAATGGATTGAAAAAATTTCATGCCGTTATGCCGATCACGTCGTCACAGTAACGGAACTGTGGCGACAACGACTCATCGAACGTTCTCTTCAACCGGAAAAATGTACAGTGATCTTAAATGCTCCAGATCCGACGATATTTAGCAGCAACTTTAAGGCAAAGAAAAAAACAACAGACCGTCGTTTTATCCTTGGCTATCATGGTAATTTTACAGAACCCACTGGAATTGATATTGTCATCAAAGCGGTTTCCATTATACAAAATAGTGTTCCCGGAATCCAGTTTTTAATTGTGGGCAAAGGTCGTGAAGAGAATTATTTAAGAAAACTTACCAAAGATCTTAATCTTGAAAAGCATATCATTTTAAAAAAATCCGTTCCGGTGTATTGCATCCCGCGAATCATGTCCCATGTAGATGTTGGAATTGACCCGAAAAGAGATGGCATCTATTCG
The DNA here is from genome assembly GCA_964537715.1 of uncultured bacterium. Classification (GTDB taxonomy): domain Bacteria; phylum Zhuqueibacterota; class QNDG01; order QNDG01; family DSAB01; genus CAZTZL01. The sequence goes on along the minus strand of CAZIAH010000092.1, from coordinate 6,857 downwards.
GGTGAAACGCTTAGCGTCAAAGCGATGGAATATCTATCCATGGAAATACCGTTAATCATTTCAAAAACAAAAACTTCCCAATTGTATTTCGATGATTCGATGGTCGTATTTTTTGACCCGGATAATGAACATGATCTGGCTGAACGCGTTATCGAATTGTTCCGTTCCTATCCCGAAAAAAGCAAAAAGATGATACGAAATTCAAAACGTTTTATTCGGAAATACAATTGGGAGAAATATCAAAATATTTATTTCAACCTTTTAAATAATCTGACGAATTAAAATAGATAATATGTAATCATATTACGTAAACATTTTATTTGCAGACAAACATAAGTTTATTTCAAGAAAGTGAGAAGAGTTTTAATTACTCCTTAAATTAATTATGATTATACAATCACGCTATTCTTCAATTTTATATATTTTTGGTATCATTCTTTTAGGCGTTTTGATCGGTTCTATTCTTATTCACGCCGGTAATTTTGATTTAAAATGGACAATCAGTATACTATTGGTATTGTGTTGTATCTTTCTATGGCCGATTTATGGCAAATTAACAAAAGATTCTGTTAGTTTATTATGGATTATTTTGATTCTGTCTATTCCCTTTGAATTTAATATTCATCTCACTTACAGAGAGTATGTAGGAACTTTTAATGGTATTTTACTGACTATTACCGATATCTCTCTATTTTTTCTTTTCATGATTTGGTTGTATCAACTCGCCACTGATAAAATAAATAAGATACAGTTTCATCCACAAGTTACCATTCCTGTCCTATTATTTTATATGACAAATTTTTTCTCATTGACCAATTCACCGGATATGAATCTCAGTTTTTTTAGTATCGTTCAAAATCTTAAAACAGTCATTCTATATTTTGTCATTGCAAATAAAGTACGCGACAAAGCAATGCTTCATATGATTTTAAAATTTTTAATGATCTGCCTGATTGTCGAAGGATTGTTTTGTATTCTCCAATTTATTACGAAAACCAACTTTACAATTGCCTTTCAAGTTGTTAAGTCATTGGGCGATGAAACATTTCGAATTGCCGGAACAACAGGATCACCCAATGTCACAGCAAGTTATCTTGCCAGTATGATTTCTGTTCCTCTTTTATTTCTGTTGGTCTATAAAAATCAAGAATCAAAATTACTTTCTTTATTAGCCACAGGCATTGGACTGATTGCATTCATTTTGACACAAACACGGGGTGCCTGGCTCAGCTTCATTGTGGGAATATTTCTCTTTTTTTTAATAAATATCAGAAAATATAAACACATGTGGAAAGTGATACTGATTTCTCTCTTAACAATAGGATTGACCGTTCTTTTATTCCATAACATTATCATTGAACGTTTTGCCAAAGGAACCCAGACGGTTTATTATAGATGGCATCTGATTCAATCTGCCTTTGAGATGGTACGTAAATACCCAATTTTTGGAATTGGTCCAAATATATACGCATTGGTCATGAAAGACTATATCCCATTTTTTCTAACTCAGGAACGATGGATCGTTCATAACCATTACCTTTTGGTTTGGGCTGAACTGGGTACAGTCGGATTGATAGCATTTCTGATTCTAATTTTCTCCGTATTTCGTTATTTGTGGCCTGCCACCAAAAATAAGGATCCATTTATTAGTGTATTTTCCTGGGGGATATGGACCGCATTGTTCATTTTCTTTTTCCAAATGTCGTTCGAATCGCTCGATGGCAGGATATCCGATTCACATCTCTATCTTTTCTTCGGATTGGCAGTAGGTATTCGTTCCTACCATAATGAATCGATGAAATCCATAAAAAGTGAAAATGATAGATGAAAACATCATTAAGATTATTACGAAATACATTTTTCTTATCTGTTGCACAAATTGTCAATCCGATTCTTTCGATGTTTTTAGTTCTGGTTTTATCGAGAAAATTGGGGCCGGAAGGATTGGGAATTTATACCACCGTACTCACTCTGTTTACTTTTTTCAGTCTTTTTTCGGCCCTTGGATTGAATTCCTACATCATACGTGAAATATCCTCAGATCGATCCAAGGCGGAGAAAATTTTCTTTAACTCCTTTTTCCTGGGAACCCTTTCTTCGCTTGTCTTTTGTGTTTTTATGGTTTTAACAGCAATTATTCTCGGATATTCATCGGTTCTCCTGACGGCTTCGATCATTATGGCCTCCGCGCTGTTTTTTAAAACAATTAGTGCATTTACCCAATCCATGTTGCAGGCTTTCGAAAGAATGGAGTATTGTTCTATCATTTTAATTGTGGAAACGATCGTCAAAGTGGCTGGCGGAGTCGGGGTGGTAGTGGCAGGATATCAAATTATCTATGTTATCCTCATTGTTGCCCTTGCAAATGTTCTTTCCATGTTGTTAGGCGTTTATTTTGTCAATAAACATATATTCAAATTGCACATCCGTTTTGAATACGATCTTCTTTGGAAAATGATCAGGGAAATCCCCGTTTTTTTCATGCTTTCCCTTGTTGTGATGGTTTACTGGCAAATTGATATTTTAATGCTTTCTAAAATAAAGGGTATGGTTGATGTCGGATATTATTCCGCTGCATACCGTTTTCTCACCATCGGAATCGGACTGGCCAATTGTTATATCGCAGCTATTTTCCCTGTGATTTCCCGCTTTTATGTGGAGTCAAAAAATAATTTTCAACAAAGCTGTGTAAGTTCGATCAAGTATCTGTCTCTCACAATTATTCCCATCGCCCTGATAACGACGTATTTGTCCAAGGATATCATCCGGTTGTTTTACGGAGATGAATTTGTCGTTTCGGCCCAAACACTGCAAATCCTCATCTGGACGCTTGTTCTGTTTCCTGCTGCGAATATACTGGGCAACGGACTGGTTGCAAGCCATCAGCAAAAAATCGATCTTCTCATCAACGTTCTGTCTGCAAGTTTCAACATCGTATTGAATCTGATATTGATCCCCAAATACAGCCATGTCGGTGCAGGAATTGCCACGCTGTTATCCATTACATTTTTTGTGATCATCCAGCAGATTTTTGTCAGACGTGTTCTTTTCAAAATGCACTACTCCAGTATGGTTGTAAAGCCTTATATTTCCGGTGCGGCGATGGCATTATTTATTTTTATTTTCAAAAATAATAATCATCTTATTATCTCGCTATCAGGATTGTTGGTTTATGTGTTCTTTTTATTCATTATCCGTTCCTTTAGTCGAGATGAAAAAAACATCATCAGAAGTGTATGGAAAGATAAGAAAACTTTATTCTCGATTGGAAAATCATGAAAAGAATAAACGTTTTACATCTCCGGAAGAGTGCCGGATTCTTTGGAGCGGAAAAAGTGATTTTATCGTTGTCCCGTGGACTGACGAATCTCGGACATGACAGTTGGATAGGATGCATCTACGACCGTCGGGCTCCTGAAGATTCCCTCGCGACAAAAACCAAAGAAATGGGACTTTCTGCAATCACCTTCGATTGCAGATTTGTTTTCGATCCTTTAACGATTTTGCAGATTTATCGGTTCGTTGAAAACCGGAAGATCGACATCATTCATACTCACGGATTCAAGGCGGACATTTACGGATGGATCGTTTCAAAACTGACTGGCAAAACCATTGTTGCAACCAAACACGGCTGGACGCATTCCAACCGGCGGATTCGCTTTTGGGAAGGTGTGGACGTGCTGCTACTGCCTTCTTTCGATAAAATAATCATGGTTTCTGAACAATTGAAAGAGGATCTTGCCGGGAAGAGAATTTCTGAAAATAAAATCAGTGTTATTCAAAATGGAATCGAAATTGATGAGTCTTACAATGGTCATTTTGATATACTGAAACGGAATATCGGAATTCCCCAAAATGATCTGATTGTCGGCATCATCGGCCGATTGAGCATCGAAAAAAATCATCGATTTTTCATCAATGTGGCACACCATCTATCGTCCGTTATTCCCTCCATAAAATTTCTTATTGTGGGAAACGGCCCACTCAGAGAAGAACTGGAAGCGTACGTCAAATCACTCAAACTCTCCAATGTCATTTTTACGGGCTACAGGTCCGACGTAAAACAGGTCATATCCATGATGGATGTAGTTGCTTCCACCTCTCTTCGTGAGGGGGTGCCGATTGCTTTGCTGGAAGCCATGTCTGTCAAAAAGCCCATTGTGGCAACTCAAGTGGGGGGCGTGCAAAAAATCATCCTTCACGGCAAAACAGGTTATCTGGTTCCACTGGGCGGGTTGGATGAATTTACGCAATGTGTAAAAAAACTGCTGGAAGATAAAAACCTTCAAAAGAAATTTGGGGAGAATGCGTTTCGATTTCTGAAAAAACATTACTCATCTGAAAACATGGTAAAGCAATATGTATCCGTTTATCAAAACTGTATGGCATAAGTTTCATGAAAAACCACTCTGAAATCATCTATCTGGCCTGGGCGCCTTACAATCGAAGGGCAGAGTGTTTTGCACGGGAATTGGGGGCGGAATTGTATTTGATCAATTATATCAAATATCGCAGTCCGCAATGGGCACCGATCAAGTATCCCATGATGGCAGTAAAAACATTTCTTGTATTATGTCAAAAAAAACCCAAGGTCGTTTTTTCGATGACGCCACCTCTTTTTTGTGTTTTTTTTGTGTATATCTATTGCTTATATTCAAAAGCGAAGTATGTCGTCGATGCGCATACGGGATCGCTGATTTCACAACCCTGGTTGACATTGAGATTTCTACACAAATTTTTATGCCGAAAAGCAGCCGTCACAGTAGTTACCAATCCTTATCTCGTGAATTTAATTCAGTCCTGGGGAGCAAAAAACATCAATATGAATCCACCGGTGGTTTTCCCGAAACTTTCGCCCAAAAAACTGGCGGGGAAACACAATGTACTCTTTGTCAATTCCTTCGCGCCAGATGAACCGCTTGAGGAAATTGTGCAAGTTGCCGAGTCCTTCACGGATATTTATTTTTACATTACGGGAGATCTGTCAAAAGCACCTAGAAAAATAGTTGGCGACGCGCCCAAGAATGTGTTCTTTACCGATTTTGTTTCTTATGAAGAATACATCCGATTGATGACCAGTGTTGATGGCGTGCTTTGCTTTACTACACGGGATCATACGCTCCTCTCCGGTGGGGAAGAGGCGCTGTTCATGGGAAAACCGCTTTTGACATTTGACTTTTCTTTTTTAAGATCTTTTTTTAATCTAGGCACTGTTTTTGTGAATACTAACACCGATGCGATTCGGAAAGGTGTAATTGATCTGATTCAAAACAGAAAGCAATTGAGTAATGAAATGACGGAACTTAGAAAAATCAAATTGAAAACATGGAAAAAGGATCTGGCAAATTTGAATAAAATCGTAATGGATGAGTAGCCATGAAAAACCATTTTAAAAGATTATCGACCCTCTATTTTATCATTCGGGATCGAATTCCTTTACGATCTTCTAACATTTCCAATCTCGAAGCGATTGAACAGGCGATGAACTGGCTCTGTTGCGCGCAAGATGCGGTCCAGGGGGGAGGGATCGCTACCAGTTACGATTTGCGAAAAGGCTGGCTGCCTCCTTTCCCGGAGACAACCGGATATATTGTTCCCACTTTTTTTGATTATTATCATTTGACAAAGATTGAGGATTTCCGAATACGTGCCATTTCAATGCTCGATTGGCTGTTGGAAGTTCAGGAAAGTGATGGTGCCATCTGTGGTATCGTCGAGGAAGCCAAACATCCGCTGGTCTTCGATACGGGACAGGTACTGTTCGGATTTGTTCGAGGCTACCTGGAAACCGGAACTGAGCTGTATCTCTATGCCGCCCAAAAAGCAGGCAACTGGCTTGTTAACCATCAGGATTCGGATGGCAAATGGAACCGTTATGTTTATCGGGGAATTCCGCACGTTTATCATACCCGTGTTGCCTGGGCGCTGGCTGAATTAAACAAAGTTGTTCAAAATCCGAAATATGCAGAAAGCGCGAAACAAAATTGCGATTGGGCATTATCGAATCAACTAAAAAATGGATGGTATGAACAAAATTATTTTGCTCCGGGCCAGACAGTTTTTACGCACATGATCGCGTACGCGATACGGGGATTGTTGGAAACAGGGGAACTGCTCGATTACGGTAAATATCTAAAAACTGCACAAAAAGCAGTCGATGTTTTGTTGACATTCCTGTGCAAGGATGGGTCTGTTCCTGGAAGTTTTAATGAAAAATGGGAACACACGACAAAATCTTCCTGTTTGACGGGAAACGCACAACTTTCGATCATTTGGTCCCGTTTTTTCCAGATTACCGGAGAACGAAAATACCTGGATGCCGCTCAAAAAATCAACCGGTTTTTAATCAAAACGCAAGAAAAAAGTGTATTTCCCAAAGGAATTCGGGGAGCAATTAAGGGATCGCATCCAATTAACGGAAATTATCTGGCCTATGTGTATCCCAACTGGGCTGCCAAGTTTTTCGTGGATGCATTGATGCTGGAACATAAAATAAGCAAAGGATAAAATGAGTATTGCAATTGTTGTTGGAACACGTCCAGAAATAATCAAAATGGCTCCGGTTATTCGATACTGCAGGGAAAACAGAATTGATGCGATTCTTATTCATACAGGCCAACATTATTCCTATGAAATGGATCGAATCTTTTTTGGAGAACTGCAATTAGATGATCCTGATTACAATTTAGAAGTGGGGTCCCACTCCCATGCAAAGCAGACAGCTCTACTTCTGACGCGCATTGAAGAGGTTCTGATCAAAGAAAATCCAGATGTGGTTCTTGTAGAAGGGGATACCAATTCCGTGCTCGCAGGAGGCCTGACAGCGGCAAAATTGCACATTCCTGTGGGGCATGTGG
>CAZIAH010000091.1:0-17273 GCA_964537715.1 uncultured bacterium | reverse complement strand
TTCTATACCATTGCCGTCAATCTGGCAAAGACGGAACTTCGAAGGAGGCGTCTCATAAAATTATTGTCCCTGAGTCAAATGGTGTATGAGGACAAAGAGTATGAACTTCCGGATCCTTTTGCTTCGACGGATCGTATTGTAACTACAAGGATGAATGAAAAAGAGATTCACGATGCGATCAATGCACTGCCTGTCAAATTTAAAGAAGTGGTCGTACTGAGAGATATTCAGGAGTTCTCTTATGAAGAGATCAGCAAGATTTTAAAAATTCCGATTGGGACGGTGAAATCGAGAGTCAACAGAGGTCGCTTGAGATTGCAGAAAAAATTACAACATCTTCTGAATAAATAGGGCGGAGGAGTGCCTATGATTCCTTGTCAAAGGTTTCGCAAAAAACTGTTCAATTTTATTGACGATGAGCTCGATATTCTTCAAAAGAAGGTGGTTGAACAGCATTTAAAAGAGTGTTCGCACTGCAGGGAATTCTTAAACCAGATTCATTCATTGCGGTCACGGATTCAAAATCTTACCCATATACAGACCTCGGAGAATTTTAATGTTCTTTTAAGAGAACGCATTCGCCGGGAAATGGCCGGGAAACGTGAATTCGTTCCCCGTACGCCCGGATTTTCTCTCCGATGGATTCCGGCGGCAGGGGTAGTGATCGTGATGATTGTTACCGGTTTTTGGATGATCGATCAAAAAACCACTGTTTTCGATAAAGCCATTGTTGTTGAAGCCACAAAACCTTCTTCTGATTCTGGGTTTCCTCAATTCAATGGTCAAATCGATTACGTCAGTGACGATTACCCGGCCCCATCATCGGTATCCGTTTCCCGTGATGACAGGCAACTTTCCTCATCGAGTGTCGATACCATCTGCCTTCCGCAGCAGAATAACGATGTCCAGGCATTTCTGACGCCCGTCGATTTTTAACAAAGGTGGGTTCGTCCATGCAGGACATTTGCTTTATTTTTTGGACTATTTTTCTGCTGAATTCATTTTCGCCCGTTTTTGCTCAAAGTTCATCAGGCTCACATTCCCAGTCGATCTGGAATATGGCAAAACAAATCCAGGAAGCCAAAGCTTCGGTTGTGAGAATCCACGGTTTTTATTCGGAGGGGGAATCTCAAAAGACTCGTCGCGCCGGCACCGGATTTATTTACAATGAACAGGGATTTTTGGTGACTCGCGATAATTGTGTCGAAGGTGCAGACAGTATTGTCGTTTTTCTTTCAGACGGACGCGAAAGTCCTGCCTGGATCGTTTATTGTGATCGAAATACTGAATTGGCTGTGTTGAAGATTTCTCTGGAAGGATTGTCCCCGATGGTCATGGGCAATTCCACGGAACTGAGTGAAAATATATCGTTGGCTTTGTTGGGGAATTCTCTCGGATTTTTCCCGTCACTCACACTGGTCAAATTTTTGGGAGTGAATTCCGACGGTATGCTGAAACTTTCCGCACTGGTTCCTCCGGGGAATTGCGGAAGCCCGCTGTTTAACCAGAACGGGGAGAATATCGGTATTTTTATGGGACGTATCTGCCGAAAATATCGAACTGCGGATGAAAGTGTTACGGATGTCGGTCTGCCTATCGAACGCGTCCGGTGTATCATGGATTCTGTTCTGAGTGGCTACGATGATCAAAAGGGCTGGATCGGTGTTTCCGTTGTCGATGTCAAGGAAAATGATAAAAATAAAGGTGTAAAAGTTGTCCGTCTGGTACCGGGTGGACCGGCGGACCAGGGTCATATTTGCGTCGGGGATGTGATTGTCGAGTTTGAAGGGAAACCCGTTCAGGATGCCCAGGAATTGGCGCAGTGGGTTCAAAAAACCTCTCCCAGTCGCCATGTCGAAATTTCGGTTCGGAAGGACGACGAGGTTTTCAAAAAAAATATTCAGGTTCATTCGGAGCCTTGGGTGTCGAGAAAATCTTATCCGGTCAGCCCATGAAATCATAGAATCAAACAATACCGTTCTTTTCATCCCCGTATTATAAATTAATGACGGGGTTTTTTGTTGACTTTCATTCCTTTTTTTTTAAATTATATGGGATTCATTTTATTGGTTTTGGGAGTAAGGAGGACCTTTGGCAGTCCTTCCCGGAAACAAATGGATGCCTTGGGGATTTTTACTGCTTCTCATTCTTGTGGCAGTGGGATTTTTTCTGCCGGTATCGAGAAGCGGATTGTGGGGATTTCTTTTTAAGGGTCTCCTTTTTGTGCTCGTTTTATTTTTGTTCTATGGCATAAGTTTCCACTCGGGTACGGATAAATCCTCAGGCGAGGATGAGAAGACAGTGGAGGAGGATTCTTCCGAAGAGGAGGAAGAAAACGCTTCCGAAATGGGGGATCAGTGGAAAGGATTTGGAAAAGCCTTTCACTGGTACTGTCAGGAATCTCTCAGCGTGGTCAGAGGTGCGTTGGCTGCTTCCTGTGCGGCCTTGTATCTTCAGCGGGATGGTGATACGCTGGAGTTTCAGACCGGAGAATCCCATTACGGAAAAATCGACCGTAAAGTGGTCATTCAAAAGGGGGGATTGATCTATCAGGTTGCCAAAGCCGGCTCGCGGTTTATCAACAACGAACTGCCCCCGGGGGTCAGTATGGCTGGCATGAGTGGACCCGATATTCGTTCGTTCGTGGGAATTCCTTTGATCTGGAATGACAAGATCTTAGGCGTTCTTGCCGCCGGAAGCGAGGCGACCGATCACTTTAGCGAGGATGATGCAGGTCTTCTTTTCCGTTGCGGCCGGTTAATCACTCAGGTGATGATTGTCTACCATCAGGGACTTCGATGGGAAAGAGATCAGAAGCTCTATCGTGTTCATATGGGTCTTGTTCGATCTCTCGAAACCGTGAATGACGAAGAAGAGGCAATTTCCTGTTTTGTGCAGCATATTAAAGGGTTGTTCCATTTTGATCGATTTACACTCTGTACACTTGAGGAAGACAAGGGGAATATCCGTTATGTTTTCGGCCAGATCGATAACATGGACCGGGGAACCCGTTTTCCGTTAGATGAAGGTATCAACGGATGGATTTTAAAGAGAAACAGTCCCATTGTCATCGAAGACATGGAGAAGGGTAATTATCAGCGACCCCGATATTTCCAGAACGAGAGTACGAATCACGGATTGCGTTCCTTCCTGGGGATTCCTCTGGGAATGTTTGAAAAGGTATGGGGGTGTCTCAGCCTGGAAAGCCGGGAAGTGGCAAAATACAGTGAAACCGGAAAGGAAATGCTGGGCATTACGGCTCTTCTTTTACAATCCATTTTGGAGAAAATTCGCTTAAACAAACAGTTGGAATCATTAAGCAGGGATGGCAGGTCATCCCAGTCAGCAAAGTTTCAAATCGAGTAAATGAGTGGAGGATTTTGAATGGCAAAAATCAAAAGTTTTGCAGATAAGGTGGCAAAGGATAAAAAAGATTTCACCACACACTGTCCGAAGTGCGGAGAATCGATTACAACCATCAAACTGGTGGCCTCGGAGTTGTCTGAAAAGACAGGTGCTTACCGGTTTAAGCAGAGTTTTGTGGGTGTTTGCAAATGCAATGAAAACGATGTGACGAAACCCATAGACAGAGGTGAACTGATAAGGCCTAAACCGAATCAGCCTGCGGAAATCGAACCGGAAGTAAAAGCTCAGCCTGAAAATAACAAATCAGCGGAATCTGCCATGCAGGAATCAATTGCGCAAGATCAATCTGGAAAAGCCAAAGCAACTGAATCTGACGATCAAAAATTGGAAATCAAAGACCAAACGAAAGAAGTCGAGGCGGCTGAATCGATTGCTCCGGAACCAGACACAAAAGGCTGAACGAATGAAACCAGACCGTCTGAATCTGGCAACGCGGAATCCGGATAAAATCAAGGAGATTCGGGTGATCCTGAATCATCCGCAATTTGATCTGGTTTCTCTGCTCGATTTCCCGGAGATGGGCGAAATCGTCGAAGATGGAGAGACACTTAAAGCCAATGCGTTGAAAAAAGCGAGGGAAGCTTTTCAGTGGACAGAGATTCCCTCCATTGCGGATGATACGGGTTTGGAAGTGGATTTTTTGAATGGCGCTCCGGGTGTCCGGTCGAGCCGGTTTGCCGGAGAAGATGCCAGTTATAGAGACAATTGCGAAAAGCTGTTGGGATTGATGAAAGGGGTTCCGGTGGGAAAACGCACAGCGCGGTTCCGCTGTGTGGTGGCTTATGTGGATTCGGACGAGGAATTTACAGTGGAAGGCATTTGTGAGGGCATGATTTTAGATGCGTACCGGGGAGAAGGCGGATTCGGTTACGATCCGCTGTTTTATCTGCCCGAGATCGGGAAGACTTTCGCGGAAATGAAACCCGAAGAAAAAAATCGGATCAGCCATCGAGGGATTGCTTTCAGAAAAATGGCAGAGAAATTAAAGGAGAAATCTTTTTCTAAGATTCAGGAAAACGTTTAATTTATAATATTCGGGGCGTAGCGCAGTCCGGCTAGCGCACCTGCTTTGGGAGCAGGGGGTCGTGAGTTCAAATCTCACCGCCCCGACAAATGTCAAGCCATCCAATTCAAGTTGATATAATTTGGATGGTTTTTTTATTATTCTGTTTCAGCTGAATTTTACTTGATTTCTGTTAAAAATGAGGTTATTTTTAGATAATGATTTTATTCGGTTCTCAGGATTAATTCGATCGCTAAATTGATAATGAAAATGGAAAGAACATCCAACACAAAGCATTTGTTTCAGAGGTTTGAATGATTACGCTTGATCCTGAAAAATGCAACGGATGCGGACTTTGTGTAGATATCTGTCATGAACACTGTATGGTTCTGGAAAACAAAAAAGTCCATATCGATTATCAATTTTGTAGCACCTGCACGCAGTGTATTGCCATCTGTCCACAAATGGCGCTTCGATGGGAAGATGTAAGGCCGGAACTATTTAGAAATGAGCTGTTGCCCTCATCAGAACAGTTGGCTGAATTGTTCAAGCAGAGACGAACCATCCGGCATTTTAAGGAGGAGAAGCCGGATCGTCAGCTTCTCCGGGAGATTATCAATTTCGGGATCTATGCGCCGACGCACAGCCACGATTTCCGTGTTGTCGTGATTGACGATCAGGATCAGCTGAATCAGATCGATCATGCACTATATTCATTTAACAAGAAAATTTATCGGTATTTGTACCGTCAGAAATTGGTTTCTTTATTCGTTCGATGGATCGCACCCTCGATGCGGAATGAACTTTTAAGAGCCAAACCCAAACTGGAAGCGAGTTTAAAAACCGGTAGAGGATATGGTTGCCTGCCTCCTGTGATGGTCTTTATCGTCGGATTGAAAAGAATACCGCTGTCCGTGGAAAGCGCTCAATATATTTTGTACAATATTGATTTATACGCGCAGACAAAGGGATTGGGTTGTAGAAGTCTGGTCGGAAATCAGATAATTTTTAACCGTAGCAGGTCCGTTCGGCAGATGTTGAAACTTAAAAAGAATGAACGGATATATGGGACTTTTGGGATTGGCACTCCTTCCAAGAAATTCAGAAACAAGGTGGAGGGAAGACGATTTGATATTCAGTGGAATGGATAATAATAACACGCAAATGGTCTGAGTGAGCAAAACATTACACCCCCCTTCTTTTCCTCCCTGTAGGGGGAATGAAAAGAGGGGGTATAAAATAGCACATATGGAGAAGTCTGATTATGAAAAACTGGTTTGAAAATGATGCTTTCTGGCGGACGATGGAGCCGTTTCTGTTCGATCAGGTGCATCTCGAAATGGCGTCAGCGGAGGTGGAGCAGATCATCTCGCTTGTGGATCTCGAGCCCGAATCCTCTGTTCTTGATCTTTGCTGCGGACCGGGTAGACATTCGCTGGAATTTGCCCGAAAGGGCCATTATGTAACCGGAGTGGACCGGACTGAAATCTATCTCGAAAAAGCTAGAACCCGGGCACAGGAAGAAAAGTTGAATATCGATTTTATCCGAGAAGATATGCGAACCTATTCCGATCCTGAACAATTTAACCTTGCCGTAATGATGTTTACCTCATTCGGATATTTTACGGAACTGGAAGAAAACAAGCAGGTGCTGCGGAATGTGCACCGTTCACTTAAACCCAATGGTTCTTTAATCATAGAAATGATGGGCAAGGAGATACTATCCCGGATTTTTCAGGACCGGGGCTGGCGAGAGATCGATGGAACGTTCCTGTTAGAAGAAAGAAAAATGAGTGAGGATTGGCGTTTTATCAACAACCGCTGGATTGTGATCAAAGACGGAAAAATCGAAGAATTTGCGTTCATATTGCGTGTCTATTCTGCCGTGGAGCTGTCCGATTTGCTCGGAGAATGCGGATTCGATTCCGTTGCTGTTTATGGAGATTTGCAGGGATCCCCGTATGAACCATCCGCGCACCGTCTTATTGCGATTGCCAATAAGGTGGTAACAATATGATGCCATTTCCCAAACAGTTTGCCTCTCAGCTTATTAACCCGTCAGGTTTTTTTGGCCGTTTCATGCTCCCCCATATCTGGAATCTGGGAAACCGCATTCTGAACAATCTGGTGTTTGAACAGCTCGATCTACAACCGGATGACAGGGTTCTTGAGATCGGATTTGGCGGCGGATATCTATTGAGGTGCATACGAGCTGAAATTAAACAGGGTTGGGTCGCTGGAGTGGACCTGTCACCCCTGATGATTGCGCGTTTTAAAAGGCGGTATCGGTCTTTGTTCAAGGATGGCCGTTTTTTTCTTGGGAGGGTTTGCGCAGAAGCATTGCCATTTATTTCGAAGAGTTTTACCAAAGTTTGCACAATCAATACCATATTTTTTTTAAAAGATATACAGCAGTTTTTTTGCGAAATGTATCGGATACTCGCTGAGAATGGCACAGCTATTGTTTGTTTCATAGATCGAGAAAGTTTGAAAAAACAATCATTTATCAGATACGGGCTTCGTTTATTTGAATACGAAGAATTGCAGAAGATGATGGAATCAGCTGGATTTAAGCATATTCGGATGATCCATGCTAAGGAAAGAGAGCGAGGTTTTTATTGTGCGGTTGGTATAAAATAAATAGAGAGGGGAAAAGATCGTTTACTAAAAAAACCTATTTTTTTATTGCATTTTTCCTCAGAGTGATTAACTTTTAAAAAAATAGTTTTTTTGATTGTATCCATAACCATTGATAACGAGGGAGGGAATCACATGCTGAAACGTTACTTGTCTGCCGTGATGACTCCGGCGATATGCATTCTGTTTTTTTCGTGTGCCGGGCCTTCGGTGGTTTCGGTTCGTGTGCACAAACCGGCAGCCATTCATCTGCCTGGGATTCGAAAAGTCGCCATCGTCGATTTCGTGGGCGAAGACCGTTCGGGAAGTCAGATTGCCACATTGACCCAATCCCTTTTAATGGGTACGCAGTTTTATGAGATTCTGGAACGGGATAAATTGCAGAGGGTGCTTGAAGAACAAAATCTAGCCATGGCCGGTGTGGTCGATGATGCAACTGCTGTGGAAGTCGGGAAACTCTTGGGCGTAGATGCCATGATTTTTGGCGAAGTCACTATGTATGATGTTGAGGATATTCAAAAAGAAAAGATGGTTAAGGAACGGGTAGGAACCGGTCGGTATCGGACAGTTGAAAAAAAGGACAAGAAGACAGGCAAAATCAAGAAAGTTAAAGAGGAAATCTACAAAGAGGTAATGGTGCCGAAAAAGTACTGGGTGAGAAAAGGGGACGTGGCCATCAATTTTCGGGTGGTTGCTGTTGAGACCGGTATATTGTTGGCAGCGCACAGCGATTCCAAAAGTTACGACAGTGAAAAACATGTCTCTTTTCTTCAGGCGCTTACTGATACCCGTAATTTAAAACCTAAAGGCGAAATCCTGTCGGAACTCTCTCATGAAATTTGTAAAAAGTTTGTCCGGATGATCGCGCCTTACTATAAGACAGAAAAACGAACCATTGAATCCGGCGGAGGGAATATCGGTGTTGGCGCCAAATATGCGGAGTCAGGTCTCTGGCCAGAAGCCATGGAGTCCTGGAAACAGGCAATGGTGGAAATGCCGCAGGAACCGGCTGTTTATTACGATATAGGACTGGCCCATGAAGTGTCAGGAGATCTGGATCAGGCCGAGGAAATGTATTCGCGAGCAGTTAAGATGAAACAGAAAAAGCTTTATATGGAGGCGATCACACGAATCAGAAAGGCTAGGAAGGAACATGCGAAACTGATGAAACAGATGATGGAACGGGAAGAATGAGCAGGAATGATCGGATTTTGGTATTTCAGTATATAGTATTGAGTATATAGTGATCAATTCTTATGCCCGGTTTTGGCCGGGCTTTTTTGTTTTCATATTTGATTTTTCAGAAAAGCGTGTATTCCCCGTTTTCCATGATACGTTGTGACGTATCATTTTCAAATTTCAGTGAAACATGATCGACGTGGATTCTGTTTTGGATTTGGGGGATATAAATCCGGTCGATGTGCACAACCTGATCCGGAGAGGAAAAATCCTCGGGCCCTACCGATCCACCGAAGTGGTTGCTTCTGCCGAACGCGATGTGCAGTCCCAGCTTTTCGTCCAGGAGCAGTTCTCCGCTTGGCCGAATGCCAAAATCTTTCAGTACACCGAATCCGATTTCCGCGATGTTTCCATAGGCGGGTTCTTTTCCGATTTTGATTTTCTCTTTTGCCGAATACTGCCCTTTGCTTAGAATTTCCACTGCCCGGTTGTTTTCGATTCGATACAGCACCACTTCGTCTTCAAACTGAACAGGTAGTATGCCTTGAGACTGACTGTTTTCTTCATTCTTTCCCTCGTTGGGAACGATGTAGCATTCTCCGCTTGGCAAATTGCCCGCTGTCCCCGGATCGGGCAAGAGTCCGCTCGAATTGTGTGCGGTTCGATTTCGCAAGTCGATGTAGATCTTGTAGGTTTTGATGTTCACTGAAAACTGAATGTCCACTTCGACGGCATTATCCAGCAATTGTTTGATTGAATGCACCCGGTTGTGGATTTTCTGATAATCGAGTTTGAGGGCGGGTATCATGGCTTCGGAAAATCCCGGCATGGTGGCTGCGCGGAATCCGAATTTTTTTGCGAGCAGTTTCAAGGGTGCGGTCGCTGAGAACTCCGTCGGCGCAAGCAGTATTTGATAGGTCGAAAGTTTTTGTTCGAGCAAGTATTTTTCCGCCTTCGATTGGATGTGGCCGGCATAGAATGATTCGGAAAAATTCTGTGAGGTGTACCCCAAGGGAGGCAGATCAGCATTGTTGCTGCGGATATTCGGGTAAAAAATGAGGTCACAGGATTCGAGAGGTAACATTGCCCCGGCCTGACAAAACTGCCGGACCCAGTTGCAGGCCATTCTCCTACGATTTTTCCACGAGGTATTGTCCTGTTTTGAAGAATCCGGAATATCGACTAAGACGGCCAGTGCCCTGTCTTCTGCCTTCGGGGAGAAGACAGTCCGGATCAAATGAATTAAATCCTCTTTTGAGAGGTCGTTCTTTGGATTCATATATGGAAAAGTGTGAAGTGATTACTCGATATCGATAGGAGTATCTTCATCATGAAGCAAGGCCAGAATCGCCGCCTGGGGAACCACGAGATAGGTTTTGTTATCGTATTTGATTTCAACGGCGGCTTTTCTGAGAAAGATGGCAACATCCCCGACCTGTGTCTGCATGGGAAGGAATCGAGTTTCTCTCTGCTCCATTTTCCAGGGTTCATCGTCCAGATTGCCTGGTTCGGGAAGCGGAATGCCCGGTCCGGTTGCAACGATTCTTCCACTCTGAACGGATTCTTTGTCCATTACTGATTTCGGAAGATACAAACCCACGGCGGTTCTTTCGTCTCCCTCATCAGGAACAATTAACACTCGATCTCCCAGTACGATCAGTTTCTTTTTTCCTTTATTCATGTGTGCCTGCGATGTGGTTCCTATCAATAAAAATCAATATAGGAATAAAAAAGTTTGATGTCAAGAAAAGAGTCGAAAACCGAAATCAGGGATCATTTGGAATTTTTCAGAGTATAAATTCCTTGATATAGATTCTGAAAACGCTTATCTTTATTTAAGTTCGTTACTATTAAATCTGAGGTGGTATGCATCCTGTTCATGATTATTCATCTGAATCTTTGAGTCGCCGAAGACTCGCTATTCTTTTTAGTGTTTATCTTGTTTTTCTCCTGATCCTTACACTTAGTCCGTTTGAATTTTCAATTCGATGGTTAAAAATATTGATGACCGACGGAGTGCCGCTTTTCCCGGATACCCTCATTCATTTTCAAAGTGAAGATGTTTTTTTTAATATTCTTCTTTTTTTGCCGTTTGGAGGATTTCTTGCTTTCTGGTATCGGGAAAAGAGACTTGAGTCCCACTGGAAATCGCTTTTCATTCCCATTCTCTTTGGAGGACTGCTGAGTACGTCCATCGAAATCGCACAGCTTTTTCTAGATCGATCCACCAATCTGATTGATGTTCTGTCCAATGTCAGTGGTACGGTTTTGGGATATATCGGATTGTGGCAGTGGCTCTGGGATCGTCTTTTTTCCAAAATAGCGAAATGGGTAGGCAGATATTTTCCGGCGCGAATCGGGATCGTCTTTCTCTATCTTTTAGGATTGGCTGGCATGATGCTTCTCCCGCTTCGGATGACCCGTTTGAGTGTTTGGGACGAAACTTTTCCTCTGCTCATCGGTAATGAAGCCACGATGGACCGTCCCTGGGAAGGCCGAATCGATCAGATCGCTGTTTATAACCGGGTGCTCTCCCGTTCCCAAATTCGGGACCTCTATCAGGCCGGACCCGAAGCTGTCCGAATCAAGGAAAGACGCGGTCTCGGCTCCGTGGTTCAATATCATTTTTGTAAAGGCGGGCAAGACACGATTCGAAATTTATCCGAAAATTCCGGACGATTGGGTTTAATCGGTGCGGATGTGGTGCGGTACAAGGACGAACCGGGGATCCATTTACAAAACGGGCAATGTCTGAAAAGCATTCAGTCCGCAAAAAGTTTGACGCATGCGATTCGAAATACTTCCCAATTCTCCGTGGAAGTATGGATACAGACAGACCGTCTCGATCAAACCGGACCGGCACGCATCGTTTCACTCTCGAAAAATCCTGTGCTGCGGAATTTTACATTGGCTCAGGAAGGAGAAGATATCGATTTCCGCGTACGCACTCGGGCAGCCGGATGGAACGGATCGTACATTCATCTTGTGGCCCATTCTGCACTTCGGGACAGGGAAATGCACCATCTTGTGGCCACGTTTCATTACGGTGTGGCAAAACTGGCCGTAGACGGTGTCATTCAAAAAGATATGCTCAGAAGCAACTGGGACCATCTTCCTTTCCTGTTTCTTTTGGGTCAGAATCCGATCAGTAAAATCGCATTCTGCTTCGCGCTGTTTTTTCCGCTGAGCGTACTTTTTTACGGGCTGTATCGAAAGGCACGCATACTGTGGACAATCGTTTCGATCACGGTTCTTGTGTGTCTGATTGATATCATTTATAATATTTTTCTTGGGCAGCCGTTTTCTGTTTTTATTATTATGATATCCGCTGGGGTTGCTGTTTTGGGAGGGGGCACAATGAGTTACTGGCAAAGATCGGCTCATCATTCATAACCGGTAAAATTTTTTGTTTTTCTCTTTGAAAATTTCAGGGGGTTCCCATGCAAATGAGACTTATTAAAATATTTGCAGTGACATTTTTTTTGATTCTGATCACGGGTTGTTATCAAGCACATTATCTGATCCGGGTGCAGCCCGACGGCAGCGGAACCATCGAAGAAACATTTGTGATGTCCAAAGCCGTCCTGCAGAAAGCCGGCCAGATGACTGCAAATCTGATGTCTGATCATCCAGAGGAAGCGCAAAGCGTGGATAGCGATTTCCGCTGGAATCTGTTTGACGAGAACAAATTAAAAAAGAGTGCCGATCAAATAGGGGAGGGCGTGTGCTATGTGTCCGGAGAAAGAATCAGCCGGCAGGATTTTGAGGGATACAAAGCGGTTTATCGGTTCTCGGACATCCGCAATCTCATTCTCAGCCAGAATCCGGGCGGGCATGTTCCGTCATCCATGCTCGCGGCCTTAAATCGGCAAGAAAACCGGGAAGGGCAGTTCCGGTTTGGATTCGAACCGGGCAACCCGTCCAAATTGTTTATCCGACAAGTAACGGTTGCATTTGAGAATGGGGAAGACGCTGAAGAGGAAAATCCACAGACACCTCCTGATCCGGAAGAGAGGGAAAAAGCCATGACCTGGCTGAAAGAAATTTTCGACCCGATGCGCGTGACGGTTCAGCTAAAAGTCCCCGGCCAGATCGTTCAGACCAATGCCGCCTATCATGAAGATGCGTGCATCACACTGATGGATGTCCGGTTTGAGGAATTGAGCAAATCCCCGGAATTGTTGAACCAATTAATAGACTCCCCAAATCAGAATTATATGGATGTGCTGGAAATGGCCCGGCAATTACCCGGAAATCGGATGGATCAAAATAAAGAAATTGAGGTAGAGTTTCGGTAAGTTTTTAATCTGTCCGCTATATGATAAATGGTGGGCTTTGCCCATCCTGTGGTTACATTTTATAACCCAGGGAAATGAGGATTCAGAGTATCGAGTATTGGATTTAAGGCGTCAACCTTTTAAAATCCTTACGGATTAAATCCCGACACAAAAAAGGTTTGAAGTATAGGGTGGAGTTCCACCAAAATTATTCTCCTGCTATCCGTTATCCAAATGATGGACTGCGTCCACCCGACGGCTACACCATTTTACGGCCATTTATTTAATCAATGCCATTTTGATGACCTGACTCTTACCATTTGCTGATAATTTGCAGAAATAAACTCCGGAAGCGTTCTCGCTGCCATTCCAGTGCAGTTGGTGCACACCGGCAATCAGGTCGTCTTCGAGCAATGTTCTAACCAACTTACCATTCATGTCATAAATCTTTAATGACACAAAAGAGGGTTCGGACAGTTCAAACTCAATCGTTGTGAGCGGATTAAATGGATTCGGTCTGTTAGGATATAACTGAAACGATCTGGGGGGGCAGGCAGTCTGTTCACTGACAATCGTAGGCCAATTCCCCTTGCTTAAAAAAACGTTATCAAGAAACACATCATCAGAAGACGTACCAATATCGAATCCAAGCCGTGCTTGTGAATCCGTTGTTTCATTCATGATGAAGGAAAAAGTGTAGGTTTTCCGATTGGTCGACAGCAGCAAGTCTTCGTTTTTGTAGACCGTCCACGGATCGGAATTTTTTCCCACGAGCGGGAATATCTCGCGCGGTGCGGCTGCATAGGCATCAAATGATACCGAATATTCTTTACCCTTTTCAATGTTGAATCCGGCTTGTCCGACATAAACATCCCAAGTATTTACGCCACCATTTGTGATTGAGACGGCATATTCCCCGTCTATTACACTGCCTTGTGCGGTTGCCGGCGGGAACGTGTTAAAAACCCACGCCGAGTCCCCGGCTGAAAAATCGGCATTTTTTACCTGATTATTGGTCGCCGGATACGGAATAGTTAACTGAAAGTCATCAAAATAATATTGCCCGGTGTGCCCACCCATGTCAATATTAAATGATCCGGTTACATTTGCCGGTGCCGTAAAACTTAAATTGTATTGTGTCCAGGTGTTTGTGAGCTGAAAAGTTTGACTGGCATACAGGTTGAAATTCGAGGCGTTTATGACAGAGACTGTGATGGCACTGTTCGTTTGAGATTTTGTCCAAAAGGACACATTATAAGTTTGTCCTGACTCGAGTGTAAGATTTGCTTGAGAGAGTTGAATATCCCAGGCATTGACACCGGGGCTTGTGGCATCAACAAACATACTGCGTTTCCCTGATCGGGTATCCTGTGTTGAAATAGTAAAATCGGCATCTGCCGGGTAAGAACTGGATTTGTTCCAATATTTTGCGCCCTTTTCAAAATCAGGATTTTTTAGCAAATTATTGCTCATTGTAACAGGATATTTTATTACACGGGAACCTTCAGTCGATGTTAAAAGCAATTCAACTGTTCCTGTCAAAAAACCCCAATCGACGTTAATTTGTGGTGTATTCTGCCCGGAGGTAATTTGCGATGTATTAGGAACACTCCATTCGTATTGTCCGTTATCTATAGACGGCGCTGAATAGGAAAGAGATTTTTGATCGGGCATCACATAATCGGGGCCCAAGATGGCAATGTCCTCAAAACTTTGATAGACGCGAACATAATCTATTTCCATGATACCCGGGAAAACGGTGGTAGCGTCAGGATCTCCAACCCACCCGCCTCCAACTCCCACAGCGAAAAGAATATAAAATGGTTGATCAAACGGCCACACTTCAAATCCACTGTGTTCATTTTCGAATGTAAAATATTTTTGATCATCAACGAAAAAATCTATCTTATCAGGGGTCCATTCAACTGCATAAATATGAAATGTAGTTTCAGAATCTTGAATTTGGATACTGCCTCCGGCGGGCGTTAATGAACCGGTAAAATAGCTATATTGCCAGGTATGGCATGTGCCGAAAATTCTGTCTTGATTGGTTGGATGTTCCATAATATCGATTTCTCCACTCCATGGCCAATACCCATACTGGTCATCTTGAGGAAGCATCCAAAACGCGGGGACAAATCCCGTTGTTTGTGGCAGTTTTATACGGGCCTCGATTCGCCCATATCGCCAATAAAACTTATTTTGGGTTTTAAGAAGTGCCGATGTGTAACTAAATCCCTGGTACGATTCTTTAAGAGCGATGATGTTTAACATACCATTCACGATTTTCGCGTTCTGTGATCGATCCGTATAATAATGGAGAGTTTCATAAGTTGGACCCGTTTCAAAACTCCAAATGGACTGATCAATTGCGGTATCATTAAACTCATCCGCCCAAACAAGTTGGCGGTTTTGCGCTTTCACAACGGAAACATGAGTCGTAAATACAAGAAGGCAAATGGCTGCTGTGAAGGTTATGTTCTTTTTTTTGTAAATCATAAAAATAATTCCTTTTCGTTGAAGCTAAAATTTTAATTCTGAGTAACGATGTACATGAGCGGCAAAGGACGTTATTTAACGGATAGTACAAACTCCAAGACTGAACAACTGAGTAGGACACCGTCCGCTCGATACGCGGTTAGCCAGAATGATTTCAATAAGTTTTGATCGTCCCGAAACTGTGCACTAGGACGTTTATTACAGGGACTAGGTCCCGGTGCGATCAAAAAACAGGTTCTTATGACTTAAAAAATGATCCCCACTATTTGAAATATGATTCCCACAATCGTCTATCACCTTTATTTCATTGAAAAAGTAATAAAAAACTCTCAAATCCAATTTGAGGTTTTAACATACGGAATTCCCAGGTAAAGTCTATTTTTTTATTCGATGTTGAAATTGAGAATATAATTTCATGATCAGTTCTTTCTCATTATCATTTAAGAATCCAGTTAAACTAAAGATGAGTATATTCAACAGAACCAATGCTAATATAATTAAATAAAAATATTTGTTAGAAAGGTTATAACTGATTAAGAGCATGAAATTATTGATCATAAAAATACAAATAATAATAGCTATCCGTTTCCATTCCAATTTTATTTGAGTAAATTTTAATCCAAAAAGCATTACAAATAAACCAATAGTAATATAAGCTATCGTTATACTGAAAATCGCACCATATAAATGAAATGATTTAATTAAGATATAATAATATATTAAGCTTAATATTGAACAGGATGATACGATAATTCCTGTGGTTTTTGTTTTCTTGACTAGGTTAATAAGTATTTCACCAAAATAATATAGCCCATAAAAAAGGAACGCAGGGAGTGTTGACACAAGCACGAAATATGCAAAGGAATAATCTGATGGTGCAATGATCGGCATTAAAAAATATATTATAATTGAAAGAATAAAAGCCACAAATATATAACCAAGGAAGAAGAGTGTGAATATTTTTGAAATATATGTTTTTATATCTCTTGACCGAGAAATAGAAAAAATATAAGGTTCAAAAGCCAGACGAAAAGGTAATATAAATACTAAAATAGTGATATTGGCAAGTTTCAGACCTAAGGAATATATTGCTACGTCTTTGAGAGTGGCAAGGAAATTCAAGTAGTATACCGCGGCAGCACCAATGAAATACTCTCCAGACATGGAAAATATTAAGGGGAATCCAAATTTTAAACATTCAATTATCGATTTGAATGAAATTTTAAGTTTTTGAGTAATGATTATTGTATATAGAATGTAAATAATTATAATACCACTACTGATAATTTGGGCCATAAAAATACCTTCTAAATTCAGTTGAAGTAAGACTAATGAAATAAAAGTCAAACTTAAAACTAAAATCGAATATATTATTCCAGAAATCGCAAACTTAATAGCCTCATTTTTTGCACGGAAATATGACTGAAGATGAAGAAACAGTGACTGACCAAACGATGCAGCGCATAAAAGTAAAGTTAGCCTCTCGGGATTTGCGATAGTCAAATAATGATGAAAAAATGACTTAAACAAAATGAATGCTGATCCAGTTGTTATAATAAAGGCAAAAATGGAGATTACTAATGTACTACCTATCAACTGTCCTAATATTGCTTTTTCATTATATTCGTGATAAAATCTGATAAGGGTATTTCTCATCCCACAATCAATTAGTATAACTAATAATTGTGATGTTATAAGCAATGTCGATAGAATACCATATTCATCAACAGATAAGGTATGCGTAAATAACGGTATTAATAGAAATGTGGCAGCTCTGCCGAAGATTGTTCCTATGCCATATATTAGGGCATTAAGACCAGTTTTTTTTACACTTGATGAATGCATCTATTCTCTTTTTATATATTGAATCACTGCTGTCCGGTTGTTTTAGATAAGCGTAACTGTAACTCATTAATAAATATACAATAAGTCATGGCAGATAAATTTTTCTACTTGAATTCGTTTAAGCATACTATATTCATCAAGAAGAAATGCTTGGGGTAATATAGTTTGTGGGGTGGGTTGGAAACCACCATTTTTTATTCTCCAATTGTCTTCAAATTTAATCTTTCATTAGAGAAATACATTTTCAGGTTGCGGTGCCGGTTTCGGATCTGAGTGCTAAAATTAGTTAGAATTAAATTAAAAAAATGAAGAAAGTCAAGAGAATTTTCGAGGCTTTTGTGGAGATTTGAAAGAACGGATTGACTCACAAATAAAGTAACTTTGTAAAAAATGAACTTTTTTTCAAA
>CAZIAH010000090.1:0-17315 GCA_964537715.1 uncultured bacterium | reverse complement strand
GGAATAACCTGGATTCAGCGTTTGCCAGTTTTAAAAAATTAATATTTTCGATCGCCCAGAATATCCATCCAGGGCGTAGTAAAATAGCGGATTTGTTAAGTATAAAATTGCCAAAATTTAAATTTCTGTCAATCCTGATCACAGGACTGTTGATTCTGTGTCTGTCTTTTTCTGTATCAGAATGCAAGGCAGGCATCATTGAACAATTTATACAGGATACATTGACTGTTGAATTGTCCGGCCCTGATCCGCCGCAGCCACTCTCCATCCGTATTGCTGAAATAAAAGACAACAGAAATGTCCCAGGTGCTGTTTTAAAAATCAGCGAAAGAAATCGCTGGGCTTTTGTGCCTGTGGATTTACTCATTCAAAGTCATCCCCCGGTAGTGGATTTCCTGAAACAATATTGCATCATGGACAGCCCTTCCAAAGGGGCCTCTCTGCAGGTTTCTTTATTGACACTGAGACTGGACGAACCGTCCGGAAGTCTTGTTTATCCGCACTATCAATTGAATTCCAAAGTTCAAATCGAAAGATGCACATCGGACAGTATTTGTGTGCCTGCAGGATATTTTTACCATGAATGCTATTTGCGAAAACCGTTATTCGGTCATAAGATTGAAAAAGGATTTGCTGCCATCATCACTCAATGGAGAGAGACATTATTCAAGGATCTGGACAGTCAATTCGGAAATTCAGGTCGGCTCTCCGGATGTGGTTGCTTTTCCGAGACGTCCATTTCCGAAAAAACACTTCAATTGATGGTACAGGGGGCATACGGATACGGCTTCCGCGATCGAGTGGCCGATATTCAGGTCGAAGTTTCACCTGTTCCTGTCAGAAACTGGACATTTCGACAGGGGGGACTTTTTCTTCGATATCGTCACGGGGATGCGTTTGAATCCATTGAATATGCCCTCATCAATGAACGCATTTCCCATTTTCTAACGCCGAATTACAGGTTGCTGTTCACAGGGATGGGGCTGATCGGATTCAATCGCTGGCATGATACGGAATCCGTAAAACACAAATGGTATGATGCAGTGATTCTGGAACTCTCTGCTCGTCAGCAAATCGTGTGGAAGCAGAAAAGCCTTGTTCTGGGAGTGGGATTTTTCGAGTCATTCAACTATATTTATTCCAGAAATTATTGTCTGGATGGTGGTGTGATGGTTTCAGTGGGATTTCAGTTATGAAGAGTCGTGCGTTTCTGCTTATAATCAGCTTTATGATGATTTCCAGTCTTCGGGCGGCTTCATCGAGAACCGTTTCCGGGTATGTGGTGGATCAAACCTCCAAAGAAACATTGATCGGTGTGAACGTTCTCGTTCAGGGCACCACCCTTGGTGCGGCCACGGATGTGCATGGGCTCTTCAGAATCGTCGGTTTGTCGCCGGGCAAACATCAACTGGTGTTAACCCATATCGGATATGCCCCCAGAGTTGTTTCAGTGGATCTTACAGAAAGCAGTCTGGTCATCCCCGATATTGCATTACAGCCGGTTGCAGTGGAAGTGGAGAATATTGTGATCACCGGTCAACGGTCTGAAATAGCGGATTTGAGCGTGGAAACCAGCCATCTAAAAATGACGCCCCAGGCCATTGCGTCCATTCCTACGAAGCGCGGAGACATTTTCAATGCATTGAAACATTTGCCCGGTGTGGAACCGGTCGATCCGATCTCACCTTTATATACGGTTCGCGGGGGAGAACCCGGCGAAAATCTGATCCTGCTTGATGGCGTGACCATTTACAATCCCTATCATTTTGTGTCGGGTTCGGGAATTTTTAATCTTTATGCGGTCAAAGATGTTGAGATGATGGTGGGAGGATTTGGCGCTGAATACGGGGGCCGGAATGCATCCGTTCTTTATATCAGCACGCGTGAAGGGAACAGTGACGCGTTGCACGGAGAAATCTATCCCTCTTTAACCAGTACCAATGTGGTTTTTGATTTTCCGGTCAGCAAGAATGCCACCATGATGGTATCCGGACGGATGTATTATGATCTGATTTCGCGGTATCTTTTATATTCTCCCAGTTATTTTTACGATATGAATGTCACGTTAAACTGGAAAATCAACAATCACAATCGATTGAGTCTGCGCGTGTTTCATTCCACTGATGACCTGGACTACAGTTTTGCCAGGTTTTCATCCTACTTTGCCACCTCTTTTGATACGGATATCTTTGATGATTACGATCTTGTCATGAAGGACCGGTGGCATAACCAGGCAGCAACGGTCATACTCAAAACTATACTCACACCCAATCTTTTTCTGAAAAGTCAATTTTCAGGTTCCTTTTTCTCGGCCAGGAACGACATGATACTCGATTTTGAATATGCACCGGAGGACAATAATGAATCCATTAAATTGTATTATAAAACCGATATACGAAACAGCATTCGTGATTTGAGTGCCAAAATCAGCCTGGACTGGATGATTCATCCAGCACATACTTGGACAGCAGGCGTGGAAGCGAGTCGATATTATTTTTCCAATGACATACGCCTGAATAATTTCGGGAATGGTGCGGCGATTCGAAAACCGAGGTTGCTGGCCGGTTATTTTGAGGAAAAATGGATTGCCGGTCCTTTGATTCTGCGGGCAGGAGTGCGTGCAACGCAATACAGTGACATGGATCAATTGACCCTGGAGCCCAGGCTCAACGGAATCCTCCATCTGTCTAATGGATACAAACTGAAAGCGGCCTGGGGACGGTATTCCCAGTTTATTGTCAGTATCAATTCTCAGGAATATGAAATCAGCCAATATCTGGACTATTATTATCCACTCAAGGACAGGTCGCCCAGTGAATCGATCCATACGATACTGGGTTTGGAGAAAGAACTGGGACCGCATGCGACCCTGTCTCTCGATCTGTATTATAAAGACATTACACGAACGTACACACTGGATTATAATTTGAGCCAGATGGAAGCCTTTGGATTTTCTGATCAAATCAAGGCAGGGACAGGAGAAGCCTATGGATTTGAATTGATGTGGAAGGGGAATTGGCAGGGATTTTCCGGATGGTTGAGTTACGGCTGGAGTCGGGCGTATCGATCCTTTCCTCATATTATGAATGGAGAAAGGTTGCTTTTTGATTATGACAGAACACATTCTTTCAAGGTTGTGATTCAGCATCAAATGACGCCGGTCTTGTCCTACAGCGGAACATTTCGATTTTTCACAGGAATCCCGAAGACCCTTGAAACAGCAATGAAATCCTATTATTATTATGATCCTGTAAACAATAATATCGCCTGGTACCCGACTTATGTAACCAATCGGAAAAACAATGCACGAATTCCTTTTGGAATGCGACTGGATCTCGGAATCAAGAAACGTCTGCGGAAAGGATTTGGGAAGGATTTGGCGGATTTTCTGGGAGCGGATGCGGTCTATATGAATGTAACGCTTGGCAATCTTCTTTTCTGGGCAAGACGCAATGTCTGGATGTATCTTTATTATGGCGGCGATAAATTTTATGGCATGGGACTCAATTATTTTCCCGAATTCAGTATGGGTTATACCATTCAGTTTTAGGTGAATGCGATGCAAAAAAAACAACAAACTTGGTTATTTCTTTTGATGGCTGTATTGATGTTGTTTGGTTCCGGTTGTGAAAAATGGATCACCGGATATGGACCTCAACCGATTTATCTGGATAAATCCGTCAATCAGCCTTTGTTGAATGTATTGGGCATTCTCCGACCGGGGATGGAACAAGGATTCCCCTTGTCCTTTGTTCATGTGGAGGCTGCATTCCCGGTCACGGATGATATGCCTGATTCCCTCAAAGTTGGGGGTGTTACTGTGCAGGTGACACAAATTCTGGATGATTCATCCACAGTCTATTCGTTTGTTTATCTAAATCCGGATCATATGTTTCAGCAGCAGGATTATCGTCATCCGGAGTTTATACCGCAGGCCGGGGAGACCTATTCTCTGCTTTGCCGGAAAGAAGGGTATCCGGATTTAACCGGTCAGACAACGGTGCCTGATGTGCCTGAAGTCCTGGATGTTCAAATGGATCAGAATCAAACGGTGCTAACCATTACTGTTGCAAGAGATGCGTTGGCAGGATTAATCGAAGCCATTCTGTTCGTCGGGAACAATCAATTTTCGACACGAGTTCTGAGACCTGAATCAGGACCTGTTGAAATCGTACTTCACTTCAGCGCAGGCAATTCGGAAGCCGGACAATTGATGATTGTTGCATATGATTTGAATCTTTCAGAATATATGACCTATAATATCAGTGTGAAACCGAATACCTATCTGGATATGTACAGTACGGTAGAAAACGGATACGGATGTTTCGGATCATTGAATGTGGTCGAAAAAACAGTTTTATTCAGATCAACAGAGACTGCATAACCTGATCGCACAGAATATCCATCCTGGGCGTGGGGTAAAATCATTCATCATTATTCCATTTCCGCTTCAATGATTTGTCTTGACATATTCTTCAATTTTTAGTATCATAAATCGATATTCTTGGCTGCCTCTATCATAATCATTTATCTTAAATCAAAATAAGAAGGGGGGGTGGAGAAATGAAATATTTGGCAATTGTCTCGATGATTGGTGGTGTGCTGGCTATGCTTCTGGCTGTCATTGCCGTACTAAGGCTTGGATTCCTGGGAATTGCGGCAGCAGGTTATATTCGGGGGGCGAATTCACTTTTTCTATTAGCTCTAGCTCTGATGGTTTATAAGAGAGTCTACCAAAGTAAATAAGGAAGTCTGTAAAAAAACATCAGAGAATCAAAGGCGTTTGCTGGCTTCGAAGTAAACGCCTTTTTCGTTCCTCAAGAAGGTCAAACTCCAACTGTTATAGTTTGAGAAAAAGGACTTCTGTCGTTCGGATTCTTAATGAGGATAAAAGCTGTTATGTGAGAAAAAATTGTATAAAGTGAAAATATTCACAAAAAACATTGACTTTGGTGTTTCATTTATTTAAATTGGAGATGGTTATTGTGAATATGAACCTATTAAATGAGAAAATGATTGTCAATAAAAAGTGCATCACAAGATTGTCCCGTTACAGAAAAGCACTTTTAAGGTTGAAAGATCTCGGATTCGTCAGGGTGTTTTCGGATACTCTGGGAGAAGCGGTCGGGGCCACGGCGGCTCAGGTCAGAAAAGATTTTTCTCTGTTCGGAATATCCGGAAATAAAAAAGGCGGGTATCAGGTCGATACCCTGCTCGAAAAGTTACAAAACATTCTTGGCAAAGACAAGGATCAGAAAGTCATCGTGGTTGGAGCGGGGAACATTGGAACGGCATTGATGCAATACAAAGGATTTGAACGGGAGGGCATCAAGGTTGTTGCGGGATTTGATGTCGATTCGGCCAAAGTAAATAGAAAAAGGAAGATCCCTATTTTGCCCATTGATGAACTTTCTGCCTATGTCAAAAAACATGATATAAAAATCGGTATCATTGCCGTCCCTGACTATGCGGCCCAGCAGGTTTGTGAGATGATGCTGTCTACGGGAATAAGAGGGATTTTGAATTTTGCCCCGATTCGGCTTCGCGGATCGGAAGATGCAATCGTGAACAATGTTCATCTTCAGATCGAGTTGGAAAATGTGATCTATTTTGTAAATGCTATGAACAAGAGCAAAAAGAATCAAATTATTTCGGAGAATCTATAATGCGAGCAGTGAAACTCAGGAAACAGGATTTATCCTGTTTCCTTGAATGTGTGAAACCCTTTGGTGAGTTGTGGGGGCCTCAGAAAGAGGGAGACCGGTATGTTCTGAGTCCGATCACTGATTTGACGCGGGTGGATCTGACGGCGATTCGTACAACGCTTCCGTTCAAAAAGCTGTTGTCCCCGCCGAAATACAATATGTTCCGGTATCATGAAAACGAATATGAAGCCAATTTCGATAATATCCCCAATCGTGTTCTCTTTGGATTGCACCCCTGTGATATCCACGCTTTGTTGATCATGGATGATTTCTTCAGCAAAACCTATTACGATCCTTATTATATGAACCGGAGAAATCGCACCATTATCATCGGCCTTTCCTGTATTCCCGATGAGAAATGCTTCTGCAATGCGACCAATACGGATACGGTCGAGGAAGGGTTCGATCTCTTTTTGACGGACCTGGGGGAGTTCTTTCTTGTGTGGGTCGGATCGAGTGTCGGTGACGACATTATTCGCGACTGTCCCAAAATCATCGATGAGACCATCCAGCCGAAAGATCTTAAAAAATATATTCAGTGGCGTGAATACCGAAATTCCCAGTTCAAAATGGATATCGATTTGACGGGAATGCCGGAAATCATGGAATTGAGTTACGACAGCGAGATTTGGGGGGAAGAGGGAGAAAAGTGCCTCTCCTGCGGTGCCTGCACCATTGTTTGTCCAACCTGTCCATGTTACAATGTCACGGATACCATCGAATTGAGCAAAAACGAGGGAGATCGCGTGCGCAAGTGGGATTCCTGTCTTTTCAAAAATTATTCGATGGTGGCGGGCAACCACAATTTTCGTGAATCCAGGGCCGAGCGGCTGAAATTGCGGTTTACACATAAACTTCAGGCCTTTGTGGGCCAATACGGCAAGCCCGCATGTATTGGATGCGGCCGGTGTATCGAAACCTGCCCGGTCGATATCGATATTGCCACGATTGTCAAGCGGTTGCGAGGCGAGGAGGTGAAGGTATGAAGAATGGAGTGGAGCCTTTGGTGAATCCGTATCTTCCCGAACCCATGCGCCTTATCCGGCGTTACCCTTTGACTGAAGATGTACATTTTTTCCAGGTGCGGGCAGTGGATATGGAAAGGGCCATGACGCTTGAATATCTTCCCGGTCAGTTCATGATGGTTTCGATTCCGGGAATCGG
Organism: uncultured bacterium; assembly: GCA_964537715.1. Lineage (GTDB taxonomy): Bacteria > Zhuqueibacterota > QNDG01 > QNDG01 > DSAB01 > CAZTZL01. The sequence goes on along the minus strand of CAZIAH010000090.1, from coordinate 10,446 downwards.
AGAAGCTCCGTTTTCCATCTCTTCGACGCCTTCCCGTCCGGGTCTGATTGAATTTGGAATTCGGCGCGTCGGTCAAATTACCAATGCGATTTTTCAAATGAAAGAAAATCATATTTTAGGGGTCCGGGGTCCGTACGGCAATGGTTTCCCGATTGATAAAATCAAGGGACACGATTTGATCATTGTCGTTGGCGGATTGGGAGCGATTCCCCTGCGTTCGCTGTTGCAGTATGCGCTGGATAACCGGGATCAGTTTGGAAATATTTATTTGCTGTACGGTGCAAAAAATCCGAGCGAAATGCTTTTCCGAAAAGAATTTTTGAGTCTTCGTCAGCGCGATGATCTGACCTGCCTTTTGACCGTGGATCAGGACGATACTGGAAAGTGGCCGTGTTATACCGGTCTGGTGACACGGCTTTTCAAGCAGCTAACGAATATCGATCCCGAGAACACCTATGTGGCGGTTTGCGGTCCACCTGTGATGTACAAATTCGTTGTGGCCGAATTGCTTCAGCTCCGTATCCCGAAGCATCAGATTTTAATGACTCTGGAGCGGCGTATGAAGTGCGGCGTCGGGAAATGCGGCCATTGTATTATAGGCGGGTATATTTATACCTGTTTGGACGGACCGATTTTCACCTACTGGGATGTGATTCATATGAAGGGATTAATTTAGTATATAGTATTTGGTATATAGTATTTAGTGTATAGTATGTAATATATAGTACTTAGTACACTATTTCATAGGTATTGTGTTATGTTGTCAAGATTTTCAAAAATAATATCTCAATAAAATCTCCCCTTATAAGGGGAGATATAGTCGTATATAGTACATAGTATATGGTATATTTTCATATATTGGAAATTTTACACCAGGAGAAATATTTTGGATAATAAAAAGAAGCGTGTCGGACTCTTTGGCTTCACGGGCTGTAATGGAGATCAACTGACCATCATTCATAGTGAAGACAGGCTCCTGGATTTCTTTGGATTGGCCGAAATCAAATCCTTTTCTCTGGCGAAAAGCGACAACGAGAATACCGAACTGGATATCGCACTTGTGGAAGGATCGATTTCAAACCAGGAGCAGGCGGAAATGGTCAAGGAAGTCCGCGAGCGGTCCAAGTTCCTGGCTGCCATTGGGAATTGCTCCTGCTACGGCGGCATTCAGGCCATGGAATTGGGAGGTGGGGGCTGGGACAGAAGATTCCGGGAAGTTTACGGAGACAACTTTTTTGAACTTCGGACTCCTATCGAATCCAAGCCCATCGATGCTTTCGTTCATGTGGATTTTTACATTCCGGGATGTCCTATCGATGCGGATCAGTTTTTTAATTGCTTTTCCCATTTTATCCGCGATAATATTCCGTCGTTTCCGGATCATCCGGTCTGTGCGGAGTGCCGGTGGAAAGAGAACGATTGTCTGCTTTTGAAAGGCATTATGTGTGTGGGACCGCTGACGGCTTCGGGATGTGGTGCGGTTTGTCCATCTCACGGGCTGCCCTGTCTCGGGTGCTGGGGACCGGTGGATGAAGCCAACGTGTCCTCCGAGTTCAATCTGTTAAAGGAGAAGGGATTTTCCATAGAGGCAATCAAGAATCGTTTTCGAATCCATACCGGAAGTGGCATGATGAAACCGTTGAAGAAAATATTGGGAGTCCTATAATGCGAGAAATTGTTGTTGAACCTTTGTCCCGTGTGGAAGGGGAAGGTGGGATTACCGTTCAGATCGAGGGAAGCCGGCTAAAGAAGGTTCGATTCGATATATTGGAAGGCACACGTTTGATCGAAACGCTGGTCGTCGGTAAAACACCCGAAGAGGACGTCAGCATTGCCTGCCGCATTTGTGCTATCTGTACGATTTCGCACAGGTATGCGGCCCTGCGCGGTCTGGAAAAAGCCCTCGGCATTGAAATTCCGCCGAAGGCCCACTGGATGCGTTCGCTGATGCACATGGGTGAAATGCTGGAAAGTCATTCTTTGCACATTTTTCTCCTTGCGCTTCCCGATTTTCTGGGATATCCCTCCGCGGTTGCGATGGTCGAAAAATACGGGGAAGATGTTCTCAAGGCGCTTGAGCTGAAAAAATTTGCCAACCATATCATGAAGGTGACCAGCGGACGGATGATTCACGGCGAGAATCCCACGGTGGGCGGTTTTGGGAAATATCTCGACCATGCCACACTTTTAAATATCAAAAAGCAATCTCAAAAATTCATCCCCTATGCCGAGCGCGCTCTGGAGATCCTGGCAAGTTTGGAAATACCCACTTTTTATGAAATGGATACGGTATTTATGTGCTGTGAACCCGACAACAATGAATTTGGGATTGTCGGTGATCAGATTCGTATTTCCACAGGCGACGTGATCGATTCCACTGACTATCTCAAATTGACCAATGAATTTTTCGTTTCCCACTCTTCTGCAAAGCATTGTCTTTATAAGAAAAAACCTTATACCGTGGGTGCACTGGCCCGAATCAATAATTTGGGCGAACGGCTGAAGGGGCAGGCCGGAAAGATGTATAAAAAATACTGGACCAAACGGTGGTTGAAAAATCCCATTTTTAATAACCATGCTCAGGCCATTGAAATGGTATGGACGCTTGAACAAATTCCGGTGTTTGTCGATAACATTCTTAAATATAAAAAAGATCCTGAAATCATGGCATCAACACGCACCGAAGGGTCAGGAGTTGGATCGGTCGAAGCGCCGCGGGGAACGCTTTACCATCACTATCAGATCAAAGACGGCCTCGTGGATAAAGCCAACTTCATTATTCCGACGGGACAAAGTCTGGAAGATATAGAAAAGTATATGCGGAAAGCTGTGGAAAATCTGCTGACTCAGGGCGCGGAGGATCAAACGATTCGTTATCATTGTGAAGTGATCGCGCGCGCGTACGATCCGTGCATCAGTTGTTCGACCCATCTTGTTCAGGTAGAGCATGTTTGATGAAGATGCATTGCTGAAGCGAATTTCGCAGCTCATCGAGCCGGAATCCGTGATCGTTATCGGGCTGGGGAATCCCGACCGTGCGGATGACGGTGCCGGCATTCAAATTGTCAAAAATCTTCAAACCCGCTTTTCAGAGCGGGTTTTTTTGGAAACCGAACAGGGTGTGGAAGGAATTGTTTTCGATTGTCTGGAGAATCCATCAATCCAATCCGTTTTGTTTATCGATGCAGTCGATTTTAAAGGCCGGCCCGGCGAGATTCGATTGTTCACCATCCATGACGCCGGACAGTTCATCCCCGCAATTTCTACGCATAAAGTACCCTTGGCGATTTTAATGGAGCTTCTCGAAAATCATCATAAAAAACCGTATTTAATTGGGATTCAACTCAAGTCGATTGAATTGTTCGGGAAAGTGAGTGAGGAAGTCAAAGAAGCAATTCAGGATTTGGGAAAACTCTTCATCTATTTTCTTTCGTAATTCCATTTTCCGAAAGCAATCCTCTGGATCAAGATTTCTTTGATACGAAATTGTCTCGTCGCTTCAGCGATTTTCTACTTGACAATTGTAAATATTTTATTTATAATGAAATATAAAGGATAATCCAAGATAAATATTAAAATAATGGGGGCTTTATCGGTTAGATGTAAAACAAATTCGTTCCTATGGTTTCTCCTTTGGAATTCGAACTAATCATCCATCGTTTATTTCCAGATCTGAAAACACAATTATCTTTTGATTACTTACCTACCTCAATGAAATATTACAGTTTTCTTGCTGTCAAGGCTTATTAAGCCTCATTTGTCTGATCAGTACTTGTTTATGATTTGTATCTTAAGGCGGTCTTTCCCTATCGTGTGATAGAGTTGTTGTTTCATTATTAATAAGGAGGCAGGCAATGGACAACATACTGCTTTATCCTATTATTCTTCCTATTCTTTTTGGTATTGTTTGTATTGTTCTACCAAAAAAAACAGTAGGAATAAAGAGCCTTTTGTCAGTATTGGGTGCAATGATCACTTTTATATTAAGTTTGCTCATATTTCTTCGGCAGCCACTTAAATATATATACAATGATTCTCTGATACTGAGAGTCGATCATTTAAGTGGCTTTATTTTATTGGCAGCGGGATTGTTTGGTCTTCTTATCGCCATTTATTCTATTTCATTTATGGCAGGTAAGAGTAATCAAGGAACTTACTATACAACTTTCTTATGGACATTGGGCGCAACCTGTGGTGTACTTTTGTCCAATCACCTTATTTTACTCCTTATGTTTTGGGGATTCTTGGGAATTACACTTTATTTACTTATTCTTACCGGTGGAGAAGATACAGCTCCGGCAGCAAAGAAAGCATTAATTATTATCGGTGGAAGTGATGCACTGATTCTGTTGGGAATTTGCTTGATCTATTCTCTGACAGGTACTTTTGAAATGGATAAGATCAATCTTATATTTAAGGAAGTAAGTGCATACTTTGCATTTATTCTTTTGCTATTGGGTGTTTTTGCAAAAATTGGAGCCGTTCCTCTTCATACCTGGATACCGGATGTGTCTGCCAAGGCCCCCATTCCAGTTTTAGCATTTCTTCCCGGTTCGATAGATAAGCTTCTTGGAATTTATTTATTGTTCAGACTTTGCATCAATCTCTTTCAAAAATCTGTGAGTTTAAACTATGTACTTATCATTATTGGGACCCTATCAATCGTTTATGCTGTGATAATGGCACTCAAAGAAAATAATGCGAGAAAAATATTGGCATATTTGGTCATCTCTGGTTCAGGATATATTTTACTTGGTTTTGGAATAGGCAATTCAATCGGTTTGGCAGGCGGATTATTTTATATGATAAGCAGTGCGATATGGACATTTTGTCTTTTTCTTTGCATTGGGAATATCGAGTATCGAACTGGTACAGCCGAGCTGAATCGGTTAGGAGGATTGATCAAATCAATGCCTGTGACATTTGGAATAACACTCGTGGCTGTACTATCCATTTCTGGAGCACCTTTATTTAGCGGGTTTGCTTCAAAATGGTTAATCTATCAGGGTCTCATTGATATTGGAAGGAATGGCAGTAAAATTTTTACTTTATGGTTGGTTATGGCGATGTTCGGAAGCGCTTTAACTTTTGCCATAGGCATGAAGATGATTCATTCGATATTCTTAGGAGTTTCTTCTAAGGCGATAGAACCTATGAAAAAAGTCGAGGTAGGAATTTTCATGTCATTTCCGATGTTTATCACTGCCATACTTTGTGTTGTTTTTGGGATTTTTATCAATGCAGTGCCGCTGAAGTATTTTATTCTGCCTTCAGTATCTGGTATCTCTTTTCTCGGTATTTGGTCTGCTGGACAAGCTGCCTATCTCATCATATTTGGACTGATCATAGGAAGTATTATTTATTTTGCCGGGAAAATACAAAATATAAGGACCGCTGAGAATTTTATTGGAGGGGAACGTCTTCTTCCAGATGAACGGGTAGATGGGACACAATTTTATAACACAGTAGAAGAAATGAAATTGATGCATCGTTTTTATGTCATTGCTGAGAAGAAATGGTTTGATATTTATAATCAAGGCAATCAAATAGCCAGTGGTATTACAAAGCTGTTCAGGAAAGCTCACACGGGGATACTCACTCTGTATATGTCATGGATCATATTGGGTCTGATCGTTTTACTCATTTTAATGTTGAGGATTTAGTTTGTAGATTGATATATACTGAACTTTTTTAAAAAATAACTAAGAACTGTTTTCTAAAAGAATTCCAAGCCACAAAGACAAAATCTCTATAGAATCCTTATGCGGGGTTTTAAGAAGTGATTGTTTTGTCAAGATATCCTTTTATGATTGACTCCCGGCGATATTGGATTTGCTGTTGCAAGTGAAAGCTCCATTTAGAATAATCATTCAAGTCTTCAATTCGGGATTGGGTTTTTGCTTCCGGGCTGGCAGGGGAGTGAAATTTGAATGATGGGTTTGGTTTTGTAAAATAGAAAATTTATCAAGATTCGGTTCTTTACAAGGATATTTTTTTAAGAATGATTTTTAATTTTATTGTGCCTGTCTTCACAATAAAATCAGTTTTAGTGCATTTTTTTCTTGACAAAAGTAAATAAATTTCTTATACTGTTTTAACTATTTTGTGACTCTATCTTACAGATTATGTCTTCTGAAATGTACTATATCGGAAAAGCTCATTGGGGGAATATGCTGCAAAAGTGGCTTGAGAAATTTGCTGTTCTGGCACCTCAAGCACAAAAGGGCGGACTTTTTTTTAAGTCCGTGACTACAGAAAATATCTCATCGATTGTTTATGAAGAAGCCCGCGCTGTCCAACCGTTAAAAACATTTCTTTTCCCTTCCCTGGAAGAAGTAGTCGGAAAGGATTATCAGTCTGAGAAACCCTGGCTCTTTTTGAATGTAAAAGCGTGCGATTTAAAAGCGATCTCCATATTCGACCGTGCATTCGGAAATGAATTTGCAGATCCTCATTATCAGAAGCGGCGCAGTGAAAGTTTGATCATCAGCAGCGATTGTACACAACCGTGGGACACCTGCTTCTGTACACTGGTTAATGGGAAACCCTATCCCGAAGCGGGTTTTGATCTGAATTTGTCGAAAATCTGGGATGGATTTGTCATCGAAGTCGGAAGCAAACGGGGAAAGGGGCTTCTCGAGGGTCATGATCAAGCGCTCAAGGAATTGGTCAGGGAAGAAAAAGAAGCTTTGGAGAAGATGCGAAAGGAATGTACGCAGAGAGTCGATAAACAAAACAAGAAATTCAGTTTTTCAGGAACGCATAAAGAAGTTGTTTCAAAACATTGGGAATCCGAAGTCTGGAAAAAACATTCCGAAACCTGTGTCGAATGCGGTGCCTGCAATCATGCCTGTCCCACCTGTCACTGCTATTTTTTGGATGATGTGACGAGGAAAACCTTTGTCAAATTACGGGGATGGGATGCCTGCATGTATTCGGGTTATGCGGTGACTGCCGGTGGCGGGACACCGAGGCCGCGTTTGTACGAACGATTTCGCAATCGGTATTTATGCAAGTTCAAATATCTGGAAGAAAATTACGGTATGACCGGATGCACCGGGTGCGGACGTTGTATTGAAGGATGCCAAGGTGAAATCGATATGCGGGAAGCTCTTAAAGATCTATCCATGAGTTAAATATTATTATGACGAGCAAGAAAAACAATCCCTACAAATCACAAAAAGCAGTGATCCGGGAAATAAAAACGGAAACACAGGGGATCAAAACGTTTGTCCTGAAACCGGAGAATGTTTTTTCATTCCATTGCGGCCAGTTTGCCGAGTTAATGGTTCCAGAAATTGGAGAAGCACCCTTTGCTATGTCCTCTCCTTGTTATCAGCCCGAACTTCTTGAATTTACAGTTCAGAATGTCGGTTATATGACCTCCCGTCTTCATCAGATGAAAGAGGGAGATGTTCTTGGTCTGAGGGGACCGTATGGCAATGGTTTCCCTTTGGAAGAATATCATGGCAAGGAAATTCTGCTTCTGATCGGCGGCGTCGGATTTCCTCCTGCGCGCGCCTTGCTCTACAGTCTGATCAAAGAAAAAGCCAAGTTTCCCCGGATCAGCATGTGTTATGGTGCACGTTCACCGGCTGATATCGTTTATAAATATCAAATCGACGATTTTCAAAAGAAAATCGAATTCCATATCACTGTGGATAAAGGGGAGGGCGATTGGAAAGGCCACGTGGGTGTCGTTACAACCCTTTTAGATAAAATCAAAATCAATTTGAAAAATAGTGTGGCCGTCGTCATCGGGCCGCCGATCATGATGAAATTCGGAACCTTGAAACTGTTGGAAGTGGGATTCCGGCCTAAGGATATTTACCTTTCCATGGAAAGAAAAATGTATTGCGGTATCGGTCAATGCCGTCATTGTCTGATCGATCACTATTTCATCTGTAAGGACGGGCCGGTCTTTAAATACGAAATGTTGAAGAATTTACCGGATATCTGGGAATAGCTATGGCAAAGCGTCTGTTGATTGATTTGGTAAAATGTCGTCAGTGTAACGAGTGTAAAGCTTCGTGCAGCTATTTTTATCATCCTTTTAATGATGGCATTTTGCATCTGAGGGAAATTGCGGAATTCGGTGCCACATGCAGACAGTGCGACAAAGCGCCGTGCGTGACTGCCTGTCCGACAGACGCTCTCGAAAAACAGAAAAACGGGATTGTCAAGCGGTATAATCTGCGATGTGTGGCTTGTCGGACCTGCTGTTATGCCTGTCCGTTCGGAGTGATTCTGCCCGAAGTGATTCCTTATGCAGTGTCCCGCTGTGATTTTTGCATCGGCCGTCTCGGAGACAATGAAGAACCCATCTGTTTGGGAGGTTGTCCCGAAGGGGCCATTCAATACGGGGAATTTGAACCCAATCCGAAAGAAAAACTTTTTCAAATCGGAGAACATTTAATCGTACATACCATTCCGTGGAAAAAGGAAGCGTTTATTTGATATGAATCCGATCGTGGCATATTTGATTTTCCCTGGTTTTCTTTTTACGGCTGTTGTCGGGATGCTTGCTAGCTGGATCGATCGCAAGGTCACAGCTAGGGTGCAATGGCGCGTCGGACCGCCCCTGCTTCAGCCCCTGTACGATTTTGTCAAACTTTTAGGCAAAGAAACCATCATACCGAAAGGAGCTTCTCGGACGACCTTTTTACTGGCTCCTATATTTGGATTGGCCGCCGTGACGCTCGTTTCCACGTTGATCTGGATGGCGATTTTTTTTCCGGAAAAAGGATTTACTGGAGATTTGATCGTTGTCATTTATTTTTTGATGGTCCCCTCGCTGGCCGTGATTATCGGCGGTTTTGCTTCCAAAAATCCGATTGCCTCTTTGGGTGCCAGTCGTGAGATGAAGCTCATGCTGGCGGATGAACTTCCCTTTATTTTAGCTGTACTGGTACCTATTATTCAGGCTGGTGGAGCAATCCGACTCGGGGATTTAATCAACTATCAAAATAATTATGGTATGGTTTTTAACTGGCAATATCCTTCCGGAATCATTGCTCTGATTGTCGCGGTGATTGCCATGCAGGCCAAATTGACTCTGGTTCCTTTTGATATCCCTGAAGCGGAAACGGAAATTATGAGCGGGCCTTTTGTTGAATATTCGGGTCCTCCTTTGGCAATATTTAAATTAACCCGAATGATGATGCTTTTTACTTTACCCATGACCTTGGTTTTGTTGTTCTTAGGAGGTATGCATTTTCAGGGTTGGGCGATTTTATGGTCCGTTTTAAAATATGTAGTACTTCTTGTATTGATTATATTGATCAGAAACACCAATCCAAGAGTCCGGATTGACCAGGCCATGAAATTTTTCTGGGGACCGGTCACGATTCTTGGAATTGTCGCAGTGATATTGGCTTTATTGGGAAGATAAGAATTATGGGATTGAAACTTAAAGCATTAACCAAATCTCCGTGGGTTTATCATCTTTCGACTGGAAGCTGTAACAACTGTGATATTGAAATTCTGGATTGTCTGACTCCACGATACGATTTGGAACGTTTTGGGATTGTTCTTGTGGGCAGTCCTCGTCATGCGGATGCGCTTTTGGTAACCGGCAACATGACAATGAAGTGTATTCCAAGAGCCAAGGAAGTTTATGCCCAGATGCCGAAGCCTGGAGTTGTAATAGCAATAGGGACGTGTGCTTTAGCTCATGGTGTTTTTAGTGGCAGCTATGTGATGCCAAAGACTGTGGACGAAGTTTTGCCGGTCGATATTTATATTCCAGGATGTCCCCCCAAACCCGAAGCGATCATTGCCGGCGTGGCAAAACTTTTAAAACTACTGAGACAGAAAGCATAAAAATTGAGACAGACGATTATGACCTGGAAAGAGATCGAAAAGAAAATCCACCAACAGTTTGATGCCAAGATTCTCAAGTGGTATCAGCATAATGATAATAGAGTTTATATCAATATTGATCCTTCTGATATTGTGGATTTCAGTCAGTTTATATTTGAGAAATTGAATGCGCGTTTTATTATCGCCTCGGGTGTGGATACACCGAGAGGTGGAGTAGAAATTTTATACCATTTTGATTTTTATCAATTACCCCAGGTTCTGTCCCTTCGAGTTTTTCTAAAGAAACCAGAACTGGAAATAGAATCCATTGCACACATCATAAAAGGGACAGAGTGGATCGAAAGGGAGATTGCAGAATTGTTGGGTGTTCGTTTTAAAAATCATCCCGATATGAGACGGCTTTTACTTCCTGATGATTGGCCCGAGGGTAACTATCCTTTGAGGAGAGATCAATGAGCGAAATCATCCCCATTGGTCCGTATCATCCGCTTCAGGAAGAGCCCGAGTTTTTTCGGCTTCATGTGGAAGGTGAAAAAGTCGTTAAACTGGATATCGAAATCGGTTACAACCACCGCGGCATCGAGAAGTTGGCCGAATCCAAATCCTGGGATCAGGTGGTCTTTT
>CAZIAH010000089.1:0-17404 GCA_964537715.1 uncultured bacterium | reverse complement strand
ATTATTGATAATAAGAAAAATCTAAAAGGTTTTTTTGACAGGATTAACTCGAATAAAGACACTTATTGGGAAAAGATAGAATATGATCCTGAAGTTTCAACTATTAAGATCATAGGGAAACCGGTAGATAGATGCGCTTGTCCCTATGCGCAGTCTGAAAATCCGCCCCTCTCATTGTGTAATCATTGTTGTGTAGGTTTTCAAAAAGCCATGTTCGAAATGCTCCTCGAGAAACCGGTCATCAAAGTACAGGTCGGTGAAAGTTATTTATTGGGGGGTAATAGATGTAGTTCGACGGTGTTTGTTGATGGGAAATTGCAATTTGGGGAAAAATGAATACACGATAAACAGAAACCAATAATCAGCATATTTCTCGGATACAAACATAGAAAATAATAATAAGCCTTCAAAAAATTCAGAGATTAATACATATGAAGACTAATAAATTAATGATTGTAACTTTACTTGTTCTGTTTATTATAGGAATGAATAGTTCGATCTCAGCACAAACTGAAAAGCAAGATTTTCAGCCCAACTTTGAATCATTGGAGAAGGTGAATCCTGTTCCCGAATGGTTCAAAGATGCCAAGTTTGGCATTTATTTCCACTGGGGAGTTTACTCTGTTTCAGCATTTTCAAACGAATGGTATCCCCGCAACATGTATATTAAAGGATCTATAGAAAATAAGCACCATATAGAAACTTATGGCGATCCGTCTCAGTGGCCATACGATCACTTTATCACTGGCGACAAGGACAAGCAGGAGAATTTTGTACAGTTCGCACCCAAACTCAAATCGAAAGGCGGAGAATTCGACCCTGAAGAATGGGCGCAGTTATTCGCAGATGCCGGTGCTAAATTTGCCGGACCGGTGGCCGAACACCATGACGGCTTTTCGATGTGGGCAAGCCAGGTGAATCCCTGGAACGCAAAAGATATGGGACCGAAATTGGATCTGGTTGGTTTATTAACGGATGCTATCCGAAAAAGAAATATGAAAATCATTCTATCGATGCATCATGCATATAATATCACCGGATATTATGACCATGTACCAAAAACAAATGATCCAAAACTCCAAATGCTTTATGGGCAGCAGGGAAAAGAAAAAAATGAAGCATTTTGGTTAAATAAGCTTAAGGAAATTATTGACAACTATAAACCCGATATCCTCTGGCAGGATTTTAATCTGTACAGGATATCCCAGCCAATTCTTCTTGAGTTTCTATCTTACTACTACAACAAAGCCGCTGAATGGAATAAAGAAGTGGTCGCCACTTATAAAGATGGCCTGAACACCAAATGCGCGGTGCTGGATTATGAACGCGGTGGTCCCGCCGACATTACGGACAATTATTGGCTCACCGATGATGCGATCAGTTCCTCAAGCTGGTGCTATACCGAGGGTCTCGGATATTATTCCAAAAAGCAGATACTTCATGGTTTTCTTGACAGAATAAGTAAGAATGGTAACCTGTTGCTTAATATATCACCAAAGGCAGATGGCACAATACCACAGGAACAGAAAGACGTTCTGCTGGCCATGGGCGACTGGCTCAAAAAATATGGCGAAGCGGTATATGCAACCCGCGCATGGGTAAAATACGGAGAAGGCCCCACAAAAATGGGAGCGGCGCATGGCGTAATGGGACCTCCGAGCGAAGGAACCACCAAGGATGTGCGTTATACCCGATCAAAAGATAACTCGACGCTTTACGTAATTTTGCTCGGTTGGGAAAAAGGTCAGAAAAAAGTCATACTTAAATCATTGTCTTCTGACAGAATCGACTGCAAAAACCTGAAATCGGTTGAACTCATTAACGGAGAAGCAAGAAAGTACCTGTCATTGGATTACAAGCAAAAATTAAAAGGATTAATCGTTCGTCTGCCTGAACGTTCGTTCGAAGAACTGGCTTATGTCTTGAAACTTAGTTTCGACGGCAAGATTCCAGCACTCGACAAGTATGCCGACTTTGATTGTGAGCCGCATTATTACATCGTCCCCGGTAATAATTCGGGCAGTTTGGTGCTCGGTTCGGATTTGACACTAACCGGAAAAAGAAAAGACATTTCAAACCAATGGAAATTGAAAGCCGCTGGTAAAGGTATTTACAAAATTCTGAACCGTGGTAATAATAAAAAGGCAATCGGTTACAGCGCTTCTGATCAGAAACTTGTTATTTCAAAGCTTACCAGGAAAGACAACCAATACTGGAAAATTGAAGATGCACGCAACGGATTATTTAAAATTTCCAATAAAAAATTCCCAGAAATTTTATTGTCCGTAGATACTGTCATTGCCGAATGGAAACTTATGGAGGTCTGTGAATTAAAACAGGAAGCCTTCAAGCCACATACCATTCCGGGGACCATTGAAGCCGAAGACTTCGATACCGGTTGCCTGGGCGATGCTTTCTATGACAGAGATGAAATCAATGAAGGTGGGCAATATCGTCTCAACGAAGGTGTAGATATTGAAAAATGTACTGCAGGTGGTTACAATGTGGGTTGGACCCATGTAGGAGATTGGATGGCGTATACGGTGACTGTCAGTAAATCCGCAACGTACCAGATTTCATTCTATATTGCTTCATCTTATGATAGTGGAAAGCTACATTTCGAATGTGACGGCGCAGATAAAACAGGGATAATATCAATTCCAAACACTGCAGGATTTCAAAATTGGGAAGTTATTAAAAAGTCAGTAAAACTTGATGCCGGTAAACACGTGCTGAAGGTGATTGTCGACGGTGCTCTCCTTAACCTTGATAAAATGGTTTTTGAAGAAATAATATGATGAATTATTTTAGATCATTATCATTAAAAATTCAGGTAAATCATCTTCACCAAATAAAAAATCGAACTAATGGGCAGCAACGAAAAAATTTGATAGAATCAAGATGCTGATTATTTAAGAATAGAAAAATCCGATACAATCCCTGACGAGATTGCGATTGTATTTAAGATTAATCAGAAATGAAGATGATTATCATTTATGAGGAATAGAATTTAACCTTTAGCTGTTACGATCAGGAATATTTAAATATGAAAAAAATCGGCAAATTGTTGGTCCGCATATGCACAGATAATCTGATTAGCGAATTCGTCCTATTCGGTTTGTGTAGTTTACGATCTGTCTACCCAGGCCGGTAAGACCTATACATTCGTTTCCATGGATTCGCGTTGATAAAGATCAACTCTCTTGATGTGTTTCATTGATAATAGACGAAAAGTGTTGTATAGAGGTTTAATGATGCTATCAATTCCAATACGGAAAATTGTCACGATAAGTGTGGTGCTCTCGATGGTCGCACTGGTCGTCTGCGCAAAAAAGGAGAGGAAGGACGACATCCTCGCCATCGTGGGGAACCGGGTTATTACCAGAGATGAATTCATACGGCGGGCGGAATATACAATACGTCCCCCTTATTGTAAACAGAATACCAATATTGATAAGCAGATCGTCCTCAATTCGATCATTGCGGAAAAATTATACGCGTTTGAGGCGAGCCAAGACAATCCTTTGGCCCGCAGTCCGTCGTTCCAGGCTTATATCCGCGGAAGAAAAGAACAATTCATGAGGAAAATTTTATTCGCTCAAATCGTCGATGAAAAAATAAGGCCGGATACTTCCGAACTAAACAAACGTTACCGATTGGCCGGCAGAGAGTATCATGTGGCGTATTGTTCGATCGGCCGGGACGCCGCCCAATTCGCTAAGGAACAGAAAACGAAGTCTCTTCAAACTGATCTTTTCGACGCTGTGTACCGGAAAGCGGGCGGGATGGGACCTGCCCCAGAAAGAACCGTGTCATGGGAGTCACATGAAATCCACGCCGTCCACCAGGCTTTGTTTTCAGAACCTCTGTTTAAAAACCAGGTGATAGGGCCGATCCAGGTGGATAACGGTCAGTTCCTGATGATGAAAGTGCTGGACTGGGTTGACCGGCCGGCCGTCACCAGCATCGACGTCCAGCAAAGAAACAACAAGGTATACGAAGATTGGGAGCGCGAAAAGTCGGAAGTCAGCTGGGACGACTACGTCTTTGACCTCATGAAGAACAAACGATTGGAATTTGCCAAGGACACATTTGAGAGAATGGCCGAGCTGTTTAAACCTTTGTATAAGCGGTCCGATCAGAAAACCCCACCTTTCATGAATCCCGAGGCGGTTCAGGAAACACCGCACTCTGTGATCGATTCCGTCGGCATCGAATTAAAAAAACAGGGTTTTGAAGGCCAGCCTTTTTTTACTTTTGATGGAAAAACCTGGACTGTGGCGGATTTTATGAAAATTTATGCGTCACACCCCCTGGTCTTTCGAAAAAGAAAGTTTAGCGACAGCGAGTTTTCGGAACAGTTCAAATACGCGGTCGCGGATCTCATGAGGGATCAGATTATCAATAAAAAAGCCTATAACAAAGGAATCGATCAATTCCCTTCCGTTCAAGCATATACTCACATGTGGCAGGATGCACTGATTGCGAGGTATCAACAATACACTTATTTGCAATCCAAAACGGTGGATAAGATATCTGCTGCAAATATCGGCCGTATCCTGGACGATTATCTGAATCCCTATTCTGACAGTCTATTTATTAAATACAGTGAAAGAATACGCATCAACATTCCCGTTTTTGAGAATATCAAATTGACCAAGATCGACATGGTCGCTTTAAACCAAAACGTTCCTTATTTAGAAACGGTTCCTCCTTTCCCAATACTGACCAACAAAATCCGTTTAAATTATGGAAAAAGGCTGAAATAAAAAAGTGCATCAGGCAACGAATGAGTGAGTATTGAGCGATCCAAAAGTAAATCTGTGGCACAATATTTCTGTCGCGTTTACTCGCATCCACGGTCTCCAAAGGTGCGCTATACTCCGGGATGTTGGGGCGTCAAAACTCACGAAGATCGTGAGAACGAAGAAAAACTTGTATTTTTTTAGAGAAAGGCGGATCGGGTAGGGACGAAGCGAATTGGATCTTTTCTAATATAGTTATGTCATAGAATTGCCATCAATCGGATTATTCGGGATAGGTATTCCCGACTGGAAAGACATCTTATTTAAAAGGCAGATGTTGTGCTGTGAATTGTGCGAGGTCGCTCAGGTCAAGTTCGCTCTCGATTATAGTAATTTCCTGTACAGCATTTTCAAATCCATCTTCGCCGAACTGTTTATGTTCGATATCCTCAAATTTGTCACTCATTTCATCCAGTTGTTTATCGGTGAGGATCTGTTTCCATGCCGGAAAAACAACCGTATCCTCTCTTGCCGCGTGCGGTCGATACATCCTCACGAAAGAGTTCAATGCCAACGTCAGTGGCTTTGCATTGTGAGAATTTAATTTCATTCCCCGAGACAGAGCAAGAATGTAATCGGTGATCTCACGTCCTCGTTCATGTTGGTCAATAAGAATTTCAGGGTATTGGGCTGCTTCTCCGTCTGCCTTTTTGACTGCCGGAAAGATGTATGCCTCTTCCAATTTTTTCTCATGATAATCTTCACCGAAGGCACGAAAAAGCCTGGCTGTTTTTTGAAGGGTATCAAGCGGTACAGATGATGGATCGCTGTGAAGTTTGCCGGTCACCTCGCTGTACACGAACAACGCCCTACGCAAGATCCCGTGTTCGCGCATGAGGTCTTCAACCGCGCTAACCTCCTTGTTGACTTCTTCGCTTGTACATCCAGTCAGAAAAATACCAGCGCTCGATATACCAACGCCAGTTATGAATTGCCGCCTTGATATAGGATACATATTTTCCCTCCTTTCGACTGGTTTGCATTATGGAATCCCGCCTTTTTATTTCTATTCCAGTGGGCGTTATGCAGTTTTATTCCTCTGGAAATATTCTCCTTTTTTAATCAAGTAAAAAATCACGGATTTCTTTTATAGGAAACATACAGGTTTCTTTTTTTAGAAACAAGCATTTGTATTGTCTCACAGAAGAGAGAGGATGCGATCCCTGCAAAAGGGGGGAATTATCAGTCCCGTAAAGTTCCTGCCAATGATGCACGTCGTATGGTTGCAGATGCAGGAACTCTACGGGACAGTAAAATAAAAGTCTATTCAATAAAAAATTTTGTGATTATGATATATTCTTTTTTGATTTTTGAATAATATCGTTTGACAATTTTTGTATCTTGTGGTAATGTTTTTTTGTATCTTCGTATAAAATAGACAGAATCCGTTTGACTTCTTCCGAGTCGCCGTCCATTGTTTTAAAAATGTCTTTCTCGAGTGGTGTCCCTTCTACAAAAAGTGCAAATTTGACTGCAGATTCGATGGTAATATCTTTTTTTTCGATGTTCGTCATGTAAGCTTTGATTTTGCCAATGACTTTCAAAATATCCGGCACTTCATAATCTCTGTTTTCAAAAAATTGAGATCCATTGTAAATCATACTTTTTAACGTTGCAATCATGAGAGCATGGGTATTTTCTTCAACAGCAATTTCATCCCAGAATGAAGACAGATCGGCAAATTTTTTAGCAAAAATTTTATATGTTTCGGATAGCAGTCTTTCATATTTTTCCAAATGCGTTGCAACGACAATTTGTCTTTCTTTTTCCCACATTGTGTTTGCCCCCCCTTATTTATGTCAAGTTGATTATTTATATAACAAATCTATCATTCAATACTGCGGTTTATTTGCTGATCCTGTAATTTTTACCCGTTTTCATAAACGCATCGATGTTTTCGAAAGGAGTTTCCTGGGGCAGATCGCAGCCTGTACTCAGCACAAAATTTGGACAGTGTTCCATCGATCTTAAAAGCTCCAAAACTTCTTTTTCGACATTTTCTGGTGTGGATTTAAAGATATGGCCGGTTGGATTGATGTTGCCGAAAATGATCACTTTATCTCCCACACGTTCGGCCACCTCCGGAAGATTCACACCCGCTTTAGGAGAATCGAGGCTGATTGCATCAACCTGAGAATCAACCATTTTTTCAATGAGGTGCATGGTGTTGCCGCAGGTGTGATAGACCGTAGCCACATCGGTGTATTTGCAGCTGTTGTTGATGTGGCGGACGAAACGGGAAGAAAATTGTTCGAATTGATCCGGGCCTAACATTACTGCGCTCGGTTCCAGGATGCAGATGATCTGCGCACCGGCTCCGATAAGCAGTCTGACATATTCCTGAATCTTTTCTGTCGCGAATTCGCAGAGCATATTCAGCTTGTCGGGTTCCATCATGGTTGCTATGGCAGCATCATCGGCGCCCATCATCAGCCCGGCCAGCGAATAGGGGCCGGTCACGTAAGCACCCTTGAGCATGTTTTCCGGAAATCCGATACTCATCAGCTTTAATGTTTCTACATATCCCATAAGTCTGGTATCGAAAGTGATGTTGATTTGTTTCTGCATGGTCAACTGGGCGATTTCAAAATATTCCTTAATGACAGTTGGCGAATCTTCTTTCGGGAATACGGTATATCGTCCCATTGCGTTGGCTTCCACGGAGAGATCCATCAGGGGAAAAATCGCATCGGGATTGAATTTATTGACGAGCAGTCGCAGAACTTTGTAATGCTCTCCGTAATTTTGTTGTGCGAGTTTGACTGTGCTTCCGGTCATCCGAAGACCGGGAAATCCCATTAGAGGCGCAACCAATCTTCGCCCTTCCTTATAGGCATCCTGCACCATTTTTGACAATTTTTTTTGAATCATGGTTTTCTCATATGTAAAGTCGTATTCTCAAATGTAATGATTCCGATTTGTCTGGAAGGTTGTCTCCTGATTGCAATTTTAATATAAAAATTAATTCACATTTCGTCAAATGAAATAACAGCAATATGTCATAGAGAATTGTCACTGTAAATGGGAAAAAACAAGAAGGTATTCATGAGTTGAATTCGTACCAGAAATGGTATCAGATTTCAACCAAAGATTCAGGTCAAAACTCTTGTTTCGAGAAAACAGTAACCGTCGTAGGCAACCTGGTCACCTGTTTCGATATGAATTACAAGAAAATCATGAAAACTTAAAAATATTTAAGGATATTTATCCATGGAAATAAATCCCATTGTCCGCAACCAATCCACGAAAGCATCGGGCCATTGCATAGTATCTGTACCTTCGCGGCCCGGGCCGGAACCGTGACCGCCTGTTTCGTAAAGTTTGATTTCAGTTTTGACACCGTGATCGGTTAAAGCCTCATACATCTTAATACTTTTTTCAACGGCAACGGTCGAATCGTCTTTGGCGTGTACCAGGAACGTGGGCGGCGTTTGTGCTGTAATATCAATTTCCTCAGGAATTCCGGCGTAAATCAGACACATGAAATCTGGTCGTGAATTGGTCGTGGAAATGCTGTCTGTTCCGAATGTATATTGGGAATACAGGATTCCCGCCAACGAGGCCAGATGACCACCTGCGGAAAATCCCATGATGCCGATTTTGTTGGGATCGATTCCAAATTGATCGGCATGGTATCGAACCAACTGAATGGCGCGTAGCGCATCGGACAGGGGTACAGGATGCTGGAAGCTTGCGCCCGTTGTGGTGGGCAACCGGTATTTCAAAACAAAGAAGTAATGCCGGCTACATTCAATTTTTCCGCTGTGGGTCCACCTTCGACGCCTGTGGCGATATAGGTGTATCCGCCGCCGGCGCACAGAACAACGGTTGTACCATTGGGTTTTTGCGGTTTGTAAACAATGATGTTGGGGTTATAAATATTGTAAAACCGCTTGTGGCACGGTTTGGCTTTTTCCGGAATCGAAGGATCGATGCCCTCTGTGCCTGGTGGCCATATGGCAATGACAGACAAATGGCCGACCGTATCAATAGGCTGGCCTTGCAGGTCATACAATTTTGTTGATGCGAAAACTGCATTCACACCGAATAGGGCAAGAAACATGACGCATTTCAAGATATGTTTCATAGTATTCTTTCCTCCAATGGATGCATCCTGATCGATTCAAACAATCAAGGTTCATTGAAACATACAGGATTTTTGTGAATAGGGCAAGTGTAATTTTTTTATTCACTATCAAAGGAAAGACATGAATGAAAAGGGAGGATGAATATGGGATTACAATTGCGCCCGGAATCATCCCCCGGACGCAATTTGTTTGATTCAAAAAAATCAGGATGTGATGATGCATCATGTCGGACAATTCGGACATAATATCTCCATTCAGTCTACAATCTTGCTTAATTGTTCAAAGGAATATTGCATTTTACATTCACACTTCGGCCGGGGGCCAGAGTGTAACCCTTATAAGTGTCCAAAAAGTCCCGATAATCATTATCCAGTAAATTGGTGATCTCCAGGTCGATGTTGATCAACCGGTCGATGATACTTAGATCAAAACCGATTCCCAGATTCATGAGCGTATATGCTGCGGTGGATGCCACACCAAACGGAATGTCTGGACCGATGCCGTCATCGAATTGTCCGAACGGTTCGTATTCGCCTGCCGCGGATTTGTCCCCCACATATTTCATACTGAGCAAAATATACGGTGATTGAAAAACCGAGGCGCCGGGCAGCAGAAATTTGACTTCTGCACAGACACGATCCGCAGGCATCAAAGGCAGCGCATTGTTTTTGTGAATGCCGCTGAGGAATTTACTGTCGATCATCGAATAATTTCCGCTGAACACCAGCCAGTCCAGTACATTGGCCTTGATGTTGAAATCCAGTCCCGTCAACTGTGCGTCGGCCTGATCATGTGCAAAAACAAAGGTTTCGTTTGCAGGAGCCAGGGGATGATCCGGCGCACTGTACAAAAAGATATAGTTGTCGATTCGGTTTTGAAAAAGCGTAGCCGATGCCTCGACACGCCGGCTGCGGAATCGCAGAGAAGAACTCATGTCCAGTGAGATTTCGTTCTTCAGGTCAGGGTAGCCGATCTGGAAAGCGAAAACTCCGCCATGATATCCGTACACATAGAGGTTATAAAAACTCGGTGTTCGGAATCCGCGCCCGATATTCACTGCGGCGGTGAACTGTTCCGTGAGTTTGTAAGAGGCTCCCAGCGCGCCGGATAAGGAGGAAAACGTTCTTTCATCGTCTTCGGGCAGCAGCGGATTGGATGGAGATCCGATAAATTTTTGAGACCGGTAATCGAAACGTGTGCCGAAATTCAGTGTCCACTTTTTCGCCTGCCATTCTTCGAATCCGAACAGCGCGACATTCGTAAAATGACCGGTCGGCTGAAGCGGAACCCGTCCAATATTTTTATGATCGTAATATTTGATTTCAGCGCCCAGAGTTCCGGACAAATTGGAAAGATTCACATTTTCGAGTTCAAATCGTCCTGAATAAACATTCATGACCAAATCCACATTCGCCAAATCCGGCAGCACTTTCCACGAATTGCCCTCTTTGGCTGCCTGACGTTGATTACGCTGATAACTGAATTTCGGTTTTAAAATGAAATGTCCGAAAGGCATATTCCCTTTGACCGTGACGATTTGATTTTTGAGACGAAGGCCAATCGGCAGTCCCGTCGGTAATAAAAAATTGTTTGAATTGAAATAATGATCGTAACTCATGGAAAGCAGCCCGAGTGTGGTCAAATAACCGGCCCCAATCGATCCGTTCGTCTGTTCGAAATCCGTGTGATCGATTTCACCGGTAAATTTTGGATCGCCCCGCTTTCCGGTCTTTGAAAACGGGTCCACATCCGGCGTGTGGAAATTTCCTGCCATTCTGCGGATCAACGATCCCGTAAACCCGAATTTTCCTTTTGATCCACCCAGTTTCAAACCCGCCGTCCACTCATTGTTATTCGATTGCCATCCGCTCGTCACCGCTCCGTTCAAGTTCGTTCTTTCTCTAGATGCAATAGAAAAGCGATACGGAATCAAATTCACGGCGCCGCCCAATGCATCGGAGCCGTAGAGCAGACTGGCTGCTCCTTTGATGACTTCCACACGTTCATAGTTGAACGGATCGATGTTGGGCGCGTGGCGTTCGCCGTATTGTTGATATTCCTGGGCCACGCCATCGCTCAGAATGCGGATCCGTTCCCCGGTTTGACCCCGGATGATCGGTTTGCCCGCTGCGGAACCGGCTGACATGTTGTAGATTCCGGGAATGGATTCGATGGTTTTGCCCAGAGATGTGGACTGCAACCGGATTTTTTCACGGCCACCGAGATAGTTGATATCCTGCGGTGAATTCAGAGGATCCAAAGCAACAGGACTGCCCGTAACCACAACCGGTTCGGATTCGATAGCCGTTGGATGCAACATGAATTTGACCAGACAGGTCTTTCCGGCTTTGATTTCTGCATTCCGGATTTCCGATTTGTATCCGATATATTTTACGGCAATCTGATAAATGCCGGATGGTAATTGTGAAATGAGAAATTCTCCCCGGTCGTTTGTGCTTGCACCACGCTCCAGACTCGGTAAAAACACATTTGCTCCGGATAACGGTTCATTCTCGGTGTTGATCACAGTTCCTTCGATTTTGCCATATTTGGATTGGGCGTATGAAAAGCTGCAAAAAACAGCAATGTACAACGCAACAAATACGAACGCCCTCCATGTTCCGTCGTTTGTGTGCATGGATTGCTCCCTT
This sequence comes from uncultured bacterium, assembly GCA_964537715.1. Taxonomy (GTDB): domain Bacteria; phylum Zhuqueibacterota; class QNDG01; order QNDG01; family DSAB01; genus CAZTZL01. The sequence goes on along the minus strand of CAZIAH010000089.1, from coordinate 5,860 downwards.
CAAATTTTACAGGTATGAAATTGAATCTGTTCTAAAAGATCGGCGAAATTTTGAAGGAATTAGAAGGGAGGTGCCCGGGGATGATAATCGGATCTGGGGGAGGTATATTCAACATTCTGCCGGACAAAAGGAAAAAACGCGCAGACGGATAAGATAAAACAAATGATGAAATAGTAGACAATGATCGAGCTGAACGATAAAACGATTTGAAACGCAGGACAGTCGTGATGGTGTTCCAGATCCGGTTTGTGGTTATGGAATAGATCGTGGCCTGAACTTAAAAACAGGAGCAAAAGGACGAGCAAAATCGGAAGATAAGAAGAACCCGTTCGTAACTTTTTGATTGTTTTTGTGAACATTTATTTTTCGATTTAAATTATTCGGAACAATATTCTAAACAAAAATGTTATCAAGCTGTTTTATCCTGTTGCCATTGATACCCACAAGAAAGACATGCTGGTCTGTGGACACAAATTATTTCACCACATTCGGGACAAGTCCATTTTTCTTTTTCATTTCGAATGAAATGTCGAATCCCAAATTCACTGATCATTTTGAGGTTGTCGATCATACTCATTCCATATTTTGTTCTGTACCGCTTGTCCAACTGTTTCAATCTGACACAGGGAAATTTGGCGCAGCTATCGGAGCAATATTTGATTTTGGCAATTTGGTCGCAATTTTTGATTCTGCATCTGTTGCGGGATTGACTGTTTTGATTATTGATCATTCGGCAACCCGGACATGTATTTCTTTCTCGAATGTATCCCAGGCAAAGGCGGCAGTTCATTCCGCACGGTGCAATCAAATTTGTTGGAATGGTTGTTGTCATTTTATGCTCTGTTACTGTCGTGACCTTTGTGTTCTGTTTTGTTTTCAGCCCAACGGTTTAATAACCAATCTAGCTGCTTTATAGCCAGGCCTGCGTTAATTAAGATGGTAGGTGGCATTTAGTTTTTTTGTTTAGACAGGAATGCTTCAATATCATTTATAAAGGATAATGTTGATATTTCTATTTTCTTTGTTAGTTTATTTGTATCGCTAAAATCTGGATTTGTATCCAAGGTGAATTCAATAATTGAATCTGGATTTTTTGAATCCATCCGATATTTATTCCAATTATTTATCGATATCAATTCCGAATATTCTTTCTGTACCTGTCTATTATTTCCTGAAAGCCATACTTCAAATCGACAGTTGCCATGAATAAATACTATGGCAATTTTTAATTTTCGGTCCTTAAGTTTTTTAGGAAATAATGGGAAATAGGTCATATCCATATAACCATAATAAATATTCCCGACAGTGTATTCTGGATATTTATTTTGTAAATATGTCCTTAATCGCATAACATAATCCATTATTCCCTTATATGCTTTTTGAATGGTACCCTTCTCCATTTGTTTCTTATATTCAACTAGGCTTTCCTTCAACGATTCCACTTTACCCCTCCGAATTCAATGGAACATGAGTTTTTGATCGCCCGGGATGTTTATCACAGGTGTCTAATGAGACCGGGACTTTTGTCCCGAAGGATGTGATTGAAGTTGATCCAAATCCAGTGATATGACATCATTCTTGGCCAGATTCCAGTTTCGCGCACGGCTATATTTTCGATCTTCGGGGTTTAATATACAAATTCTTTTCGTACTGGACAATAAACTCATATGCGTTTTCGGGATAGATATCCCGTTTATACTACGCCCAGGATGGATATCCTGGGCGATCAGAATTTTCTTAGTCAAGAAACCATTCAATAAATCTAAATGGATCAAATTTTAATATTAAAATATAAATTATCCAGGGTATTGGATATATAAACAATAAATACTTTGCTCTATTTAATAATAAATTTCTAAAAATATACTGGAGAAGCCATGCTAAACCCGCAAACGGTGTTGTAACAATAGATATAAACAATGCCCAATGATGAAAATAAAAATTCATGCTTTTGGGATCAGGATGATAAGGTGTTGGCCAATATCCCAAATATAATCGTGCTCTCAAAATATACGATAAAAACAGAATAAGAAATAAAACAGGGAATAAAGTATATATAATTAATAATAACTCATACCAAAACGAAAAACGATCTTTTATATTCATATTATTTTTTACAATTTGATATTCTAAACATCTGAGCATCTAATTATATATGCTCGTAGATAATTCCCTTATTTCCATTTGGGTCGAGTGGTTGATTGTACAAATTTCAGTGCAGTGCAAAAGATGCAAAATTATTTGTTAATATAACAAGTTGAATTGCGAAAATCCACTTAATTCTAATGAAAAATTTTCTTTTAATTAAAGATAGAGATGTGCTATATTAAAACGGATTAGAAAATATCAATGACTGGAGACAGACAAATGAAAGAGAGAATCGTGAAATACAAGGGCAAGGCTATCGATGTTTATTTTACGGTAGACCGGTGCACGCATGTGTCCGAATGCGTGCGGGGTGCGCCTAAGGTTTTCGATCCATTGCAAAAACCCTGGATCGATGCGGATGCGGCCGATCCGGCCAAGGTCGCAGAGGTGGTCATGCGGTGCCCGACCGGAGCGCTCCATTTCAAGCGGAAAGACGGTGGGTTCGAAGAAGCCATTCCCAGTCGGAATCAAATCGATGTCTGCAGAAACGGTCCGCTCTGGGTGAAAGGAGATATTGAAATCCGAAATTATGATGATACATTGATTCTCAAAGATGCGCGCATCGCGCTCTGCCGATGCGGCGCCTCCACGATCAAACCTATCTGCGACAAGAGCCACATGTTTAGCTTCATGGATCAATCGGAATTTACAAAGAGAAAAACAGAAGGAGCAGAGGAACACGGGAAATTGATTGTCACGTTGAATCAAAACGGCCCATATGCTCTAAGCGGTCCTATCGAAATCCGGGAGCTGAACGGTCTGGTTCTTTTTCGAGGCAGGCGGGTGATTCTGTGCCGCTGCGGTGCATCCAAGAAAATGCCCTTTTGCGATGGATCGCATCAAAAAATCGATTTTAAAACCAGTGAAAAAATTGTTCTTTACAAAAAGACTAAAGATCCGTTTTAAAACACGGGTTTTGGGTTAATGTCGAATATCAACTAAACAACAACATTTATCAAATTCATAACTTTTATAAAATTTATGGGATTGCCCGCCAGAAAGATTGGCGGATTTTCAACTTCGTTCTGAAACGAGTTCAGGACTCGCAAAGACATCTTGGAGGCTTATGACTGTCCCAGGTATCGGTTGATTATAATGGAACTCCTTGCTTTTGATGGAGTTTATTTATGATATCATAAAAGGATCAAAATTAATGCAAAGGATGGTCTATCATGAAACTCCTAAACCTATTATTGGCTTTTGGAATTATTATTTCGAAAGGTGGAGTCATGCAGGCACAAGCACAGGAAAAAATTCAGATCTACAATGTCTCGAAAGATACGATTGAGACAGTCAGTAAAGTGATCAAAACACAAGAAGAATGGAAGAAAATCCTGACACCGGAACAGTTCCGGATTACCCGGGAAAAGGGAACCGAGATGGCATGTTCAGGAATATTCGACAAGTACAAAGAAGAGGGCGTGTATCAGTGCGTGGGCTGCGGCACAGATCTGTTTTATTCAAATACAAAGTTTGAATCCGGAACCGGGTGGCCGAGTTTCTGGCAGCCGGTGAGCGATTTAAACATCCGTTTCAAACCGGATCGAAGTCTCTCCATGGTTCGAACCGAAGTGCTCTGCGCCCGGTGTGATGCTCATTTGGGACATGTATTCGACGACGGTCCGCCGCCGACACACAAGCGGTACTGCATTAATTCTGAGGCGCTCAAATTCAAGAAACTCAATTTGACTTCGAAAGATCAAAGTCCAAAATTGGGAAAAGCGATCTTTGCTGGAGGCTGTTTCTGGTGTATGCAGCCGGCGTTCGACCGGCTCGACGGTGTTATTTCGACGACCGTGGGCTATACGGGTGGATCCAAGAAAAATCCGACCTACGAGGAGGTCTCTACCGGCCGCACCGGTCATGTCGAAGCGATTCAAATCGTATACGATCCATCGAAGGTAACGTATTCCGATCTGCTCGATATTTACTGGATGAGTATTGATCCCACGACAGTCAATCGACAATTTTATGATCAGGGCACACAGTATCAGACTGAGATATTCTATCGTGATGCCGAACAGAAAAAACTGGCGCTGGAATCGAAACAGAAACTGGACAAATTCGGCATATTCGGCAAAGCCATTGTTACAAAAATCACCCCCGCATCGACATTTTATCCAGCCGAGGAGTATCATCAGTATTACTATCAAAAAAATCCGGAACAATTTGATCGTTACGAACATGAATCCGGACGTGTGAAATTTCTTGAAAAAATCTGGGGAAAGAAGAAAGATCAATCCTGAGCGGGTTTTGTTTGGAAAAATATCAAGGCGGGTTAAAACCCGCCTTTTTTGTAGTTGTAAATTCTTATCCCTTTAAATCGTAAACCACTATAAAATCAACCTTCGTTTTAATCTTCGAATTGCGAAATAACCGAAAAACAGAGTAACGACAATCGTATACAACAAATCGAGCCAGAGTGAGGCGTGGAAACGGGTCAGGCAGAAGGCGCGGATCAACCTCACGACGTGGGTCAAGGGCATGATCTCGGCAAAGGGCTGAATCACTTTCGGCAGGCTGCTCACCGGAAAAACCACGCCCGAAAAGAAAAACATCGGCGACAAAAATCCGGTCATATAAAAATTGAAATGATTGATGTCCCTGACAAAAGAAGTCACGTAGAGCGAAAGGGCAGCGAACATCACGCCGGTGAGAAATCCGACCAGAGGCGCCAGAAGACTGAGTCCGGGTGAGATGATGCCGAAGACCGTTACGATGACCAGCACGGCGAAAGAGAAGAACAATCCTTTTGATCCTGCCCAGAGGATTTCACCCACGATCAGGTTGTTTACGGTAATCGGCGCGGCCAACATACCATCGTAAACCCGGTCGAATTCGAGGCGGATAAATGTTCCGAAAGTGCACTCGAATGAGGAAGTGTACATCGATGAAGTGACCAGCAGTCCGGAGGCCAGAAACTGGAGATAAGGGATTCCCTCCATGGATGTGATGAACTTGCCGAGTCCCAGGCCCACACCGGCCAGAAAAATCAGTGGTTCGAGAAAGGGGGGCAGTCCATTGCTGACCAGATTCCGCGTGTAGACCAGCATGTGCCGGTACCAGACACTGAACAAACGGGAGGCGAGGGAAGGAATCTTACTGGTCTGCATTGAGTTCACTCCCTGTGAGTTTTAGAAACAGATCTTCCAGATTGGACGGACGGATGTGGTATCCCCCTTTATTTAACTGTCTCGCGATTTTCTGAAGGGATTTCGGATTCTGGCTGTAAAGGAAAGGACGCTCCTGTGTGTCGTCAAACCGTATTCCTTCGATTTCGCCGAGGGCCCGGATGGTCTGTGCCGCTTCGTCGCTGTAAATTTCGAGCACAAAGGATTCGATGTTTTCCGTCAGCAATGTTTGGGGAGATCCTTCCAGGACTTTTTCTCCCTTGTTCATGATCAATATCGTGTCGCAGAGCTGAAACGCCTCTTCCATATAATGGGTGGTCAGAAGAATGGTCAGCCCCTCTTTCATGAGCTGACGAAGTTTGCCCCAGATCAGGTGGCGCACCTGAGGGTCGAGCCCGGTGGTGGGTTCATCCAAGATGAGCAGTCTGGGCGTATGGAGCAGGGCTCGCGCTATGATCAGACGCCGCTTCATTCCACCGGAGAGCTCCCGGATTTTGGATTTTTTCTTCTCGGAGAGTTCAAATAAATTCAGCAGTTCGTCGATCCGGGAATCGACCTGGTTGCGGCGCATCCCGTAAAAT
>CAZIAH010000088.1:0-17458 GCA_964537715.1 uncultured bacterium | reverse complement strand
CTTGGGAATTACCCCAGTACAGGTTCTTGCAGGTTTCCAGGGCATACGGCTCCAGACAAAGACCGCCGCAATGCAACTTGGTGATCTGCTCGACGCCGCTCGGCGTCAACATCGTGCCGCGCCAGGTAAACGTCAAGAGCTGGCCAACCTTTTCCTCCAAACTCATACTTGCTAGTTTTTTACTAACAAATGCATCTCTTTCTTTTGACATTCTTTATCTCCTATGGTTATTTTATTTACGATTCCCATTGACCGCTGTTGTTTGGCCCCACCCAGAACTCACGCTCTTTCTTCCAGCCGTTCTCTTCGATTTTCATGTCTTTGGTTTTCCATCCCGCCTCGATCCGTCGCGTTAAATCGTCGAAACCTTTGTTCCAGGTCAACCCGTCCGGAACCGTGACGTTCATGCTACCAGCGGCATTGGCATAACGCAGACAGGATTCAATCGTATGTTCCCATACAAAGGCGGATAGAAATCCTGCGATGGCTGAATCGCCTGAACCCAGAGCGCCGACAAATTTTTCCTCTTCGTACACCGGAAACCAGAGTTCGCGGTTGGCCCAGTTTTCAAGATCGGAACATCCCGCGGCACCCAATTGGGAAAGGCGGTCCTTGCCGGCAGTGCGGATGTATAATCCTCTGTTTCCGCATTTCACCATGGCAATAGCAGTACCCATTTCTATTAAATCTTTACCAATATCTGAAATCTCTGTCACCGACATATTATCAAGAACCGTTTCTTTATGGCCGAGATTCGCCCTTTTTTCAAGAAATTTGTCTTTGTATAGAAAATAGAAGATCTCCTCGGCACTTGGCACCATAATATCGGACAGCGGAATCCAATTCTCAACAATCGAATGCCAGTCGATCTTGTCGCCGTAACCATCCGGATCGGGAAGGGACAAGTCGAGAGCAATGGTGGTCCCCAATTCCCTCGTCTTTTTGAGGATTCTTGTCAGTTCCGCCCCCGTGTTTTCATAGAGCTTTTTCATCCACGGTGGATAACCGAAGAGCATCAGTTTAGAACGCTCGACAAGATCGAAATCCATATCGTCATAACCGAATGTATCGTTGGCACCACAATGATGCAGATAAAAACGGTCAATACCGGGAATACAAATCGCAATGGTATATGAGGTGGATTCACCTTTGACCATATGAATCCCTTTGAAATGACCTTCATGTTCTTCATACCAGGATAGGATCTGTTTGCCAAAATCGTCATCCCCGATTTTACCGATGAGTTCTGTTTCTACACCGAGACGCCGGATCGATACACCGGCATTGGTGACCGGCCCGCCTCCGACGACGACACACTCGCCCATATTGATCATCTTCCCGGGCACTAGAACATCGGTCATCTTGTCCACTTTTCCCTCAATGGTAAAAGCAGGTATCAAATCAAGACAGGTGTGACCCGCAGCTACAATTTCAATGTCTTTCTCTTTCGCCATTCTGAACTCCTTACGTATTGGTTTGATTGTATTAAAATTGATCTTAATTCATTTTCTAATGATATTTTCCTTATCATCTTATGCTGACAAACAGGATAACTGTCTACTGTACCATAATTATTATTCTATTATTTACTCGATTTACGTCGTGCGTTCAACTCATTTTCAATCTCGATCATTTTTGCGTTCGTCAACGGATAGAAGAACATAATCACTGAACCGATGAGAGCAGGAATGGCCGGATAGATACTCATTGCCATTTTAATACCCATTAACGAATGTGCTGTCTGCTGCACGTTAGGCACATAACCGTATGCGGCCAGAATCCAGGCCAAAACCGAAGCGCCCAGAGCCACACCGAATTTCAGGGCAAAAAGCGAGGCAGACATGAGCAGTCCGGTCGCGCGCCGGCCGGTTTTTAATTCCGAATAATCTGCAGTATCTGTATACAGGGCCCATTGCAGCACTGACACGGGACCCAGCGCAAAGGATACGAGAAATTGAAAAACAAACATAAGAACAACATCATTCGGACCCAAGAAATAAAAAGCCACTGCGAATATGCCACTGGCGCCCAAAAATCCGGCATAGGTATTTCGTTTATCCAAAATCTTGCTGAACCAACCCGAAAGAATGGATCCAAGAATCGTCACAACCGAACCCGCCATAAAAAAAGTAGACACCATACTTTGATAGGAAAAGCTGTACGTTTTACCGAGGAGCACCACCTGCTGATCCTGCACAAAATAGGTAAAATAGTAGATGATACAACTGGTTCGAATGAGTACATAGGTCAACTGAAAAATAGTCGCACTGCCGATCATCAGCCAGGGTTTGTTCTTTATCAAATCCCGCAAATCGTCCTTCAACCGGGTTTTCTGCCCTTTCGGCGGTTTGACACGTTCTTTCGTAGTCAGAAAAGTAATAAAAAACAAAACAACAGCCAGACCGGAAAGAATTATCATGGCCCGTGACCAACCCAGTGCATCATTTCCCTTTCCAAATTTCTCGACCATGCGCAGCGCCGAGTATTGAACAATGAGCCCTCCGATAAAAGCGGCCACAAAACGAAACTGGGAAACGATTGTCCGCGTTCTTGCATTGGAAGTAATCACACCCATCAATGCCGAATAAGGCACATTGATCACCGTATAGAGCATCATCAACAGAGTATACGTCACATAGGCATAAGCGAGTTTCCCACTTGCACTGAGGTTTGGTGTGGTAAATGTCAACACACCGACGATTCCGATCGGAACAGCAAACCAAAGCAAATAAGGCCGAAATTTCCCCCAGCGGGTTTCAGTACGATCGGCAATCAGACCCATCATCGGATCATTGACCGCATCCCATATTTTGGTGATTAAAAACATCGTTCCCACGGCTTTGGCGGAAATACCGAAAACATCCGTGTAAAAAATCGTGATGAACAGGATAAACGTCTGGAAAAACAAATTCGAAGCCGTATCCCCAACGCTGTATCCGATTTTTTCTTTAAGAGAAAGCTTTTGTATTGCATGATCCATGACACACCTCTCCGGTTAAGTCAATTCATTTACAGTTAAAGGGTTTTCCATTTAAAATAAAACGCTCATTGATTCCATTTATGAATCCCCCCATTTTCTCACTTGATAAAGGGAGATCCTCAGCTATGCTGAGGTAGAGGGATTCTATTATCTATTCCCCCACAATCTCCATCCGACTGAAACGCTGAAAATAATTCAAACAGGTATCCCGCCAGATTTTTGAATCCTTCTGCTGTTTTTTTAACCGATCCATAACGTGCCGATGAATTTTCGGATCGATCTTATCTTTCAGTGAAGCCCATGTTTCGACCATGTGATCGACATAACTGGTTCCAGAATAATATTTATGACAAAGTTCCTGCCACAAAGTCCGTCCGGAGTACATCTTATAATTCCACGGTACATGATGAAACCAGAGCAGATACTTTTCAGGACAGGTTTGAATATCATTGAATTCTTCTTTGAGCGGAGAAAAATACTGGCTCACTGCATTGCTGCCCGATGTGGACCGATCAAAACCAATACCAACACTGTCGGCGCGGTGATAATAAACGGATGTCCAGTCCAAACGGGGAGCCTGATCAAAACTGGGTTGAGGACCATAATGAAATCCGGCCTGCATGATGTGGTGCAGTCCCAGGGGCGTCATGTAATTCACACAGGCTTCCCGTGATCCCATCATCATATTTTTAATGGTCTGGACAACAGAATCCTCTTGGGTCAGGGACATCCGAATCCACTCATCTGCAATTTGATCTGCGGACAAGTTGTGATCCCATGCCAGCCGGCCATACGCATACCAGTTGGCTTGGGCGAAAAAATGACCGCACCAGTTCCGATCATCCCCGATATTGGTCACACCGGCAATTCCGCTCATTTTGTAACCGAAGAGCGATCCGTCCACCACTTTTGCGAGCGTGGAGCCAGGACCTTTTGCGTATAAATCGAATTCCAAATATTCTTTCCACATCGGAGCCAAATAGACAAGATGCGTGGAATGACCCAGATATTCCTGGGTGATCTGCAATTCCAGCATCATCGGTGTTTTCGGCATAGCTCCGAACAGTGGTTGTACCGGTTCACGCGGCTGAAAATCGACGGGGCCGTTCTTGCCCTGAACAAAGACGTTGGAATGAAATTGGCCGTCCAGTGGAACGAATTCCTTGTAAGCTCGTTTTGCACGATCCGGATCGGTATCTGCGTTATAGACAAACGCGCGCCACATCACGACGCCGCCGTATGGCGCGAGTGCTTCGGCCAACATGTTGGCTCCGTCCGCGTGGGTCCGGTCGTAATCCTGCGGACCAGGCATGCCCTCCGAATTGGCTTTGACAAGAAATCCGCCGAAATCGGGAATCAATTGATAAATCTCCGCAGCTTTGTCCTTCCACCACTGACGTACTTCCGGATCCAAGGGATCTGAAGTGGACAGATCCCCGATTCCAGCTCTCCGGCTGTTCTCGATGTGAAATTTGGCGGAAATGGGCGACGAAAAATTGATGGACAAAAACACACGAATGCCGTAAGGGCGAAAGACCTCTGCAAGCTTGGCGACCTTTTTTAGATATTCGGGCTTGAGAATATCCGGATTGGCATTGACATTGTTGAGAACCGTTCCGTTGATTCCCAATGATGCATTGGCCCGTGCATAATCGCTGTAACGGACATCGACTTTTTCCGGGAGCTCGTTCCATTTCCAAAGAGACCGTCCAGCATAACCCCGTTCCACACTGCCGTCCAAATTATCCCAGTGGTTGAGCAGACGATACTGAATGCGGGGTTTTGAAACGATATGGATTTTTTCGAGATCTGCCTGTGTTTGAATAAGTCTTAAAAAATGAAAAACGCCATAAAGCAATCCGATTTCATCATTGGCTGAAATAATGATGCATCGGTAGCCGGCTACTTTCCCGGATTGGATTAAAAATCCTTCTCTGTCCAAATCAAGCAGCTGTTTTGTATCAAAACTTTTTTTAATCATATTCAAGTTTTCGAGCGTGCCGACGATCACCAAACCATTTCGGGAAAGAGAGGTCGTCAAGGGTACTGTTTTCCCAAGAAGACCGTCCAGTCCTCTTTTCAATTCATTGCGTATAATCTGACAGGTTTCCGATGTACCGCTCACCATGATCGATGAAATTTGCTGACGGTAGTTCTTTAGCTGCATCGCATCGGAAACCGGTCGGTACTTCATCCATAATTCATAACCGTCGTCGCTGAAAACAGTGGAATAATGGATACAGTGACATATCAAGCTGATATAAAAAATTGCTTTGGCAGTAACTTTCAACAGCGCCTCATTTAAGGATGACAAACAACCATGAACAGATTAAATTTATTATATATCAATATTTGTATACTATATGATTTACAAGATACAGCGATAATCTATTGTTTTTCAATAGCGTGAACGATAACGCAAATGACCAAAAAAAATTAGACTGCTCTAAATAAAATCCCGTATATTATAATCAAAAGAGATAAAAATCGCAAGTTATTTTTTGTTCATTTTGAAAAGAATTGGATTTTCAGATGAGAAGCCTAAGATCGATGTCAATGAATGATCACATTTCGTGTCCCGGAAAATCGATTTCCCTCTAATCAAAGAATCTAAATTCCTCCTGTTTATCGAGATTGAATACTTACAAAACCGGCCAGCGCATAGATCAGAGCAGCCTGCCAGTTAATGGCGATCTCATTGGTCCGAAAATCCGACTGATCATCCGTCCAATCCGTGGCGGTTTCTCCTCCTCCGACTAAGTACCCCGGCCACGGTGGATCGATGCCGTCTGCTCCAGATCGGCGGTCGTGAGGACGCATCGGCGGGAGATAACCCAGACCGGTGACATATGACCGGCCGTAGCAATTCCGCCCGAACAGATGATCGACAATATCGATCATAGCGGAAATATATTTGGATTCTGATGAAATCAAATAAGCTGTATAAAGATTCAAGGATTGTCTCGCCAGAGCACCATTGCACCCCCACCAGTACTGACCGGCCAGTGTACGGCCGTAAGCATCATTTTCCCCAAAATAAATCAGACTGTCTGCTGTCAGGAGGAGACTGTTTCGGATGGCCGCTTCCAAATTCGAATCCTTTCCGGATTGTTCGGACAAAAGATAAGTAAACATTCCTAAATTTTGGAGATTGGGCCAGTCAAAAACAAGCTCGACTTTTGAAAATTCGATCTTTGCTAAAACTTCAAAATCCGCCAGATACCGATTGTCTCCGATTGTCTTCCACATCTCCGCAGCTGCCCACAAACGATCGTCCCTGTCATCCGATGCATACATTCCCGTTCGGAAACCATGCTGCTCGGCCCGCTTGTTTTCCGGATGACTTTTAAGAAATGCATAACTTCGAATTGCAGCTTCAAGACATCGGTGCGCGTAAAGAGAATCGTAAGGCATAAAATTTCTGGCAGCCATTGACATGACAGCGACAAAGTCCGCTGTGGCCTCTGTGCTCCAATCCGTAAAATAACGTTTTTCCTGATCCTCTTCGGGCATGACAAATCCCGCAAAATTTAGCCGCGTAAGTTTGTGCGACACTCTCCTAGAGTCTTCCGGAACAACCATTTTCAAAAGCCAGTCGGGTTCCCATTTGATTTCTTCGAGAAAATCAGGGTACCCTGGAGCAGTCTCTGGAATATCCAGCGAAAGGAATTCGAGCCGATTTTTAAAATGTTCCCACGCCAAGAACAATGTCCCCACTGTAACGCACGCATTCGTCACATATTTGCCATAATCCCCAGCATCGTGCCAACCACCCGTACCATCCCAATGAACCGAAGCGGAATCAGGAAGATAGTACCATCCGTCTTCCATATGACAGGCGGCATGTGAAAATTTTTGTCCGTCATGCTCCCCTGCCACGGCGGTTCCACATCGAAGCAGGTAAAAACCCCGCATGGATGTATAAAGCGCAAAATCAAAAACGGTATCTGCTATCAGAAAATCAATGGATCGTCCTACACATGGTACGTCTATATAATACATCCCTGGCTGGGTAAGCAGAGAAAAATCAGCAACCCATACTGTTTGATCGACGTCTTTCTGATATCGAGATCCTACGGTCGCTCCATCCAAAACCGACTGGCCTGTGGAAACATCCACCACTGAAAAATCAGTGCATCCATCTATAATGATTGCTTTCTTTGGCATATCAGGAAGAAATCCAAGAGAATTCAAACGGATGTCTGAATCTGCTCCAAAAACCATTGACAGAACGGATGGAGTTAACAGCAAGATGATCCAACGAATTTTCATCGTTCCATTCCTCTGTGTAATATCAAAATGTGATTACAAATCCGCCATTGCTTTTCATCTTCACAATCAGTGGACTTCCAGGAACTGTTTCTATTGGTACGGATTGAAAAGACCGGTTGTTCTCGCCATCCGTAATCATCAGCCCTTCTCGAGGATGTTCGAGAAAATCCAAATTGAACGTGACCTCCCTCTCGATATCCTCTCCATTGATTCCCGCCACATACCAGGTTACACCGGATCTTCGGGCCATAACCACGAACTTCCCGGGGTAACCCCCGAGATACCGCGTTTCCTCCCACACTACAGGAACGTTTCGCATGAAATCCTTCACGTATTCCGGGACGCGAGCCATTCCTCTGGGTGTTTCTGCAAAATGCTGTATGCCCGACCAGAAAATAACGGAAAGTGCCAGTTCGAACCCATTGGAAGTGACACGTTGGATATTGGGGACTTCAGAAAAACAGACCGGTGTAAAATCCATCGGATCGAACACATTGCGGGTAAACGTCTGCATACAGGCATGTTCGGGTTCACGATCTGCATTTCGCTGTTCAAAAGTGACATACTCAAATCCCCGGACCGCCTCTGTGGTGATCAGATTGGGATAGGTTCGCTGCCAACCTCTCGGAAGAGTCGCACCGTGACAGTTGACCATCAAATCGAATTGAGCAGCATCCTCGAAAATATCCTGATAATAGCTCATGACCGACTGACCGTCACCGCCGAAAAAATCGACCTTGACACCTTTGACACCCATCTTTTTAAGTTTATTGAACTCTTCGATGCGATCTTCGTGTGTGAGCAGTTTATCCCTGGGTTGCAATGGAGCCGTGTTCCAGTCCCCTGCGGAATTATACCACAAAAGAATTCCAACTCCCTTGGTTTTTGCATAATCGACGAGCTCCTGAACTTTTTCATATCCGATCTGTGTATTCCAGTAAGCATCGATGAGACAGTATTCCCAGTGCATGTCTGCTGCATAATCGATAAAACGCTTTTGTGCATCATAGACCGTCGAATCATCTTTGAGCAGCACCCAGCTCCAGGAAGAACGTCCCGGTTTGATAAAGGAGACATCTTTAATTCGGGAAGGTTTGGCCAGATCCGTTCCCAATGTGGATTCTGCAATGGACTTTAATCCTCTGCCGATTGCAATAATCCGCCACGGCGTTTTCCACGGCAGTCTGGATTCGGGTTTCAAAGGACCGTCAAAAACAGTTTCCGGGGCTTGTGGGAAATCAATATAAAGTTGATAAGCAACAGTATCCTGCTGCAGTCGGCATCCGCAGTAATTCCGGTCAGGTGCCGTTTCGGAAAGCAGCACCCAGATGTCTCCGGTTAGGAACAGCGCCGGAAATGCCCAGCCCGGTTCACTGAAGGGAAGGGAATGGATGGGAACACCCTGTGTGTAATATTCTTCATAACAAGGATTGACCTGATTCCATCCTGATTTGGCGGCAGCCATGGGTTGAAGGAATGCCTTTGTCTCGGGCTGAAAATGGAATTCGCTGATTTCGCGAACAATTTTCTTTATTTCCGGAGATCGATTCGGGAACACATATCGGAATGCCGCGCCGTCATTCGACACACGGAATACCACATCCATCTTCTGGCCGGTATCATTCTCAAGATGGAAAATACGCTCAATTCCCTTGTGCTGACAGTGACGCCGCTTGCCCTGAATCATTTCGTAATCCAATGAAATTTTTATAGGATGGGACACGGATGACAAAGACAAGTGGTTCAAGAAGTCCCCGTCCTCCCGGATGATTCCCAACCGCGAATCGGAGAGAACAACAGAATCTTCGAACAGGATTTGATAATTGACCGTGGAATCCGCCGCCGCTTGAAACTGAACAGAAATTTTTTGATCGGGACTACGAACCTCTAAATCACTTTTCTGAGGATTGCACGATAAAAGAAAAATAAATACGATCCCTGCTAATATTCTGAATCCTGTGATGATTGACTTATTTAAAAACATAAGCACCTCATTCCTAAGACCGAAAGCGCATTTCAAAATCGGGATTCTATTCCTTTCCCAGATATTCGAACCAGTCAAAATCCGCAGGTACAGAACAAACCTGACCATTACCCGTGGCGTATAACCCCAAATACACACCGGACAACGAACGGCTGTCTTCCAAAGAAAATTTGAATGCACATACGGAATCCAACCACCAACAAGCGTAAGATCGGGAAGATAATCACGGATGTCATCAAGCACATTTAAAAACAACCTGTCGATTTTCTCAAGGTTCATACAGGCTCTTTCCTTTTTCTTCCAGAACCTTTTTCAAATGTTCCACGTGTTCGCGACCGCGCGGTTTAAAGTTGTAAAGATCGAGATAGAGCTGTAAATTAGAAACAACGGTATATCCCCTTATCAATTGGATTCCATAAAACACGCTGTTTTTATAATGTGGCTGAATCAAATGTACATTGCCGCCCTTTACAAGTTCCTTTAGATCGAACTGCTGCCGTAGTTCAAGAATATCTTTTTCCCAATTTTCAGATCTCATATACACATATATTTGATCCGTTATCACAAAAGAAGTTATCAGATTAGCGCCCGAATGAAGGGTGAGTGCATATTGTTTATCTTTCAGATATTTTTTCATCCTGTATAAAATATTTTTATCCGGTGAATAGTATGTTTCAAATTCGTTGAATTCAAACCGGTACGCCGTCAACCAATCACTGATCAGATTATCTTTGTTTGTAAGAAGTGCATAGCTATCTGGACCACGTTTGATTCTCTCGATGTAACCCCTCCTCCACATCGTTTCCAGCACTCCCTGAGCCATCCCAAGACTAACGCCATCATCACCCGTAAAATCACGTATAACCCATTTTTTTCCGGGATGGGCCAGCATTTTTCTCAGAATAAAAGTCGCCTTATCGGCAAAGACATTCTTTCCATTCCCAGCTTTATGCATAATGTTCATTTCCTTTAATTGTTCATTATTTTATGAACAATATATATTTAGTGAACATTAATGTCAAGTGTTATCTTCTCTTAAAAATTAAGGAACTTTAGAATGAAAGGAGCATTTTACCAAAAGAATATATAATGAACAATTTCATAAACCTGTCAGAGTTATTAAATAACGATCTCTTTTTTAAGAATTTGATAAAATTCGTCCCTCACCTGTTTCTCGATCCACGGCCTGTGCCCACATTTTTTTAGAAGAATAAACCGGAAATCTTTCAGTAATCGGGATAAAGGTTCCTGGACTCCCTTTGCCGGATGCGGATCAAAATCACCATGAATCGCCACAACCGGACATCGAATTTTTTTCCCCAGATTCAGGAGTTTTCCGCTTTGCCTGAACGCATCTGCTTCCAGCCAAACCTTTTGAAAAATATCATATCGATATTCCATTTCCTCCGATTCTGTAGGGATAGGATCATACGTATCCGCTTTACTGATCAACGCTCCGAACCGTTCGAATAACTTGTTCTTGTTATCCACTTTGGAATCATTGATCTTCCGCATCAACGATTCGGCTTCCTGTTTCTCTTCTTCGTTAAGCCGGCCCATTCGTATCTGCTGAATATTTCTGGCATATTTTTCCTCGAACGGCCCGCTGCTGACCAATATCAGTTTCCGAACCAGATCGGGATAAAGCGCTGTTAAAATATAACTCAGCCATGCACCCCAGGAAAATCCGATCACAATCATTGGGGGATTACCTTCAGATTTCAAAACATCTCGCAATTCCTCGATCTGTCCCTGTATGGAATCAGTCGTCTGAAACGGTTCCAAAATACCGACATCGGATGCCAGCTCATGCGCAACCGGTGCCATCTCACCGGCAGCGCCCGGTCCTCCGTGAACCAGACAAACACGAAAGGGCGAATTTCCATGGTTTCTTAAAAGAGAACAAGCCATTAGCGTACAATCTAATCACTGTGTGAATCGGAAGCAATAAATAAATACGGACGATGGTTGGATTCTTTTGAAAAAATCAAAATAAATCTGAAATTACTGCACTTCTACAAAAACATTACCCCGAATATCCCGGGAAGAAGCGCCTGCCATCAATTCGAAACGACCCGGTTCCACTACCCATGTCATGGATTGATCATCAAAGAATGCCAGATCCTGAACCGGCAGATCGATTCGAATCGTTTTTTCCTCTCTCGGCTGAAGGAACACCTTTTCAAAACCTTTCAATTCTTTTGCGGGACGCATCACTGAGGCTTCGACATCGTTCATGTAAATCTGAACCATTTCTGCGCCGGCCCGGTCACCGGTATTTTTTACGGTTAGGGATATCCGAATTGTATCGTTTATGCCATAGATATTCTGATTCGTTTGTATATTTGAATAATCGAAACGGGTGTATGACAATCCGTAACCGAACGGATAGAGCGGTGGGATGGCTTTGGTGTCGAACCAGCGGTACCCCACTAAAATACCCTCTTTGTAGACAACAGTTGCACTGTCTTGTCCGGGGTAAGTGTTCAAAGCATGGGCGGGGGAATCCCTTAAGCTGACTGGCATAGTAAATGGCAGTTTTCCCGAGGGATTCACATCCCCGAAAATCACATCGGCCATGGCAGTACCGGCTTCAGACCCGTTGAACCAGCCCCAGACCAGCGTGGAAACGACCGGTTCGATTTCAGTGAGATCATACGGCGCTGAAGCGATCATCACGACAATTGTATTGGGATTCACTTTGGCAACGGCTTTGATCAATTCGGTCTGGCCGAAAGGAAGTGACATGTTTTTTCTGTCGAATCCTTCCGACTCGATACTCCGGTTTGATCCTCCAAAAATGAGTGCAGCATCACAACCTTTTGCAATTTCAACTGCTTCGCGGATCAAATCGTTATTGGCTGTTGAATCCGGTATTCGCAGTTTCCATCTCCTGCCTATATCGATGAAATTGTATTTCTCCTCATATCCCTGTGCAAATTGAATTTCCGCTTTTCCTTTTAATTTGTTTTCCAATCCCTGAAGCGGTGTGATTTCTTTCTGGGCTTTGACGCCCGCCCCGAATCCTTCCTTGGCGTGGCAATGGTTGGCATTTTCACCGAACACGGCCAACCGTTTGATTATATTCAGATTCAACGGGAGAACATCTTTATTGTTTTTTAAAAGGACGATTCCTTCCGAGGCCACATCATAAGCGGTTTTCAAATGCTCCGGCGTACCAATCGATCCTTTGTATCGGTTTTTGTCCATGGTTTTACAGCACAGCATCACATACAGTACCCGGCGCGCTTTTTCATTGATACAACTTTCCGATACATCCCCTCTTTTCACCGCTTCGATTAAAGGTTCGGCAAAATAGTAATCTTCATAATCCTTATGAGTTCCCATCTCGATATCCAAACCATTTAAAGCCGCATTGACGGTGCTGTGTGTCGCGCCCCAATCCGAGAGGACTACGCCCCTGAATTCCCACTCTTTCTTCAAGACTTGATTGAGCAGATAATCGTTCTCACAGCAGTACCATCCCCGGACTTTATTATAGGCCCCCATGAATACGAGCACGCCTGCTTTCTGAACGGCTGCTTTGTAGACGGGTAGATAAATCTCGCGAAGCGCCCGCTCGCCCATCTGAACGTCGATCCGCCAACGCATCCATTCCTGATTGTTGGCGATATAATGTTTGATACATGCCGCCGCGTCTTTGCTCTGCAGCCCTTTGATATAACCCACAGCGATTTCCGCGTTCAAATATGGATCTTCCGTAAAAAACTCAAAATTCCGTCCGGAAAGGGGCGTTCTGATAACATTGACTGAAGGACCCAGAAGAATATCTTTCCCCCGAGCACGGGTCTCTTCCCCAAGAGCTTCGCCGTACCGAAAAGCCAGATCCCGATTCCAGGTTGCTGCCAGAGCAGGACCCGCCGGGAAAAAAGTCGCGGAATCAGTAGCCAAATTCAGAGGTTCCCAGGAATCCCGTTCCACTTCTTCCCGTACTCCGGTGGGTCCATCCGTGGATTTGAGTTCGGGAAGTCCCAGCCGCGGAATGCCAGTCGAAGAAAATTTGGAATTACCGTGAATCAGCGCAATTTTTTCTTCGAGCGTGAGCAGATCGAGAATGCTGTCCGCTTTGGCTACGATCCGAGACTGCCCGGGATGATTCTGTGCTGTCCAAGCAAACGCACTAGAATGGCTGACAAGAAGAAACAGAAATGAACCGAGAATAGAAATAAGACGCTTCGTTTTCTGCTGAAACATAAATTGCTTTCTGATCTTTTTTGGATCTCTTTTCTTCTGAATGAATTCTCTACAGATTTATTTTATAAATCGCATAACTCTGACCCGGAATTTCGAGGTGACAATCCTCTCCGGAAATCTTGAATTTGGCTTTTGTACCGCTTAACAGTCTCCGTTTTTTAATTGCCGGCTGAATTTTAAACTGCGCGCTGTTTGTTTCTGCCGAAGGATTCAACACCACCAAAATGTTTTCATCTTTCCAGGACCGTACATAGATAAAAGGATAGGTAAACGGTTTGGCATAAACGGGCGTAAACGATCCATCAGCGCACAAGGCCTTTTCCTGTTTTCTCAATTGGATCAAAGCTCTCACTTTATTCAGAAAAGAATTTGGATCCTTTTCTTGATCCGCAACATTGGGAGCATTTTCATCCGGATCCACAGGAAAATAGATATGATCGGGAGGAGTCGTCGAGAATCCTTTGTTTTCACTCCGGTTCCACTGCATGGGCGTTCGTCCCCCGGCGCGTGTTCCATAAGCTCCCTCTTTGGCGGTGATGCCCCAAAGCTGTTTCATCCCGATCTCATCCCCATAATAAACAAAAGGAATACCTGGTAGGGTCATCTGAAATGCGTAGATCACTTCCAAATCTTTGAGACTTCGGCCAAAATTTCGAATGCGAATCAGATCGTGATTGCCGACGGGAATGCAGACATATCCTTTTCCCCTGACCGCATTTAGCTGATCCAGGTACTTTGCCAAAAAAGCCGTGATGTCTCCTTTTCCTTCGCGCTCAAAAAAGCTGTGGCCGTTAAAAAAAAGATTCCGTTTGTTTTCTTTCTGATAGAGGTCGCTGAATTCAGTAAACCAGTGATAAAAATCAGCATAAAATCCACTCGGTATTGCCGCTTTCGGATAGGACCATTCGGCCACCGAAAAGGCTTCAGGATAATCCTGATCGAGAATGTTACGGATTTCCTTCCAGAATAGACCATTTTTATTTTCGGTATCCTCTTTTACCAGTGCTCCGGCCATATCGGCGCGGAACCCATCCGCTCCCATATCCATCCAGAATCGAAGCACATTCTTCAATTCCTCTTTCAGCGCAACAACGTCGGGATGGTCCACCGGCAGCTGCCATGGCTGTTGCGGATCGGGATTCCCATACCCAAAATTCAGAGCGGGCTGATGCCAGAAAAAATTGCTCAAAAAATTCCCGTTCCGATTGCAGTATCCCTGAATGAATTTGCTCGAATACTTTTCCATTCCGAGAAACCAGGTCCCGTCGGTCCAGATATACCAATTGCTGTATTTGTTGGGCTCGGGATCGCACGAAGCCTGAAACCAAGGATGTTCGATGCTGGTATAACTTACCACATAATCGAACAAGATTTTTAATCCGCGCTGATGGGCTTCATTAAAAAGCTGCTCTGCATCGGCATTGGTGCCGTAACGGGGCGCCACCTGATAATAATCCGAAATATCGTATCCGGCGTCCTTGAAAGGAGATTTGAAAAACGGATTGATCCAGATTCCATCAACGCCCAGGCTTTTCACGTAATCGAGTTTTTGAATGATCCCCTGCAGATCGCCGATACCATCCCCGTTTGAATCGTAGAAACTCTGCGGATAAATCTGATAAAATACGGCCGTGTTCAGCCATTCGGGACAATTTGTGACAGACACCTGACTGGAAATCCGGGCCGAATCTATGGAAAACGGCTTCGGTTCTGAATCCCCGGATATGGCATATGAACCCCACGGTAAAAACATAAGAGTAAAAAATACTACCTTCATTGCGTTTTTCACGATATACCTCCTCTTATTATTTGTCCGTAAAAACGATGTTGTTTGATTACCTATTTCCATGTAGTAGGATGCGCATTGCGCATCCTACTCTGCTGCTAATCTCGCTTGGAAAGTCGCAGCATTACCACATCGTGAGAAGCGATCTTTGTTTTGAAAACCTGTTCTGTGGTGCCGATATTTTTCTTTGCCCACAAATCGCGGATTCGATATTCATTTTCTGCAAAAGAAACCTGTTTCTTGAATTCATCGTCCTTGATGATCTTTTCCCCCCAGTCAAATTCGATCTTCTCCGTATCTTTTCCGCGGTTCAGAAAACAGAGCGCCAGATCCCCACCTTTCAAAGGTTTGGCCCAGATTTCCCAGTCGCCCTCTTGAAAACATTTGAATCCCTGAATTCCGAGAGAATCCTGATTCACGGCGATCACTTCTTTGTTCGTGAGAATGTCAATCGTTTCTTTGCTCATGTTTCTCAGGTCATTTCCGGCCATCAAGGGCGAAGCCATCATACACCACAGAGAAAAGTGCGCCCGGTCTTCAACAACGCTCATCCCGTTTCCGACTTCCATCATATCAAAATCGTTCCAATGATCCGGCCCCGCATACTTCCGAATATCCTTCCGCATATCCAAAATCTGCAAAACACCCCACGACGACCAGTTTCCGTGCCCTTCCTCCCCATCAAAAATCGGCGCAATATCCCCAGAGATGCGCCAGAGATGACCGATGTCTGCGCCCCATTCCCAAGGTTGATTATTGCCCCACTCACAGAGACTGAATACAATAGGTCGTCCGGCCGCGTAAAGTGCATTGCGCATCGTCAGGTAGGCGCCTTTGGCATTCAATTCTTCCGTGTTGCACCAGTCGTACTTGAGATAGTCCACGCCCCATTCGGCGTAGACCAACGCATCCTGATATTCATAACCGCGACTTCCCGGACGACCTCCGCAGGTTTTCCACCCGGCATCCGAATAGATCCCGAATTTCAATCCTTTGGAATGGATATAATCCACCAGAGCCTTCATTCCGGAGGGAAAGTGTTCGGGATTGGGATGAATAAATCCGAGACTGTCGCGCTCCCCGTGCCAGCAATCATCGATAACGATATATTGATACCCCGCATCTTTCATCCCGCTCTCGACCATGGCGTCGGCCGTTTGCATAATCAGGACTTCGTTCACGTCGCATCCGAATTTGTTCCAGCTGTTCCACCCCATCGGCGGCGTTAGGGCCAGCCCTTCGAATTTCTGTGCAAATGCAGAAATCGAATACAACAAAGCGACTGAGATCACTATTCTCTTCAACTGTTATTCTCCTTCCATTTTATATTTTTGGATTGATTTTTCTATGGGATGATGTGATCGCCTGCTTCGATGAGAATATACTGCACGGACCGTCCTGGAGAAACGAATTGAATAACATTGCCAACAGAATAAGCAGCCGCTTCTACATCTTCAAAATCATGAATGGGACCGCCACTGGCATAATCCGGGCCGTAATCGTTCACATACACCACCTGCGAGAAATCGCCATTGTCATTTCCACCGGTCAAAGAATACATATAATACCGATCTCCGCACCCGAATTGCAGCGGTTCCAATTTGACAATTTGCTCAGTGATTCCCTTGTTCAAAACAACCACTCCCATTTCACCGGAACCGAATGTAGATGCATAGGCAACGACATCGTCGTTATCAGAAACCGTGGACACTACATGATCCCCAAAAAATTTCTGGAAATAGACCATGTAAAAGAAAGCGGGCCGTGGATTCCATTTCGGCACTCCAGGCTCGTCACCCTTGTTGAACATACCGTGATCATTTCCGTTGTCATACCCGTTGGCCAAATCCCAGCGGGCCGCCATACTATATCCATCTCTGGCCATTTCTCCGAGCACGCTGGCAGCGTGCATGCCGCTAATAAATGAACACGACTGTTTGGAGCCCACTGCAAAAATGTTCCACTCGGTGAGTGCAACCGGTTTCAGCAGCACCTGGTTTTCACTGGTGGTTTGCTTCATGTAATTCATGATATTGATTGTCCTGGTGGTCGCGGAATTCAGAATGACTGCCGCACTGGAGTTTTCGTTATAATTCGTAAAATAGTTGTGCACGATGAAAAAATCCGCCGCATTGCCCGCCTGACTGAAGAACTCTTTGTTCCAGGTTCGTGCCGGTGGAATCCAGGAATTGCCGACGGAATCCTCAATCAACTGCGCGCC
>CAZIAH010000087.1:0-18052 GCA_964537715.1 uncultured bacterium | reverse complement strand
GCGCAGCTACGATCGTCAAATGCCTGAAGAAATCAACCGAATTTTGGTGGATCATATTTCGACATTCTGTTTTGCGCCGACTGAAAACACGAAAAATATTCTACTGCAGGAAGGAATGGACTTCTCGAAAATATTTGTGACTGGAAACACCATTGTCGATGCTGTTTATCAAAACCGGATTCTTGCGGAAAAAGAAAAGAACGTTTTAGATCTTTTTGAAATCGAACCCTCTCGATATTTTTTGTGTACCCTACACAGACAAGAAAATGTGGATCATATCGATAAACTCAAAAATATTTTTAAGGGATTAAAAAAGATTTTTCAGGAATTCAAGCTGCCCATTGTCTATCCAATTCATCCCCGAACCAAAAAAAGATTGGAAGAATTCAAAATCAAAATTCCGGAGGGTGTTCATCTTTGTGAACCGTTGGGCTATTTCCCGTTCCTTTATCTCCTGCAAAATTGTGCTCTGGTACTCACGGATTCTGGCGGCATTCAGGAAGAATCGTGCATTCTTCAAATACCCTGCGTGACGTTGCGAGAAAATACGGAACGTCCGGAAACACTCGAAGTCGGCAGCAATCTGCTTGCCGGAACCGATCCAGGAAAAATTATGGCCTGTTCAAAAGAGATAATCAATAAAAAAAATGACTGGAAAAACCCATTCGGTGACGGGAAGAGCGCACGATGTATTGTATCAATAGTTCAAAAATCAATTCGAGGCAGTCAATGAGATCGGTTTTATTTCTTTCACGGGCCAGTTCGGAGGATCAATCGGCTTATACGCACAGACTTGACAAGTTAAGAGAGGGATTGGAAAGTTTTGGTATTAAAACAGGCATTTATCATTTAGGAGACGACCCGATAGGATCACATACATTGTGCCCCCTGTATATTCCTAAGCTGATAAAACTGTTTCATCAATATGATTATATTCATGCAGGAGGCACTCCCTGTGCCTATGTGGCTTGTGTTTGCAAACCGTTTCATGGAAAAAAAATTATCTATGACAATCATGGAGATTATATTCGCGAAGCAATTCAAAATCGTGCTCAAGTCAAGAAACAATTTGCATCGGTTCATTTTTCTGTGCTAAAAGCATTTTTACAGGAATGGGTTGCAGTTTCGTTTTCCGACTATTATCTGACAGTATCCAAACCCTTAAGTCAGCTGATGGCAAACCGGGGGGCAAATCTAGATCGTCTCTGTCTTGTTCGAAATGGTGTTGATCTAAAATTGTTCTCACCGTTGCCAACTGCAAAAAAAATTTCAAAATCTTTGATCATTACTTACGCAGGACAATTTCAAAACTATCAGGCAATCGATGATTTTATTGAGGCGGCCCAAAAGAATCAAAGTCCTTCATTAAAATATCGAATCATTGGTTTTTCTGAAAATGAATCCAATTTTAAATCCGATATTTATAAGACGCTTGGTCGAAATGTGGAACTCATCGACAGAGTTCCACAAAAGGAACTTGTTAGATTACTCCAATCTTCGGATATTCTGATTATTCCAAGAAAAACATCTCCTGTCACCGAAATTGCCTTTCCGACCAAGTTTTCTGAATACCTTGCCATTGGCAAACCGGTTATCGTCTCCTCGGTCGATGAAACCGCGGAGTTCGTTGAATCGAATCAGTGCGGCTATGTCTATAATGGGCGTGCTTCTGGCCTGACCGATTTACTCAGTAAAATCAGTCAGTCTGATCGTTCCGTTTTAAAAAAGATGGGGGAGAGGGGAAGAAGGTTGGCTGAAACAACTTTTGATTGGGGAAAAATAACAGGAAAATATTATAATCAAATCTTTCGCAGGAAAAATGTCTCATAATATTATCAAGCAAACAAAAATTTCTGATTCTGATCTAATTACTCGTTACAAGAAAGAGCTTGATATTCCTGAAAATATCAAACTCACTTCCCAAATGGTTTATCAGCATTTGGATTTGGAAATTAAGCTGGCCGATCAATTGAGACAATCCTCCGGCAAAAACCGATGGGAAATTGCGAAAAAGTGCTATACCAAATTTTACACCCAGTTAAATTGGCTTTCAAAATATGCCGGAAAGTCTAATAAAACACCAATTGAAATAAAAGAAGAAGCGATTATCAATATCATTGGAAAATCACCTAAGAAAATATACGAAATTGGATCTGGAAAGGGTGAACTGCTTCTGTTTCTTGCAGAAAACGGGCATCAGTGCCGCGGATGTGATTTATATGAAAAAAGGGGAGTAAAGCAAAAATTTGTTGATCCGAATCTGTCGAGAGGGTTATCCGATGGTGTCCATCTTGATCGCTTTGAACCGCCTTATACATATGACGTTTTAATTTCGAACAATGTTTTCGAACACCTACATCCGGATGATGCGGTTGCGCACTTTAAAAGTGCCCATCGGATCTTGAAAAAAGGCGGACAGTATATTCTTAAAACCCCTCATGGATTTTATGGACCACATGGTATCGAAAAAATATTTGGGTTTGTAGAATCAATCGGATTCCATCTTAAAGAATATACCTATTCTGAAATATATCAATTGGCCAAAAGCGTAAATTTTAAAACGATTCGTGCCATATTTGTTTTGCCTATCCCTCTTAAACGCATGATTTCAAAATCGATTAGATTTAACAATTTCAAGACAGAGAGGCAATTTTTCATACGCTATCTTATTTTCATTGAAGATATTTACAAGTTATATAAAAATCGACACTTCAAGTCGTTGTTTCGTCAAGGTATACGCTATCTGTTTTTTCCTCGCCAAGTTTTTGTTGTTATGCAGAAGTAGATCGAATCTGAATTTTATTTTCAAATTCGGTATATTTTTTGCATAATTTTAAAACAAAAGCAAGAACAATTGACAATCAGTTAGGGCCTACCAATGAAAACAACAATGATGAAAATGAAACTAAAAAGACGTTTTTTTAACAACTTTTCCTTGTTAATATTAGCTTTATCGACGTGTCTTATTTCAACGTCAAATGCTCAAAATACCTATTATGTTTCAACTGCGGGAAATGACAACAATAATGGATCGTATAATTCACCGTGGAGAAATATCAATCCCAGTCTGGGAAAAATTTTCCCAGGTGATACACTGGAAATCATGGCTGGAACTTATACGGGGATTGTCAGTAATTTTGTCAGATCCGGGACCGACGGAAATATCATTACGATCAGGAATCATAATCAGGACAAAGTAATTCTTGATGGTAATGGTGGGTGGACAGTTATCGATTTTCACGACATGTCCTATTATCATTTCCAGGGTTTGGAGATTACAGGTGGTGTTTGGGCGGGGATCAATGGAGTTCGCTATCACTATTCAAAGATTTCGGAATGTACCATTCATGACATTGGGCCTTCTTCTGGGACCTCGGTGGGAATATATATATCGGATACACCTGGCGGTTCCGGTAGTGCGACACATAATATCATAGAATACAATACCATATACAACATACATGGTGAAGGTGTTTATATTGGCAACAACGCTTATACGACACCGCCGGATGGTTCTCCGTGTAATTACAATATAGTCAGATACAATGATATTTCATTTTGTGGTGATGGTATTGATATAAAGACCGGTTCGAAATACAATCAGATTATTGGAAATCGTTTTCATGACGGCATTTCGGGAGAGTATTATGCGGCTATTCTTTTATATGAGGAATCAATAGTTGACAGAAATTATGTTTATAACAACAATAACTATGGTATCTGGATTCAAGGGAATCACAATACCATCTCGCGCAATATCATTTATGGAAACAATTTCTATGCGATTTTCATTACCGGGGAAGAGGATTACTGGAATGGATACAAGGATTCCGGTGATGATAATATTATCATAAACAATACCGTTGTTGACAACAATGGTTTTGGGATGTGGATATGGGCAGGTGCAGGAAAAGAAGTGAATAATACCACAGTGAAGAATAATATATTCATGAATAACACAGATTATCAATTTTATGCCTATCCTTACGCACAATCCGGCATGCAAATGGACGGCAACAATTATGTTTCATCTTCGACATCATTGATTGGATACAACAATGTAAATTACAACACGGTCGAGTCGTTTCGACAGGCCACAGGTCAGGGAGCACATTCGGTTTCATTCAATCCTGGTTTTGTTGATGCAGCCAATCACGATTACCATCTTCAAAATACCAGTCTATTAATTGACCGCGGGATTGATGTTGGACTCTCTTTCCGGGGAACAGCACCCGATATAGGTGCTTTCGAAAATGAAGGGGGAGATCATATCCCCCCAAATTCTCCTTTAAACCTCAGGAGTCCAGATCAAACTTCCAATTCAATTCAATTAAATTAAATTGGGATGCTCCTCAAATGGCAAGTGATGGTGATTATGCAACATACTATCAAATTTTTAGAAACAATAAACAGGTTGGTATACCTACCGAAACAAATTTTATTGATACCGGCTTGATGGATCATACTCCATATGGATATAAGATTTATTCGGTTGATGATAATGAGAGTGTGAGCCTCCAGTTCGCTGAAGAGACATTCCAAACATTGGTCAGTTTTTATCCAAAAAATGAAAATCTGTTTGCTATTCTAAACGTTGGAGAAATATCCAAATGGAACAACACAAAAATACCTATTTTAATAACGACTTCAGAAAATGTTTCAAAATTACCGACACCGTTAATTCTTGTTGAAAATGATTTAACGAAAACGTGTATCGAACTATCCGGTGAAATACCCGGGAATACCTTTATCGGTGATTTGATTATTAACAAATCTACAGCAGATGGAAAAGGATATTTCCAATACGATGAGAGAACCTTAATCGATCTCAACGGGAGGGTAGGACTCAATACACTTGAAGGAGATTCGATCATTTATATTGATAAAACCCCGCCAATAACACCTTCAGATATTCATGTCAATTAAAACGTTTGACAAAATCTTAAAAATTTTATAATTTGTATTCAGGAATTTTGCCCCCGTAGCTCAGATGGATAGAGCAACTGCCTTCTAAGCAGTGGGTCGCTGGTTCGAGTCCGGCCGGGGGTACGAAATCTATAAGAATAATTAAAATACCACCAATTAAACATAATATATATTATACGCACACTTCCTTATTCAGATTGCTCCATCGTCTTCATTAGCTTCTTTGCTTGGTTCTTTATTGGCGCGTATGGTTCATACTGTATGGTTTTTTGTAATAGTTCGTATGCTTGATGGCTTTCGTTTGTTTGAATCAATGCCAATGACATATTGTATAATGCCAATGGATTATTGGGATCCTTTTTGAATGCCAATTTGTAATTTTGAATTGCTTCCTCAAATTTTCTTTCTCTCATCAAATTGATTCCATACAATGTGTAGCAAAGCGGATCTTTTTTACCCATTTCGATTGTTTTTCGGAAGACTTCAATTGCTTCATTGGATTTACCCTGTAAATGCAATGCCATACCTAAAGATTTCAAATAAAGTGATTTTTTTGAATTCAATCGTACGGCTCGCTTAAAACAATCGGAAGCTTCAGCGACATTTCCGTTTTTTAATTTTGCCTCGCCAAGCAAATACCACGCATATGCATCCGATGGCTTGCTCTTAAGATATTTTTTATAAATAGCTTCCGCTTTGATAAATTCCCCAGATAGATAAAATAGAACGCCTTTCGCCAGATATTCTTCGCGGTTTTTCGTTC
Source organism: uncultured bacterium (assembly GCA_964537715.1). Taxonomy (GTDB): domain Bacteria; phylum Zhuqueibacterota; class QNDG01; order QNDG01; family DSAB01; genus CAZTZL01. Next base: position 12,363 of record CAZIAH010000087.1, on the reverse strand, counting down.
TATCTATTGATGATTCTTCAAAATTAGAAGCTTTGATAGATCGTTTTGCATATGCGGCCATTTCAGTGCCCGGAGCTTTTTCTATAACTTTTCTGTAGTAATTATTTGCTGCTTCTACGTCGTTTAGCATGCCTTGTATTTTGGCTAACCCCAAGTAAGCCCGGTTCTCAGACGGATTCAATTCAATGGTTTTTTTAAACATATCAATAGCTTCATTAAAGCGCTTCTGTACGCTGTAAATTGCGCCAAGATTTAAATATGCCAATAAATTGGTTTGATTTAGTCGGATACTTGCAAGAACATTTTTTTCAGCATGGTCAAACTTTCTCAATTTGATCCAATCAATTCCCAATATCAAATATGCTTTATAATGAATTGGACAAATTTGAATTGCTTTTTCAGTGTAATTAATCGATTCCTGATAGTTTTTTGTCTCGAAATAGATCAAACCCAGTTTATATAAATAATCCACATCTTCTTCATTCATCGATATGGCCTGCTTCCATTTTCCAATCGCCAGATCGTATTTTTTATCCTTTGCATATGCAATGGCTTCTTGATGAAACGCTTCTGCAGATTCATTTATATTCTCTGGATACCATTGAATGATTAGTTTATCGCCATCAATAAATCCTTCAAGAATTCCTATTTTGGTATCATACATTTTTAATACACTCTGCTTGATTGCCTCTGGATCCTCGACTTCTCCCGGAAAATTAAAGAAATAGGAATCGTTCTTCAGACTTTGAATATCCAGGCTAACTGTAATGATTTTTGAATTTGTTCGTGGCGCCATGGCTTTCCCCCCTAAGGAAAGTTTATTGATTGACTTTGAGTTCGTTTATTTGTGCAATTAGTTTGTCAGGATTTAATTTTTGTACTTGACCAGTTTTTCTTTCTTTAAAATCGATTAGTTTGGTCTTGATCCAATTTTCTCCAATAATGACTTGATATGGCATACCAAGAAGATCGGCATCCTTAAATTTAAATCCAGGTGATACTTTGCGATCGTCGATCATCGCTTCGATTTTATTATCCTGCAGCTCTTTATATAAATTTTGAGCCATATTGACAATTTCTGTATTATCCATCTTTACAGGTATGATATGCACAAGATATGGTGCTATTGAAACATCCCAGATAATGCCTTTTTCATCCCTATTTTGCTCAACAGAAGCGGCTATAATTCTTTCTACACCGATTCCGTAACTTCCCATAATGATTGGTTTTTCTTTACTGTCCTTGTCAAGAAATACGGCATTCATACTTTTAGAATATTTGGTTCCAAGTTTGAAAATATGACCCAGTTCGATGGCATTGACAATTTTTATTTTGCCGCCGCAATTGGTACATTTTTCAGAGGGAAGAATATTTCGGATGTCAATAAAGGTATCCGCATGAATATCCCGTCCAAATTCCAACCCCCTGATATGATAATTGGAACGGTTGGCACCAGTAGTTAGATCATGTTGGTCCTGAATAGCCAGATCGGCAACGATACGAACTTTTTTCTTGGTAGAATAGGGTCCTACAAAACCGATTTCTGCGCCGCATATCTCTGTAACTTCATCGGCATTTGCCGGGCGTATACTACTGCCCAAACAAGATTGCAGTTTTGATTCGTTGACTTCATGGTCACCGCGAATCAATACCATCACCGGTTGATCTTCATTAATAAAAAGAAGAGATTTCATCAATTCAGCTGGTGATTTTTTTAGGAATTTGGATACTTCCTCGATTGTTTTTTGTCCAGGGGTATGTATATATTCGATTTCATGTTTTTCGCAAATGGTTGATTCTGGAACCGATTGTGCGATCTCCATATTTGCGGCATAATCACAGTTTTCACACAGAAGAAGGGTGTCTTCTCCATATTTAGATTCCATCATAAATTCCTGGGAACCGCTTCCCCCCATCAAACCGCTCGACGCCCCAACAATATGAAAACGGAGACCGCATCTTTGAAATATGTTTTTATACGCTTCTGCATGTAACAGATAGGATTTTTCCAATCCCTCTTTAGTGGCATCCAGACTGTAGGAATCCTTCATAAAAAACTGCCTCGCACGAATCACACCTGAACGGGGTCTCGGTTCATCACGGAATTTGGTTTGAATCTGATACCATATCTGTGGCATGTCCTTGTAAGACCGAACAAATTTTCTGGCCAGATCGCAAATGATTTCCTCGTGGGTCGGCGCTAAAGCCAGCATTCTGCTCTTCCGGTCTTTCAAACGAAACATTTCATCACCAAATGCAGCATTCCTTCCGGTTTCGTCCCAGATTTCAATGGGATTAAGAACAGGGAGATATAATTCCTGACCTCCGATTCGATTCATTTCTTCACGTATGATATTCATGATCTTTTGCATAATTTTCCAGCCAAGTGGTAAAAATGAATAGATACCGGATGCGAGCAATCGAATCAAACCAGCCCGCAACATTAATTGGTGGCTTGGAATAATGGCATCTGCAGGAATTTCTTTTTGTGTCGGGATATATGCTTCCGATAATTTCATGATTCGATTCCATTGAGTTGTCGATATGCTTGAAGCGTATTTTTTAACAAAAGTGCCCTGGTCATGGGTCCCACACCTCCCGGAACCGGCGAAATCGCTTCTGCAATCAGAGAGACTTCCTCAAAATCGACATCTCCAACAAAACGATACCCATTTTTACAAGACGAATCCTCAATACGATTGGTACCGACGTCGATCACGACTACGCCCTTTTTAACCATGTCCTTACGAATTAACCCCGGTTTACCGACAGCTGCGACCAGAATGTCTGCAGAACGTGTTATTTCACCCAAATCGGGTGTTCTCGAATGACAGAGTGTAACGGTTGCATTGCCTCTTTTATCCTCTTTTTTCAGCAGAAGCAATCCGAGCGGTTTTCCAACAATGCTGCTTCTTCCCACAATGACAACCTTTTTCCCTTCCGGTGGATAATGATACCTGATCAACAGTTCAACAATTCCCGCAGGTGTACAGGGAACAAATCCATCACTTGCGCCCGAAAATAACTTGCCGATATTGATGGGATGAAATCCGTCGACATCCTTTTCGGGAGAAATGGTTTCAATAATTAAATTTTCATCGATATGTTTCGGTAATGGAAGCTGAACCAGAATTCCATTGACTTCGGGATTTACATTTAAATCCTGAATCACCCGTATCAATTCAGTTTGTTTGAAATCCGATGAATAGGTCAGTGTTTCAGAAGCGATACCGACTTTTTCGCAATCTTTTCTTTTGTTTTTTACATATATTTGAGATGCCGGATCCTCCCCTACGAGAATAACTGTCAAATGGGGCGTATTTTTAAAGCTTCGGACCTCTTTTGAGACTTCTCTGCGTATTTCTTCGGCAACCTTTTTCCCATCTATAATGATAGCCACTGCATTATTCCTTTAAATTAATGGATACTCTCATACTTTATTTGGCGTAATCGACTGCACGGTATTCCCGAATGACGATGACCCGAATTTGACCGGGATATTCCATCTCACTCTGAATCTTCTCTGCAATATCCGAAGCGAGCTGATCTGCCATTGCATCGTTGATATTTTCGGGCTGAACAAGAACGCGGACTTCCCTACCCGCCTGGATGGCGTACGTTTTAGAAACGCCACTAAAAGATTCAGCGATTTTTTCAAGTTTTTCCAAACGCTTCACGTATCCTTCCAAGGTTTCCCGTCTTGCCCCCGGTCTTGAGCCGGAAATGGCATCCGCAGCTTGAACAAGCGCAGAGATGGGCGTATTCATTTCAACGTCACCATGATGAGAGGCAATTGCATTTTGGACGATGGGACCTTCGCCGTACTTTTTCGCCAGATCGGCTCCAATCTGAAAATGGGTGCCTTCAACACTTTTATCGACCGCTTTTCCGATATCATGTAAAAGTGCGGCTCTTTTACTGACAATGGCATCCAAACCCAGTTCACTCGCCATCAATCCGGCCAGATGAGCCATCTCGATACTGTGCTGCAGAACGTTTTGTCCGTAACTTGTCCGATAATTCAGTTTCCCAAGCAATTTAACTAGTTCCGGGTGCAATCCGTGGACACCTGTGTCCAACATGGCTTGTTCTCCAAGGTGCTGAATGGTTTCTTCCATCTCTTTTCTTGTTTTTTCAACAACTTCTTCGATGCGCCCCGGATGAATTCGACCATCGGTAATCAATTTTTCTAGAGCCCTTTTGGCTATTTCCCGACGATACGGATCGAATCCCGAAAGAATGACAGCTTCCGGTGTATCGTCCACGATTACATCAATACCAGTTGCATTCTCAAAAGAACGGATATTTCGGCCTTCTCTTCCGATGATTCTACCTTTCATTTCATCGTTCGGCAACTGTAATACCGAAACCGTGGTTTCTGCCGAATGATCGGCCGCAGTACGTTGAATGGAGGAAATAATAATTTCCTTGGCTTCCCGATTTGCCGAAAGACGGGCTTGATCCTTGATATCCTTGACCATTTGAGCTGCATCTTGCTTGGCTTTGGCAAGAAAATTTTCCTTCAGCTCTTTGATGGCCTCTTCATGGGACATCCCGGATATTTTTTCCAGACGTTCGTTTTGAATCGAAATTATTTTGTCCAGTTCCTCGTTCTTTTTTTGCAGATGGTTTGCCTTATCTTTGAGACTTTGTTCGACTTTTTTAAGTTCACTTTCTTTTTCGTTTAAATGGGTCAATCTTCGATCCTGCTCAATCTCCTTCTGATCCAATCGACGTTTTTGTTTTTCGGCCTCCTGACGCTGAACCCGTGTTTCTTTTTCAAAATTTTGTTTCAGTTTAAGCCATTCATCTTTTGCTTCCAAAATTTTCTGATTCTTTACGGCAGATGCTTCTTTTTCGGCTTCCGAAACTATCTTTTCCGCCAATTTCTCTGCACTGGCAACCTTCCCTTGTCCGATCCGATCATTTAAAATCCAACCGATAAAAAACATAGCCAAACTGACAACAGCAGCAATAATGACAAACACATATGTTTCCATATTACCTCCAATCTATAAAAAACCCCGCTCGGTAAATACAACCAATCCTTCATTTCAAAAACTGTTTTGAATGAAAGGAACGTTTGGCCTGCGGGGGATATTTCCGATGATTCTTATCTATAAAGACAGACGATAATACTATTTTACATTTTTGAGCTGCCTGTCGATTAAAGAATTGATTTCTTTTATTTTGTCCTCAAGTTGTGTGCGGATTTCTTCTTTTTCAGCGCGCTCACGAAACAATTCGTCAGCAATATTTAATGAAGCTAAAATGGCGACTTTAAGTGACGAATCGACACGAAAATTATTATCCACCTCGCGCATTTTTTTATCCACATATTCTGCAACGGCTTTGATATAATTCGCATCTGCTTGGCCGCGAATCGAATATTCAGCACCATAAATTCTTACTTTAAGGACGTTTTTATCCGAAGACATCGGAAAAGTCCTGCAGGGTTATTAGGTTAAAAAGTTAAAATTATCAAGAAATTTAAAAGATACCATTATTCTATATCCTCAAATTCCTTGAGTTTCTGGAGTAAAGTCTCGACTTTCGAACGAATATGATCTTCCTTTTCCCTAAAAGTGGTCACTTCTGTCCTGATTTCCTGAAATTGCTGGGATTCCTCCTTTAGAGAACGGACGATATTTTCTTTTTCCTCCAATTTTTGTTGTATTTCTTTGTTCCGTGCTTGCAATTCTTCATTTTCCATTTTAAGCCTGTCCACCAGAGATAATATCTGATCGATTTTTTTCTCAAGTTCTTCAAATGTTTGTAATTCCATGTTATCCTCCAATCACTTTTGGAGACATCAGGAACGCAAAGAAGCGCCCAGTCCGTCTTCAAGATTTTTCAATATGGACGTCATCACAGGATCCACATCTTCTTCCTGAAGAGTTCGAACGGGAGATTGAAATGTCATTGAGAACGACAAGCTTTTTTTCCCATCTGGAATCTGTTTCCCTTGATAAAGATCGAATAGTTCCAGTTCCGTGAGCATTTCCCCGGCGTTTGCAACAATCGTCTTTTCTATTTCGGATGCAGTAATAGCCTCATCGACCACGATTGAGAGATCCCGGTTGATCGACGGAAATCTTGGAATCGGATGATATTTTCTTGTTTGATTGGCCAAACTCAGTAATGTATCCACAGAGATCTCAAACCCGAAAACAGGATCACGAATACCCCATTTTTTAACAAGGCTTAGATCGATTTCGCCTGCCAAGCCGATTTTTTGATTCCTGCTATATATGGAGATGGAAGTTTCGGGCTGAAAACCGACATGCGTTTCGGATTTGAATTGAATTCCGTCCAGATGCAAATGTTCAAACATTGTGGTCAAAACGCCCTTTAAATGAAAAAAATTGAAATATTCTGCTTTCTCATTCCAAAACGGCTTTTCGCGGGTCATACCAGATAAAACGCCCGCAATGAAAAGCGGCTCATCTGGAAGGGATCCTTTTTTAGCCCAGAAAACCTGTCCAATTTCAAAAAGACGCAAATTCTGCTGTGCACGGTTTTTATTCCATTGAACCACATCAAGCAGGCTTGGTATCAGCATGGTTCTCATGCAGGCAGTTTCGGGACTTAATGGATTTTCTACCACAACCGGTTTTCTGTCCGGCGTGAACACTGAGACATGTTTCTCCGAAACGAGGCTGTTCCCCAATGTCTCATAAAAACCGAAACCGGCGAATACATTTTTCAATTGTTCGGAAAAATCCTGCTGCGCATTAACCCGAAAACTTAAAGAAACATTTGAAGACAATTTAGACTCGATTTTGTCGTATCCGTAATGCCGGATGATTTCTTCGACCAGATCGATTTCTTTCTTGAGATCGGGACGAAACGTAGGAACTTCTACTCGAATCGGGTCTCCATCTTTAACTATAAGTTCGAGTCCCTGAAGAATTGAAAACACTTTCTTTTTTGGCACTTCGATTCCAAGAATGGCTTTCAATTTTTTTAAAGACAGAGTGACGTTTTCGGGAACGATTTTTTTCGGATATATATCCCCGACACCTTTTGCCACCTGCCCACCGGCGATTTCTGCGAGAAATTTTGCAGCCCGATTGGCTGCGTATACGGTATTGTTCGGATCAACACCCCTTTCAAATCGCTGTGAAGCATCGGATTTTAGCCCCAATCGTTTGACAGTTTTACGAATGGTCATGAAGTCAAAATTTGCGCTTTCCATGAGTATATGCCGGGTTTTTTCCGAGACCTCTGAATTCAATCCGCCCATGATTCCCGCAAGAGCAATGCCGCGATTCCCATCGCAGATAAGCAGATCGTCACTGCATAACGTGTGTTCTTCATTGTTCAGGGTTGTAAATCTTTCCTTATTACTGGCTTTCCGGACAACGATTTTTCCGCGCTGAATCAGATCGTAATCGAATGCATGCAGAGGCTGTCCTGTTTCATACATGACATAGTTTGTAATATCTACTACATTGTTAATCGAACGAAGTCCGACTGCTTCTATTCTTTCTTTGAGCCATTTCGGAGAAGAGCCAACCTTTACGTCCCGAATGATCCGAACGCTGTAACGCGGACAAGCAACCTTGTCTACAATCTCGATTTCAACCCAATCATTCACGGAAGAATCGGTTTCTTTGACCTTATCATCAGGTTTGTTTAAAGGTTCTCCGGTGATGACGCTTATTTCCCTTGCAATACCAAGATGAGATAAACAATCCGGACGGTTGGGTGTAACATTGACTTCCAATACAGTATCGGAATTTAGTGAAGTTCCGAATATATCTCCAGCCGAATATTCATTTTTATCAAGAACGAGTATTCCATCGTGGTTGTCGCTTAATCCCAATTCCCGTTCGGAACAGATCATTCCCTGGGATCGGATTCCCCGGATGGTTTTCTCCTGAATATGCATATCCCCAGGCAGACTGACTCCTGCTGTAGCCACTGCTACTCTTTGACCTTCCTGAACATTCGGCGCACCACAGACAATTTGCAGGACTCTTTGGCCGGTATTCACTTTACAGACTGTAAGTTTATCTGCGGAAGGATGTTTTTTGACTCCGAGAATATCTCCTACGAGAACGCCCTCATGATCGGACTTTACAGAAGAGATTTCTTCAACTTCAAGCCCCACCATAGTCAGCTTGTCTGCCAGTTCAACTGGAGACAGCCGAAAGGAAATGTATTCTTTTAGCCAATGAATGCTGATTTTCATCGTGTTGACCTAAAACTGATTTAGGAAACGAATGTCGTTCTCGTAAAAAAGACGGATGTCGTGCACTTCATAAAGCAGCATGGCAATTCGTTCAACACCCATACCGAATGCATATCCCGTATATTTATCCGGATCATAATTTACATAACGAAACACCGCAGGATTGACCATACCGGCACCGGATATTTCGATCCAGCCTGTTCCCTTGCAGACACGGCACCCTTTGCCGCGGCATATCAGGCATGAAAAATCATATTCGGCACTGGGTTCCGTAAATGGGAAAAAACTTGGCCGAAAACGGATTTTCATGTCGGAACCGAACATGCGTTTGGCAAACGTTAAAATAACGCCTTTCAAATCGGAAAAGCTGATTCCCTCATCAACGCAGAGTCCTTCCACCTGATGAAAAACAGGTGAATGGGTAGAATCCGGTGTGTCGCGTCGGTAACATCGGCCCGGAGCAATAACTCGTACTGGAGGAGATTGAGATTCCATGACCCGAATTTGAACCGGTGACGTGTGTGTACGCAGAACAATATCTTCGTCGATAAAAAGCGTGTCCTGCATGTCCCGCGCCGGATGGCCCTTGGGGATGTTCAGCGCTTCGAAATTGTAATACTCGGTTTCAACTTCGGGCCCCTGAGCGATTGTGAACCCCATATTTAAAAAACAGGATTTTATTTTACGCAATACGGAAGTGATCGGATGCAGCTTGCCGACAGGAATCGTATTGCCCGGTAAAGTAATATCGAGAACATGTTTTTTCTTTTGTCCGTCAGGCAGATTTCCCTTTTTTTTGGTCAGTTCTGTTTCTATCCGATTTTTGAATTGATTGAGCTCTTTTCCCGCAATCCGGCGGTCATCTTCCTGAAACGAACCGAGTGATTTGAACAATTGAACCACTTGACCCTTTCGGCCGAGATATTTGATATGGATGGCTTGAATATCCGGAAGGGCCCGAATGTGTTTGCAATCCTCAGAAAACTCTCGTTCCAGTGTCAGTATCTGGTCTTTTAAATCGGATAGAGACATGGAACCTTAATTTTCCTGAAGATTCTCGATCAACTTAGAAAAAGCGACTGGATCCGAAAAAGCCAGATTGGCCAAAACCTTGCGATCAATCTGCACTCCTTTTTGATTCAACAAATGCATGAATGAAGAGTAATTTAATCCGTGCAGGCGAACCGCCGCATTGATTCTCGTGATCCAGAGCTTACGAAATTCACGTTTTTTGACACGTCGGTCCCGATATGCATATTGCATCGCACGTTCGACGCTTTCTTTGGCGGTTTTAAATAACCGGTTTTTTCCGCCCCAGTACCCTTTTGCGGCATGGAGTATTTTTTTTCTGCGATGACGGGACGGAACACCATATTGACTTCTTGGCATAGGTTAATATCCTTTTGTTTGAAATAAAGTTATACAGTTAACATCCTTTTGATCCGTTTTTCTTCGGACGCTGAGATCAAACCGGATTTCCGAAGACTGCGTTTCCGTTTGGATGTTTTCTTTGTCAAAATATGGCTTGCATATGCTTTGTTTCGCTTCACCTTTTTATTGCCGGTAAGCTTGAAGCGTTTTACAGCTCCACGTTTCGTTCTTATTTTTGGCATTTTTGTACACTCTCCCGATTATTTATGAATAAATGTAGCAACAAGACTTCTGCCTTCCTGAACGGGCTTGCTTTCCAGTTTCGCAATATCTTCCAGTGCCAATTCCACGCGTTCCAGGATGGCCTGGCCGAGTTCGGGATGCACGATCTGCCGACCTCTATAAAGAATCCGAATTCGAAGATGATTCCCGGATTCAATAAATTTGCGAGCCTGCCTCATCTTAAATTCGATGTCATGGGTGTCGATCATCGGACGCAAGCGTATTTCTTTGATATGAATCACATGTTGCTTCTTTTTACTTTCTTTTTCCTTTTTGCTTTGCTGATATTTGTATTTCCCATAATCCATAATTCTGCATACGGGAGGTGATGCATTGGGCGCTACTTCAACCAGATCGAGATCGTAATTATTTGCTTTTAGAATTGCTTCTTTTGTATTGATGATCCCCAATTGATTCCCATCGGGATCAATCACTCTGACTTTTGGGCAACGAATTTCCTCGTTTACCCGGATCTCATCTTTTTTAATGTCACGTCCTCCCTTGAATTTGGTTTTTGATGAGTTTGAGAAATGTGCTCAATGATTGTGTACCCAAATCACCTTTCGTTCTCTTTCGTACCGACATACTCTGACTCTCCAATTCTTTATCACCAATAATGCACATATAGGGTATTTTTTTGACTTCTGCTTCCCTGATTTTATATCCTATCTTCTCACTGCGATTATCCAGCTTACATCGAATACCCTGTTCAAGGATTTGCTTAAAAAGATTTTCTGCATAGGGATGGTGTTTTTCACTGATTGGAAGAAGAATACATTGAACAGGAGCCAACCATAAAGGAAAAGCACCTCCATAATGTTCGATGAGAATTCCGATAAATCGTTCAAGTGAACCCAAAATGGCTCTGTGAATCATGACAGGCCGATGTTTTGCATTATCCGGCCCGATGTATTCCAGTTCGAATCTTTCAGGCATGGAGAAATCCAGTTGAATGGTTCCGCACTGCCACATTCTGCCCAATGAATCTTTGATGTGGTAATCGATTTTGGGACCGTAAAAGGCACCCTCGCCATGATTGACCTGAAAGTCGATTTTCTTTTGGGTAAGCGCGTTATTCAACGTTTTTTCTGCCCTTTGCCACATATCATCACTGCCGATTGATTTCGCAGGTCGAGTGGAAAGTTCGACCAGAAATTCCTCAAACCCAAAATTACGATAGACTTCTTCAACTAAATTGATGCACCCTATAATTTCATCTTCCATTTGTTCCGGAGTACAAAAGATATGCGCATCGTCCTGAGTAAATTGCCGAACACGAAACAAGCCGTGAAGCACACCCGATTTTTCGTGTCGATGCACTACACCCATCTCTGAAATTCGGATAGGAAATTCTTTGTAAGAATGTGGCGTATTTTTATAAATGAGAAGTCCGCCCGGACAATTCATTGGTTTAACGGCATATGATTGCTCATCGATAGTCGTAAAATACATATTTTCTTTATAATTGTCCCAATGGCCGCTTCGATGCCACAGTGCTTCATTCAAAATCAGCGGTGTTTTGATCTCTTCATATCCATGCTTTTGCAGGGTACGTCGCATGTAATTCGTAATCTCGTTATAAAGAATGCTTCCATTCGGATGCCAGAAGGGGAAACCGGGACCTTCCGATTGAAAGCTGAACAAATCAAGTTCTTTGCCAAGTTTTCGATGATCTCTTTTTTTGGCTTCTTCGAGAGCAAGAAGATGTTTGGTTAAAGTTTTTTTATCGGGAAAGGCGATACCATAAATTCGTTGTAAAACAGCATTTCTTTCGTCACCACGCCAATAGGCACCTGCGATACTTAATAATTTAAAATAACGGATGTATCCGGTTGAGGGCACATGCGGACCTCGGCACAAATCCAGAAACCCATCGTTTTTATAGATGGTAACCATTTCATCCTCGATATCCTGAATGAGTTCGATTTTAAAATCCTCTTTTCGTTCTTTGAAAAGAGAAACCGCCTCATCTTTACGCACTTCTTCCCTGGTGAAAAGATGATCCTCATTCACAATTTCCTGCATCTTCTGTTCAATCTGAACAAGATCTTCGGAACTGAGAGGATTTTTGAATTGAAAATCGTAATAAAATCCGTTGGATATGGCAGGACCGATTCCCAACTTGGTGTCTGGATAAAGGGATTTTACCGCGTAGGCCAGCACATGTGAACTGCTGTGCCAGAAAATCTGCAATCCTTCAGGATCGTTGTATGTCAAAACTTGAATTTCAGTATCGTCAAAAATCTTTTTGTTTAAATCAAAATGTTCCCCATTAGAAACAACCGCAATTGCTTCCAAATATGAATTGGGAAATGTTGATTTAATAATATCTAATACTGTAACGCCCTGATTAAAACTCCTCTTTTTTCCATCATTGAATGTAATATTAATCTGATTCAATAAATATTAGTATCCTCATGAAATTATTTTTCTTATCATCAAAAAAAATAAATCGATGGTGGGCGATACTGGACTTGAACCAGTGACCTCTTGCATGTCAAGCAAGCACTCTA
>CAZIAH010000086.1:0-18205 GCA_964537715.1 uncultured bacterium | reverse complement strand
CCCCATGTTCGACACCAATCTATATGACTACGCGGGCAGGGAAAGCAACGATTTGAACGGAAAAATCGTGGAAGATCTTTTTGATGCGGGCACGTACCTCAACGGTATTCTCTGGGACAAAATCAGCTATTTCGGAGATGTCGGGAGAATCTCAGTGAGCCCCTCGATTTACAATTCATTCAAAGCGGAATTTGACTACGACCTCAGGGATGTGGTTTATGGACTGGTTTTAAATGTGGACGACCAATCCCATGTCCGCACCCGGCATGATTATCACGCATTACTTCAGAACTTGGCCTTCTATGCACAGAAAGATTTTTATCATAGAGCACACAGTTTTTTTGGTGAACTGAAAGTGGGGACCCAGCACAGTTTTTACTGGCATAATCATCACACAAATCCATGTTATTGCAGCGATCCATGGCAGGGCCTCGACAGTGTCAATATTGGATTGAGTGGACTGGAAAAAATAAAAAATGGCCGGGACCGTACAAAACACTTGCTCACCATGATGGCAATCACAAAAAGCTTGGGGGTTTTCTCACAGAACAAAATGGCTTTCGCTTCTCTGCCGGATAGCGTATCTTCCTTCAAGGAAATCAGCTTTTACCAGGATTTAATGGCTCTGTTTTCCATTCGTCTGATTTATCACGAACCGATCGACATTGAAGATGATTTCAGGCCAACAGGAGAAACCGTTCCCCTTTCGAGCCGATCCATTTGGAAAGAGATAAAAAAAATAAACGAAAGATGCCGCCAAATACGTAATGTTACGAATTTTACCATTCCCGAGGCCAATATCCTTCTGGTTTACCCGATTGAAACGATCACCTCACTGGACTGTGACGATGCCGAGGCCATGCTTTATTCGGTATATCATCTGACAGGAACGCTGATCTCCCGCGGCATCCAACTGGATATTATCTCCGCTTCCCTGTTAAAAAAGTGCCGTCTTTCCTCGAATTCTCTGTACATAAACGGCAGAAAATATGAAGCCATGATTTATCCCTACCCGCAGGTTCTCGATCCCAAAGTACTTGAAATTCTGTCCCTGCTCGACAAAGTAAAGTTCCCCCTCTTTTTGGGCGGCAGACATCCTGAATGGACGACCCACGGAAAACGAATCCCCCACACCTTCCCCTTAAAATTCGATCCTGATGATAAAGATTTTGGCGGATTCCTCGAAGGAGAGATTCCCAGACTCTTCCACATGCCGAAAAATGCGCTCGGTACATTGATCCAACAATCGGATGACCTTCTGTTCCTGCTCCACCCCGAAAAAACGGGAAGCTCTTTCAAGGGAAAAATTCAATACAAAGATCTTTCATTCGAAGTGCCGAAAAGTTCCAAATTGACCATCTTCCGGAAACGGGAAAATAAACCCGTCGAAAAAGTGTTGTAAAAACATTTTCTTTCGTGATCAATTGAACGGAAAATTTTCTCCATGAAGATCACGTTTCAAACCCAACTTCGGCCTCATATTTTCTGTCTCTTAATTTTCTGTCTATCCAATACCTTATATGGATTTATGCCGGCATCTCAAGAAATCAAAATAAAACAACTCACGACAACTCCCTCATTCAAATCCAATGCACTCTGGTGCAATTACGGTTTTGGTATGAAATTAGCGTTGGAGGGAATGTTCCTTGGAACGATTTCCGCAAATGTCCGATTGAATCGAAAAGTCTTCTCTTTCGGATATGAAGGTATTCGTTTGAATGAATGTAACTTCCAGGACGGATATTTCTTGACAATCGGATTATCGCACTATGGAAGCTGGCAGGACATCATATTATCAACAGGGGTCAGTCTCATCCGGACAACTTACGATGACGATATGTCTGACTATTCTTCGACTTCTGAATCCTATTTCGGATTGCTTTTTAAATTTCAGTCGTTGTTCCATCTACCTCTTGGTCCAGGCGCGGGATTTTCACTCGACATGAATCTAAACAAACATGCTTCTTACCTGATGCTGACATTTAATGTCAATTTGGGTGTGTGGATTTTGTAAAATATAGAGTGAATCATCATTCCTGATTTATTACGAACGATAGTATTTCCTTTAATCACTTGCTCAAAGCTAAATGTTAAATGCTCAATGCAATCATTGAATATCGAGCTTTAAACACTGAACATTGAACATCTACAATAGAACATCAAAGAAGTTTTTCCAAAGCTTTCTTGGAAAATCCAACCGCATGTACGTAGCACCCTTCTGGAGAGGCAATCCCTTTGAGGCAATACAGATTTCGGTATCGGGTTTCCTCGCGATGGCGTCGGTTGATCACATCGGTCAGTGTCCCCCACCGGCACTCGAGACACTGATCCGTCTGTTCTTTCAGGAGCGTGGCTGTTTTCACGGCCACCAGTGCTTTTTCATCCGTCCAAGGGAAACCCCAACCTTTTTTCAATATTTCGATTTTTCGGGGCCGGTGTACGATCAGTCTTCCCCGATCTTCCCGAATCTCTCCAATCAATTCAATCCGCATTTTTGGAACAAAACGATATTGTTTCATCAACTGTTTTGATACACGGATATAAAACGTATCCATAAACATGTCCTGACCGATGAAACCGTTTTTGATGACCAGCAAATAACCGTGAATTCTGAGATGACGTTCTCCGGGCAAAAGGACCGTTTCAACCCGTGGTTTAACCGTACTGATCCGGCCGGCAATGCCCAACGATTTGAATTTGACAGTTTCAATCCACGTCTCAAACTCTTCCAGATCTTCCAAAAATTGATCATACGCTTCTTCGGAAATCACCCTCTCCGGCTGAAGATGCACTTTCTCTTCGATATAGTAAGTGCACCCTTTGCAAAATTTCCCCACATAGGTGTACCCGGAAACACAACGATGCCCTTTTTCGAAAAGTCCACAGCGCCAGAGAAAATAGAGACAGCCCTTCGGATAACAGGCCTTTTCCTTGAGCACATGATAGACCGAAACCCTGCCGTTAAAATGCCTGTGCGCGTCCTGGCTGCATCGGAAAACATCAAGCCGTTTATATTGGTTGATATACTTCATCGCACGATAACAAATGGATGGTGAAAGAAAAGATTATGACAACGTTAAAATCCGGGATTACTGCTGTATCTGGTCATTCTCGTACAATTGATTCCTTCTGGCTTCCAGAAGATTGTTTTCTTCACCGCGATATTCGGCAGCGGTTTGAATTGCAATCGATTTCCCCGATGCGATTTTGTACAGGGGATCGATCTTCTCCCGCCAGTCAATATCTCTGAGAAGGTGATGATCTATGATCATGCTGACGAGTTTGGTTTTCTCGATGATGGTGTATAGCCTCTGTAAAATCCGATCCAGAGACTTCTGAGAATCCTGGCTTTCCTGCAGATAGGTGATGGGACCGTCCAGATACAATGTGTCTGGACTCTGTTCCAGGATAAATTCTAGAGAGGCATCATGACTCGGACCCTGGACATCGGAGGAAAACAGGAATTTTCTTTCTTCTTTTTGAATAGCCAATTCAATTATATGCCCCTTAAGGTCGTTTTCGCCATGAGGCAGGGGATGGGAAAAAATCAAATGGGTTTGATCGAAATCGTACTTTTTCCCGTCCATGTAGCGTACTTCGCTCGGACGTTTGCTGAGAGACTTTAAAAAGGCAAAAGCGCGCTTTCTCTGTTGCAGATTGATATTTTTATTGGGATCTTTGACCAAAAGAATTTTCCTCTGATACATGTCGGCCAGGTCTGGAATGAAATGATCAAAATGATAATGCGTGATAACAATCACATCCGCGGAAGCAGCATAGAGTCGAATCCGCTCCCGATGCTTTTTCATGCACCAGGCTTCCAGAGGGTGAGGCGAAAGTCCGTACCGGAAAGATCCGATATTGGCTCCCGGATCGATAAGCAATTTGATATCTCCGGTCTCCACAAAGGTCGCCATGGAGCGGCTTCCCATGGATTCCGCAGCCAAGGGGGTAATTTGCAGCTGACTTTCCATCATCGTGACCCAAATAAAAAGGGTCTTGAGAATTTACCTGCCCGCATGATTCAGCAATAAAAACCCAAGACCCGAAATCGTTCGATTTAAAACTTACGTTCCGATTTTCCAGGAAGAAAGATACTCTTTTTGTTCCTCGGTCAATTCGTCGATTTCCATGCCCATGGATTGAAGTTTCAAACGTGCCACCCAGTCTTCAATCTCTTCGGGAACATCGTGCACTTTGACTTCAAGGTTCTTTTGATTCTTGACTACCCATTCGCTCATCAAGGCCTGTGTGGAAAAGCTCATGTCCATCACGCTGGCGGGATGACCCTCTGCGGCAGCCAGATTGATGAGACGACCTTCGGCGAGAAGATAGATTTTTCTGCCGTCAGAAAGCACATATTCGTCCACGCATGCTCTGACCCCTTTTTTGACTTCCTTGGCCAATTTAGCGAGGGATTGAATATCGATCTCCACGTTAAAATGTCCCGAATTGGCCACAATGGCGCCGTCTTTCATTACTTTGAAATGTTCTTCCCGGATCACGTTGATGTCACCGGTCAAGGTGCAGAACAGATCTCCGATTTTTGAGGCTTCGATCATCGGCATGACCCGATAGCCGTCCATGGCAGCTTCGATAGCCTTGACCGAATCCACTTCGGTCACGATCACATTGGCGCCCATGCCTTTACACCGCATGGCGAATCCCCGTCCGCACCAGCCGTATCCGGCCACCACCACATTCTTACCGGCAAGCAGAATGTCCGTTGCGCGGATAATTCCGTCCACCGTGGATTGGCCCGTACCATACCGGTTGTCAAAAAGGTTTTTCGTTTTGGCATCGTTTACAGCAATGACAGGAATCCGCAAAGAACCGTCTTTGGCCATGGCGCGGAGCCGGATCACACCCGTCGTGGTCTCCTCCATACTTCCCAAAATCTGTTTGGCCTGTTCGGGATAATCGAAATGAATGGTCGAAACCAGATCGGCCCCGTCATCCATCGTGATGTGCGGCTTGACTTCGATAGCGGTGCGGATGTGACTGTAGTAGGTATCCTTGTCCTCGCTCTTGATCGCGTAGACGGGAATGCCGTAGTCTTTCACCAGTGACGCGGCCACATCATCCTGCGTGGACAAAGGATTCGAAGCCACAAGGCACA
Organism: uncultured bacterium; assembly: GCA_964537715.1. Classification (GTDB taxonomy): domain Bacteria; phylum Zhuqueibacterota; class QNDG01; order QNDG01; family DSAB01; genus CAZTZL01. Next base: position 13,086 of record CAZIAH010000086.1, on the reverse strand, counting down.
TTTCGGCACCTCCGGTCTTGAGCGTTCTCACCAGATTCGCCGTCTCTGCAGTGACGTGAAGACAGGCCGACATCCGCTTCCCGGTAAAGGGTTTTTCTTTGGAAAACCGTTCTTTGATCAATCCGAGCACGGGCATATCTCGCTCGGCCCATTCGATGCGCCTCTTTCCTTCGGAGGCAAGATGGATATCCTTGATATCGTAATTCATAATTGTCCTCAGGTTAATTCGTCGACACGGTCTGTTTTTTCCCAGGAAAACTCAGCCTCTTCCCGTCCGAAATGTCCGTAGGCAGCCGTTTTCCGGTAGATGGGTCGTCTCAAATCGAGACGTTCGATCATGCCGGCGGGTGTCAAATCAAAAACCTTTCTTACCTTTTTTTCCAATTCTCCGTTCGGAAGTTTCCCGGTTCCATTGGTGTTGATCATCACAGAAACCGGCTCGGCCACGCCGATCGCATAGGCAAGCTGAACCTCGCATTGATCGGCCAGACCTGCGGCCACGATATTCTTGGCTACCCAGCGAGCCGCATAGGAAGCCGAACGGTCCACCTTGGTCGGATCTTTTCCGGAGAAGGCACCTCCTCCGTGACTTCCGTAACCGCCGTACGTATCGACGATGATTTTCCTTCCGGTCAATCCCGTGTCACCGTGAGGCCCACCAATGACAAAGCGTCCGGTCGGATTGATATGATATTTGACTGTTTTCTCGTCTAAAAATTCCGAAGGAATAATCGGTTTGATCACATGTTTGATAATATCACTCCGGATCTGTTCCATGGTCGGCTCGGGATCGTGCTGCGAGGAAATCACCACCGTATCGACCTTGACAGGTTTGCCGTCCTCGTACAATACAGTCACCTGGCTCTTCCCATCGGGTCTGAGATAATTGAGAATGCCCTCTTTCCTCACCTGGGCAAGACGCATTGTGAGCTTGTGGGCAAGCATAATCGGAAGGGGCATCAGTTCGGACGTTTCCCGTGTGGCAAATCCGAACATCAATCCCTGATCACCGGCACCCTGGCGGTCCACACCTAGAGCGATATCCGGCGACTGCCTCTGAATAATATTCATTACGGCACAGCTGTCACAATCGAATCCATACGTTGGATCGGTATACCCGATTTGCTTGATCAGTTCGCGCACCAGATCGGGAATTTCGACATAGGTTTCAGTGGTAATTTCTCCACCCACCATCACCAGTCCCGTGGTCAGGAAAGTTTCGCAGGCCACACGGCCGTAAGGGTCATCGCGAAAAACCGCATCCAGAACTGCATCGGAAATCTGATCCGCCATCTTATCAGGATGACCTTCTGTTACCGATTCGGAAGTAAAAAAGTAATGACTCATATTTTTTTATCCCCTATGTATAATAGATTTTATTACGACTTTTCTTTCAACCGTTTTTTAAACAGATCGATTTTCGATATTTTCGTGGGATCGACCCGGTTCAGAATCGCCAAGTAGTAGCTGACCCAATCCCCGAAATAGATCAAATCCATCATTCCTTCAAAAAATGTGCCGCCTTTCCCGGCGATTTCGATAATCCCGTTTTTATCCTCTTTCATGATTTCTTTGAAAATTTGCATTCGTTTCAGAATCTGGGGATGGTCTCCGGAATCAAAAAGCACAACAGGAACGAAACGGGCGAGTATTTCTTCCATGCTTTCCATTTTCTCCCAGCCGACGATTTCATTGTGATTCATTTCCGGAAACGGCTGAAAGAATGCATGAACTTTGCTATTTTCATTGAGCTGGGTTTTCCAGCGGTAACCGACAAATTCGAGACGATTTGAAGAAGCATAGATTAAAGGGATTTTGCCAAAAAGTTTTCCGGCTACATTGAGCGGATGATTTTCCTGATGATCAAGATCGCTCCAGATACGACTTTTCTCTGTGAGCATGGATGCCGCTTTTTCAACTTCCTGACAGGAGAGTTTTCCAATGCCGAGCCGATAAAAAATCTGAAGCAGAACCCCGAAACCGAATCCCAAAGCCGCTCTCGGAGGGTAACCGGGAATCAGTTGAAAACGGGGATAATCGTTTTTTTGCGCGATCTGTTCGAGCTGTCCGCCCGAGGTAATGCAGACGATCCTGGCCTTTTTTTCGATTGCCTGTTCTATCGCGGAAAGCGTCTCTTCGGTATTGCCCGAGTAACTCGACGCGATGAAGAGTGTTTGCGAATTGACAAAATCTGGAATCCCGTAGTTTCGGCTCACGATCATCGGCACCGGAAGCGCTTTGTGGCAAAGGGAACGGATCAAATCTCCGGCAATGGCCGATCCGCCCATTCCCGAAAAAACGATGTGCCGAATTTGGGAGAAATCGATATCCGCTTCGGTATTTTCGGCGATTTCCCATCCCTTACAAAGCTGTTCCGGGAATTCGCTGATCTTCCGAAACATTCCGTCTTTGTCAAAACGAGCGATCATTTCCTTGTTGACTCGATTCATCTATTCTTCGTCCAATTTACCTTCTAACAGTCCGGCCAAGGCCTCCATGGCGTCTTCTTCATCTTTTCCGTTTGCACTGATCTCGATTTTACTCCCCTTTTCAGCAGCCAGTACCAAGACGCCCATGATGCTTTTTCCGTTGACTTCAAGTCCATCCTTGCTGATCATTACCTGAGCCTGGTATTTCGAAGCAATTTCAACAAATTTTGCAGCCGGCCTTGCATGAAGCCCATACTCATTCTGAATTACCAGACCGCGTTTGATCATATTAATCTCCTCAAAGGAGTGTTTATGGTACTAAAAAAAACGGTAAAAATCAAGTTTAAAAAATCTCCTTCCATTCCGATTGTCGTAACTTTGTGCTTACGACACCCGGTTCTTTATTTTAAGAGCCAGATTTTTCAGGCCTTCGCTTGCTTCGTTGTTTTTTAAGGAACCTAAATGATTCATCGCATCGGACATCAATATCTCTATCTCATTCCGGGCCGCCGAAAAGGTTCCTGCCTCCCGAAACAACTGCCTAACCCGTTCCATACCTTCTGTCCGGACGGCCGGTTTTCCCCAGAATTTTAAAAATTGTTTTTGATCATTCTTTCCGGCGTGATTAAAAAAATGGATGGTCAGATAGGTTTTCTTTTTCTCGACGATATCGCTTCCGATGGGTTTTCCTGTAATCGATGTCTCCGAAAAAATATCGAGCATATCATCCTGGATTTGAAAAGCCATTCCGAGCGCCTTCGCAAATTGCCCGAGGGAAAGGATTTCCTCTTCTGTACCGTTCCCGACGATTCCACCCGCAATACAGGCCACCTCGAGCAGCTTGGCGGTCTTCTTCTCGATCATCTCCCGGTATTCTGGAAGTGTAACATCATCCCTGTTTTCAAATTCCTTGTCGAGCGCCTGCCCTTCGTGTAGCACCATCAACCCTTCGGTGATCGTTTTCATGACGTTCAAAATTTCAGGATGACGCGTGTTCAGGAGAGATTGATATGCGAGGATCAGCAGACCGTCACCGGCAAGAATCGCCGTGGATTCGCTCCATTGATTGTGCACTGTGGGTTTTCCGCGGCGGGTCTCATCGTGGTCCATAATGTCATCATGAATGAGAGTAAAGGTATGGAACAGTTCGAGAGCAGCTGCAACCGGAAGGCTTTTTCGAACATCACCTCCGACTACCTGACAGGAAAGAGCGACAAAAAGCGGCCGGATGCGTTTCCCGCCGGATTCGAGCAGATAGGTCATGGGACGGTAGAGCCCCTGAGGATTTCTGTCCGCAAAAAGGGATTGAATCTCCTCTTCGATCTGTTGTCTCAATGTCTCGATGTATTCGTTCAAATCCATACAGTCTCACTACCAATCAAAACAGATTATGATTTTTTGTATATCACGTGATTCCGACGCAGATCGGCTATCGTCCGGCAGCCGGTGAGAAACAGGATCGTTTTCAGTTCCTCGCGCCACGATTCGATTTCGGAAACGAGTCCGGCGATTTTCTTTTCGCTCAGCACTTTCAGCAGGGGAAGCGCGGAACCGCACAACTTGGCGCCCAAAGACAGTGCCTTGGCCATTGTGACGCCGTCACCAATTCCTCCGGAGGCAATGAATTTGACTCCCCGGATTCCCCGGACCATTTCGAGGGAAGTTGCAGTCGGAATGCCCCAGTTCCAGAACTTCAATGCTCTTTTATTTGGACGAACCCGATACGATTCGATGCCGGCCCACGACGTTCCTCCGGCTCCAGCAAGATCAATATAGGACACACCGGCTTTTGCCAGTTTCTCGGCCACTCCTTTTGAAATGCCGCAGCCGATCTCTTTCACGATCACGGGAACGTCCAATTTCCTAACCAGGATCCGAATTCCTTCCAAAACACCCTTGAAACGATTGTCCCCCTCGGGCTGAAGGTTCTCCTGTAGTGGATTCAAATGGACAACCAGACCATCAGCATCGATGATATCAACGAGCTTTTGAAAGGGTGTGGGATCTTTGATTTTTCGGATCTGGCAGGCCCCGATATTCGCCAGGATCACCGATTCCGGGGCGGTTTTTCGGACAATCCGGAAACTTTCCAGATGATCGCTATTTTCGAAACACTGTCTCTGGCTGCCGATACCGAGTGCGATTCCGGTCGTTTTACACGCTTCGGCCAAACTTCGATTGATCAAAAGCGCACCTTTAAATCCGCCCGTGACCGCGGAAATCATCAAAGGGAAAGAAAGCGTCTTGCCGAGAAATTCGATTTGTGTATCTACTTCGTCATAGTCCATCTCCGGTAGAGCACAGTGGATGAAATCGTAATCCTCGAATCCCGTGGTCTTTTTCCGAAAACCGACCGGTTTCTCCAGAGCGATTCTAATATGTTCCGCTTTTCTTCTCGAAATATCCATTCAATCCCCAAATTACATCTTTAGAAATTAAAAATCCACACGAAAAAAGCAACTAAATTCTTTTAAAATATGAAAATGCCGAGATTTTTGATCTCGACATTTCTAAAAAAGGATCAGACAGTGACAATCCATGGATCGAGCAAAAAATAACCGATTCATTCCTGAACAATGACCGATGGGATAATGTACCGATGCAGAAGTGAGATCAACGTCTCCATCTGTTTACTTCCCTTTTCAGTAGAACCATTCATTGTGGAAACAACCACCATGTTCAGTTTCGGAATATTCAATATCCATTGGCCGCCTAACCCTGATGCAAAATAAACCTCATAATCATTTATTTTTCCTGTCCACCACTGGTATCCATAACCGACATCGGTCATTTCTTTCCACGAAGTCGTAAATCCTCTTTGATTCATAGTCGATTCCTGCACCCATTTTTCTGAAACGATCTGGTGATCGCCAATCCTGCCTTTTTCGAGATAGAGAGTACCAAACCGCGCCATATCTCTGGCTGTCAAAAAAATACCGGCTCCTCCTAGTGTCAGATCATTTTGATCATGAATCCAGGCCACATATTCAATACCGATGGGATTGAAAAGCGTTTCCATGGCAAAATCGTACATAATTTGTTTTGTGGCTCGCGTAATGATACCCGATAAAAGATGGGATCCATGCGTGGAATAGAGAAATTCCGTTCCAGGGCTGAATCGCAGTTTTGAACTCAGAATGGCCTGAAGAAAATTAGAGCTGGAATTAATTTCCTTTCTCAGATGCTCTTCACTGTCGAATCCGGACTGCATGGTAAGCAGTTGTTTGATGGTGATCTGTTTCTTTGATGAGTCCGGGTCGTATTGTAATAAATCAGGGAAAAAGACTTCCAACTTCTGATTGACATCTTTGATATATCCTTTGTCTATTGCGATACCGATCAAAGCCGATGTAAAACTTTTGGTCACAGAATATAAGGGATCCATCGCATACAGATCCCGGCCGTTATAGTATTCTTCCGATACAATCTTTGCGTTCCGCACCACCAGGAGACTGTAATAAAAACCCAGTACACGCGCTTTTTTAAATGCTTTGTTGAGTATTTTGGGATTCATTCCCTCTTTTTCAGGAGGGGAAACTTCCCATGGAGTGACTATAGGCGCTTTATAGAAAGCGTCCGTTTTTTCAATTTGCGCGTTTAACGAAAAAGAGACGAAAAGACAGCCGATGATCCAGATTAAAAACGCAAATTGACGTGCTTGTTTTATCATTCAAAAATACTCAATCAGGAATACAACCCCCTCTGTAAAATTTATAAGATATCCTTTTTTTCTGTCTCTAGTTTCCAGCCTCCCACTTCCGTTCCCCGTTTCACCTTCCCCGTTTCCCTTGTTTTTGGTCTCCCGTCTCCGGTTTCCAGTTTCCAATTTCTGTTCCCCGTTCCACCTTCCCCGTTCCCCTGTTTCCGGTCTCCGGTCTTCTGTATACTGTGTACTGTATACTATATACGATATACTATATACTGTTTTTAATTATTGCACCAACAGCCCATTCAACTCATCCACAGTCTGATCAAACAGTTTCAGCGCCGATTCAATGGCTTCGGGTTTGGTCAGGTCGAGCCCGGCCTCCTTAAGCAGCACCAGCGGCGGTTTGGAGCAGCCGCCTTTCAGCATGCCCAGATAGGCATCCCGGGCTTCGGGTCCTTGGTTCAGGATTTTTTCGGCAAACGCGATTCCCGAAGAAAGTCCGGTCGCATAGGTAAACACATAGTATTTGTAATAGAAATGGGGAATGTACGCCCACTCGATGGGATCGTTTTGATCAATCGTATAGTCCGGTCCGTAGTAAAGGCGCAGCAGGTCGCCGTAAATGCCGTTCAACTTTTCGGCATTGATCGGCTCTCCGGCCTCGGCCAGCTGATGCAGTTTCAATTCGAATTCCGCAAACAGCGTCTGTCTGTAAATAGTCGTCCGAATGGTTTCCAGCAGCTCGCTTAAAAACCAGGCTCTTTCTTTATCCGAAGAAGCATGATCAATCATATAATGCGAAAGAAGCGCCTCGTTGCAGGTGGAAGCAATCTCAGCCAGAAAAGGAACATAACGCCAGGTAAGATAGGATTGGTTGTTCATGGCATAATAACTATGCATGGTATGACCGAATTCGTGGGCAAGCGTGGAAACATCGTTGAAATCGTTCTGAAAATTCATCAGCACATAAGGGTGCACGCCGTAAGTCGAAGAGGAATAAGCGCCGCTTTGTTTATCTTCGCAGGGGTACACATCAATCCACCCATGGGTAGGATTCATGCCGTATTTTAACTGGGAGATGTAATCTTCGCCCAGGGGGCTCAGGGCATCCAGGATATATTCTGCTCCCCGGTTGTAATCCATTTCAATGGATTGCTGCGCCACCAGCGGCACGTATAAATCATACAGATGCACTTCATCGAGACCTAAAACTTTTTTACGGAGATCGATATATTTGTATAACGGTTCCACATGGGCGTGCACCGTGTTGATCAGGTTCATATAAACCGCCGGATCAATATCATCCTTGTCCAGATAGGCTTCCAGCACACTGTGATAGCCACGGGCCCGGCTGAGGAACCAACTGAATTTAGCCTGTTCACCCAAAGTGGCGGCAAATGTATTTTCATAACTTTTCAATGTGCCGAACATGGCTGCTACGGTCTGCCTGCGTACATTCCGGTCGGGCGAGCGGCGGAGAGGACCGTAATTGGCAAATGTGAGCTGAATTTTTTCCCCATCCGTACCAATAATGGAAGGTAGAGTCATGTCCGATATCAGGGCGAGAAACGCCTTTTCGATTGGAGAGGTTAATTCATTCAAATCGATCTGTGCCCATAGATTATCGCCGGCCATGGACAAAAGTTTTTCTTCCCCTGGGGAAAGAACCCGGCTGGCGCGACGGCGCAGACTCTGAATATAGGGCAGATAGGTCTTCAAGACCGGTTCCTTTTTCAGGGCCCTTTCCATATCATTTTCGGAAAATCCCAGAATCGCCTGCCGAAGCACCGTTCCCTCTTCCATCACTTTTCCCGTGAGACTCAGCGCCAAATCGTGATTCGCGATCATATCCTGATTGGTAGTGGCCACATCCTGCGCCATGTTGGCGTAAAGGGTCAGCCGGTTGATCTGATCATCGAGTCTGAAATAGGCCTCCATATACTGCACGAGTCCTTTGGCCGTATTCAAACCGGGATGCAGATCTTTCAATGCTTCAAGGTCTTTCTGGCATTGAGCGATGTCCTCGGACCATTGCTGATCGCTCGGACAGAGGTCTTTGAGATTCCATTTGTACACGGATGGAATTTCCGACCGTGGCATATTCGCATCAGGTAGTATCTGCGGTAGATTCTCGTACGGACCGTCCGAAGCGAAAACACACACTGTCAGGACAAAGACAGCAAGTATCAAATAAATTTTCTTAACCATGACACCCTCCGGTTTTTGGTTGTATTGCGAAATGATGGATTGTGACATTAACTATTAATCTTTACGATGATTGTCTGCTTCGAGTTTCAAAGAGGACTTCTCACAGTTTGGCGGTATGAAACGTTGGGAAGTCTATGCTGTGTTGCTATCCATCGACTTAAATAAGTTGAATAATCACTTCGATCCCATCGTTTGTTAGCGCCAGTTTATTTTTACTTTTCAAATTTGCAATAATCTTTCAACCCGCATATTTTACAGTTTGGATTTTTCTCAAGGCAAATCCCGTTTTTTAATCCAAACATCTCACTCTCCCCCTGTTGTCCATATTTTACAAATATTATGTCAACATATCTGATTGGTAATCCTGTTGCCTTAGCAAATAATCTACCTTGTACAACTGTTTTTAATAATTGTTTTTCGGTATCAATTAGTCCAAGTCTTTTAAAAATTCTCAGAATTACTCTATCTGGTTTAAGAACATTAAAACCAATATCGGTTAAGAAATGGTAAACAGTTGTACCACCTAAATAGTCAAAACGATACTCTAACTCCTCCTTAAGTAAAATAAGGTTATCAAATGATGAATTTGCATCAAAACTATCAAGATAATTTTGAAAAGAACCATGTTCGTTAACTATTGCTCTGAAAATCTTGGCATTGGTTATACAACTCTTTATTTTTCGTTCGTTTCTAATCATCATTGAGTCAGAAAAAATTCTATTGAATTCTTTGTCTGTATAATCTGAAACAGTTTTATAATCAGGGAAATGACTTAAAATGATTTGTTCTTTCTTCTCAACTGTGGAAGCTCGAAATCCCGAATAAAATATTATCATAATCAACATTTCGAAAAGTTCTTGGTCAGACCGGTTTTTATCCACAAATTTTTTAAATTGTCCATATTGTCGGTCGAATTCATTGTCAGAGAACCAAGAATGTTGTCTCAGTGTCTTCTCAGCTTTATCGAATATGTCTTTATAATCAGTTATCATTCTAAATAGAACAGTCTGTCGAAATTGCCCCCATAAATTTTATCATTTCCCGTGCAACGCAAACAGCGCAATTCCCGCGGCCACGGACGCGTTCAGGGAATTGATCCGCCCTTTTTGAGGAATAGCTACTACAAAATCCGCCTGATTCAGAATGAACTGCCCGACCGACCGGTCTTCCCCGCCGATCACCACCAGCACCTTGCCAGCCAGTTTCTCCTGTAATTCCCGAATGTCCGTGTCCCCGTTTCCATCCAGAGCCACCACCTGGTAACCTCGCTCCTTGGCGGTCTGGACATACTGGTTGGCAGAGGCATCCTTAGCAATATCCAGAAATTCTGTGGCGCCGGCCGACACTTTGACCACCGAGGGATAGATCTCCGGCACGCCTTTCATGGACAGCAGAATCGTATGGAATCCAAATATTTCCGCACTGCGCAGAATCCCGCCGATGTTGTGGGGATCCTCCACATTGTCGAGAAGCAGGATTCTCGGCCGGTCCCAGAATGTGTCCGAGGATTGATACGGATAAGGTTTCACCTTCAGAACCGCACCCTGATGATCCCGGCTGCTCGCCAGATCATTGAGCCTCCCCTTGTCCACCCACTGGGTGGGAATATTCATCCGTTCCAAATATTGGGCAAGTTTCTTAATACGCGGTTGTTTCGCAGAGGATTTATTCAAGTACGCTTCATAGACCGTGCGTCTTCCCGCACGAACCACCTCAAAAGCAGGATTAATCCCGTAAATATATTCCCGGCTCGGTTTTGACATGATTGTTTTTTATCCTGTTGAATATTTACGTGTTTCATTCATCTCGGAGTTACGGAACCGCTAATTTAATATTTCTGTCTCCTGTACAAGTTCGGATTCTTGTACCAAAACCAAAGCCGCTAAACCAAAAACCATAAAATTGATGTAGTTGATTATGAACTGTAATGCAAATCGAGCTAAAATTGTACCTGAATTATAATTGGTTATAAGTGTTGATGCAACAATTGTTACTACAAGTTCCAGGCCAATTAATATAATAAATGGTCGGTTAAAAGATAAATTGCTCATAAAATATTGGACACCTGGCTTTATGACCTGTATATTCAATCTTTTGATAAAGATCAATGGGATCACATAAACAGTAAGTAAATAAATCAAAAAAGATGCAAGGTATCTGATAATGGATTTAACAGTCAGACTGAATGGAGAAGAAAGGATCATCAATATGATAACTGGAACACTGATCATTATCCTCACAATAATATAGTTGACCGCATTCGAGGATATGATTTGCTTAAAATCGTTCTTTCTGCTAAGGATGATGTCGATTAACAAACCATATATATAAATCAATACAATGAATCTTAATACAACCTGTACTATCATCAATGCGGGGAACTTAAATATCAATGGTGGCATTTCAATAATGGATATCAAGCATACCAGAATGATGTGATCATTCATCAAATTGATTGACTGTATAATATATTTCTTCATTTTATTTACTGATTTTTACCTTCCCCAAACGTTTACAATAACACGACCGGACAACCTTGAAAGCAGGATTAATCCCGTAAATATATTCCCGGCTCGGTTTTGACATAATTAACGTTCTTACAGTAATACTTGTAGAATTGTAGAGTGAACACAGCTCAGCATTTTGTACAACCCAGCATCAAACCCTTTATTGGCTATAATTAACCAACTTCTAAAGGTAGACCTAAAAAAACTGATATGGTACGTCCAATATCCTTTAAGTCTTCTGCCTTTAAAGATCCATCAATCATTACTTTCTTTATTTTTCCTTTATTCCGGCAGTAAAGATTGAGTAAGAAATGGTTACTTTCACCCGCATTATCATAATCAATTTTTATATTAACTATATTGGTTATGCCACATTTTTCTATATTATTTTTATACAGTTTATTTTTATTCTTATCAAAATTAAATTCAACACCTTTTTGGTATCTCCTATATAATAAATATAAAGTCATCATTATTATAGTAATCAATATAATATAAACAATTAACATGATAGGATTCTTAAAAATTGCTTCATCTATTTTATTTAATTTACCTTTAGTAACACCAATTGTTATTGAAGTAATCCCAATAATATATACAATAAACAATCCTAAGAATTCTCCGAGTAAAGATTTCTTCGTTCTTTTAATATTTAATATGTTTTCATTAGAACTTACAACAATCCATTCTGATTCTTTTCTATTATATACTTTTGAATAATTCATATATTTATAAAATCCTTTTTATATCACGATTCGATTTCCTTAGATTTCTTAATCCTGGGCGTATTCTTATGGGGCCTCTCCGCCAGAGACGGATTTCCGATGCCCCAATGTGGACTATAAAACCTACCTGTTCAACACATCAGATGTTACCAAAAATCACCGTAAAAATCAAACATTTTATTTGTTCCGCTTTCAAACATCCCATCAGGGCAAAAAAAGTTCCCACGCAGATCATGGGAACCAGAAATAAATGGTATTTTCCGGCAGTCTGGACAGACTTCCGAAACCTGTTAGATCAATATCGGACTGAGATTCATCAAGCTGGTGGATACGCTTTCTTCCTGCGCATCCATTTCCCAAAAAACCCCAAAGGATTTCTGATTTTCGCAGTAGTTTTCATCTGCAACTCATCATAGAAATAGGGAATATCATCTTCTTCAGAATGCTTGCCAATAGCTTTTTCAAAAATATATCGGACAGGATTTACAGCGCTGATGATGACTTGCGTCTTGTCTTTAGCCAGCCTTTTCACCTCACGCAAGACTCTTTCAATGAGATCAGAAGTAATAATTCGGGTGGCGGATACGACGGTTTGGTAGGACGGATACAACGCTCGTTCCGATTCAATAAAAATGAATTGACAATAATTTTCCGTAATCATCGAAATTCGCGTTAACAAGGCGGCATTGATAAATCCATCCGCGATGGAGCCCAGTATCTTTGAAGCAAATGGAATCCCCTTAAGCCCGCCCGAGAAAATCTTGGAGACAATTTCATCCACGGCGTATTCAACGCCTTCTGATCCTCCGATAATGATGGAATAATACACCATTCGGCCAATACGGAAAAGTTCTCTGTTATTGACTCTGCCTCTGTACAGCATAAACATTTCTTTAATCATGTTGATGCTGGAAGAAAGAATAATCACGGCATCTAAAAATCCGTTCTGCGCGATAGCAGTACCGTAAAACACCTGCGTGACATACTTTTTCCGTATTTTCCCGATTTCCGGTTTCAGAAAAGCGATCGCTTTTTCATAACCGTCCTTGTCCATGGTTAAATCATCAAAATCGAAATCTGACCGAATGAGGTAAGTATTTTTCTGAAATCGTTTCATCCTGGTTTGAATGAGAGACGGGATCTTTTCCGCATTCCGTGTCGGAGAATAATACTGCGGGATGACAACTAATCGAAACAGGGGAATCCCCGCAAAATAAATTAGAAAAGCAGCAAGTATAATCAAGGTAGCATAACCGGCGTAAGGATGGAGCGATTTTGCAACCATGTACAGCGCTAAAAATTCCTTGATGATGATATAGACGATAAAGAGGGAGAAAAAAAATACAATCCGTTTTAGTATCTTCATGTTTTTTCTCTTAATGATTGATAATGGATTGAACCATGGTTCGATGATTCGTGAGATTAGATTTTAGCAAAAATCACCGTAAAAATCAAACATTTTATTTGCTATGCTTCCTAACATACCATCAGGACAAAAAAATAGGTTCCCACGCAGAGAGACTGTGTGAAAACGTCTTGAATATAATGTATAAAATCAGCAAATTATA
>CAZIAH010000085.1:0-18274 GCA_964537715.1 uncultured bacterium | reverse complement strand
GTTGTGGCCATCGATGCAAAACAGAAAGATGATCACTGGATCGTCTATATTTATGGCGGACGGGAGCCGACCGGCCGCGATGCCGTCGAATGGGCGTGCGAAGCCGAACGTCTCGGTGCCGGAGAAATCCTGCTGACGAGCATGGATCGGGACGGCACCAAGGATGGATATGATCTCAATCTGACAAAAACCATTTCTGAAGCCGTATCTATTCCCGTAATCGCATCGGGCGGATGCGGCACACTCGTCCATCTCTACGAGGCGTTTTATTACGGAAAAGCCGACGCCGCATTGGCCGCTTCGATCTTCCACTACCGTCAGCACTCCATTGAAGAGGCGAAACAATATCTGAAAAGTAAAGGAATTCATGTGAGAACTTAGGCCGTATATAGTATTTGGTATATAGTAGATAGAGAAAAAACTATTCAATTTTTTTTGATTATGGAAAAGAAGATAAAAAGTTTCAAAGAATTACGCATTTGGAAAATGGGGATAGAAATAGTCAAAGAAGTCTATAGTCTAACAGTCCAATTTCCCAGCGATGAAAAATATGGTTTGATTTCTCAGATAAGACGTTCAGCTGTTTTAATCCCAACAAATATTGCCGAAGGATTCAAACGATTTCACAACAAAGAATTCAGACAATTTCTTTATATTGCCCTGGGTTCTACCGCGGAATTAGAAACATTGCTTATCATAGCAAATGAACTCAATTATATGACTAATGATACTTTGAATCGACTTAATGAAAAGCTAAAATATCTAAACAAAATGATCAATACATTAATCCAAAAACTAAACGATTGAGAAACTATATACTACATACTATATACTATATACCATATACTAAATACCACACAGCAATCACGAAAGGGTAAAAATGAACGACATACAAAGATTGACTATTAACAAAGAACTGATCGATCAGATCAAATTCGATGAAAAAGGACTGATTCCGGCCATTGCCCAGAACAACCAAACGGGCGAAATTCTCATGGTGGCCTATGCGAATGAGAAAAGCCTGCAAAAAACTTTTGAGACAGGCAACGCCACTTTCTGGAGCCGGTCTCGCCAGAAACTCTGGATGAAAGGCGCAACATCGGGAAACACACTGAAAGTTCATGAGATTTTGATCGACTGTGACTGCGATACGCTCATTCTGAAAGTCACGCCTGCCGGTCCGGCCTGCCACACCGGAGAACGCACCTGCTTTTACCGCACACTTGCTACCAGAAAGGAAGGCTAATGAACGAACTGCCTTTGCGAGGGGATCCCGATTCCCTTGATTATATATCGCAGATTGAATCGGGATCCCGAACTTGTTTCGGGAAAGCAATCCCTAAACAAATTTTTCAAATAATCCCTCTCGATTTTTCTCCTTGAATTTTATCAAATTATTTTTTAACATTTTATCACTTGATTTCATGAAAACGGGATGGCCCATGAAAGCACGGACAATCATTCAAATCACGGTCTTTACAACAGTCGGATTCATTTTGCTCTTTTGGTTGAAATGGACAACGCTCGGATTCATCGTTCTCGGCATGTCCGCTTTGATCCTATCATGCTGTCTGCTTGTTCCGGGATTTGTCAGTCGGTTCGAAAAATTTACCCAATTTCTGATCGAAAAAATATCCCTGCTTCTTTCCTGGCTGCTGTTGATGCCGATCTATTATTTGATATTCACACCCGTCCGGATGGTTCATTTCATCAAAAAACAGGACCCCATGCACCGGCGATTCCCCGCAGAAAAGAAGAGCTGCTGGACTCCTGTTCAGGAAAAAGAGACACCGGATCAATACAGGAAGCAATTTTAATGAATATACTAGGGATCAGCGCATATTACCACGATTCGGCCGCGGCACTGATCCGCGACGGGAAAATCATCGCGGCGGCGCAGGAGGAACGGTTCACGCGAAAAAAACACGATCCCTCTTTCCCGGTACATGCCATCCAGTATTGCCTGAAAGAAGGCGGGATCAAGGATAATCTGGATGCGGTCGTTTTCTATGACAAACCCATTCTCAAATTTCACCGAATTCTCCTGACCCATCTCTCCATTGCGCCGAAAGGCCTGAGATCGTTTGTCATGACAGTTCCGGTATGGATGAAACGCAAACTCTGGATTCCCTATGAGATCGAAAAATATCTCCACGATTTTAAAATCAAAATGCCTGCGGATCTCTTTTTTGTGAAACACCACCAGTCCCACGCGGCAAGCGCGTTCTTTCCTTCTCCGTTTCAAAAAGCGGCGATCCTGACACTGGACGGGGTCGGCGAATGGTCCACAAGCGCCATCGGATCGGGCAGTGGAAACCAGATTCAAATTCTCAAGGACATTCAATTCCCCCATTCGATCGGCCTCCTCTACTCCGCATTTACCTATTTCACGGGATTCAAGGTCAACTCGGGCGAATACAAGCTGATGGGACTGGCACCCTACGGAGAACCTGTCTACGAACAGAAGATTCTTGACCATCTCATCGACCTGAAAGAAGACGGTTCTTTTCGGTTGAACATGGATTATTTCGGATATCTCAACAAACTGGTGATGACAAACGGCCAATTTCACAAACTTTTCGACGGATCGCCTCGAAAACCGGAAACAGAGATTACGCAGCGGGAGATGGACATCGCCAGATCGATTCAGGCCGTGACTGAGGAAATCGTTCTCCGCATGGCAAAACACACACGAAAAGTGACTGGAGAAAAAACACTCTGCCTGGCCGGAGGCGTGGCGCTGAACTGCGTGGCCAACGGACGGATATTGAGGGAGAAAATCTTTGACGATCTCTGGATTCAACCCGCGGCCGGTGACGCAGGCGGCGCAATCGGTGGTGCCCTTTTCGCCTGGCATCAAATTTACAATAAGTCGCGTCAAGCCAACAACAAGGACGATGCGATGTCCGGATCGCTTCTCGGTCCGCATTTTGATGACGAAGCTATCGAAGCGTTCATGGAAAAACAGGGAGCCGTGGGGAAAAAACTTGCAGAAGGCAACTGGGCGCAGACACTGGCAAAACACATCGCGAATGGAAATGTGCTTGGACTTTTTTCTGGACGCATGGAATTCGGACCGCGAGCACTGGGAGGCCGCTCGATTTTAGGAGATCCTCGTTCCTCGAAAATGCAGTCGATCATGAATCTCAAAATCAAATTTCGAGAATCCTTCCGACCTTTCGCGCCAACCTGTCTCGAAGAAAAAGTGAGCGATTATTTCGAGCTGGACCGTCCCTCCCCTTACATGTTGATTGTCGCGCCGGTAAAAAAAGAGCGGTGTATTTCCCATGAAAATTCTGAATCGCAAACATTCAGGGAGCGGATCCACCAGGCCCGTTCCGATCTCCCGGCCATCACCCACGTGGATTATACGGCCCGGATACAGACCGTCAACCGGAAAACCCATCCCCGATATTACGATCTGATCAAAGCGTTCGAAAAAATCACCGGATACGGCGTGCTGATCAACACCTCTTTCAACGTACGAGGCGAGCCCATCGTCTGTAGTCCCGAAGATGCGTATCGGTGTTTCATGCGTACGGAAATGGACTATCTCGCTCTGGGATCGTATCTGCTCGACAAAAAAGCACAGCCGCCGTGGCGTGAAAAAACCAACTGGCGAAAAGATTTGATTCTGGATTAAAACAAAAAAATTTAGAAATGGAGTTGTTATGGCATTCTTCAGGCATTTATGGAATCTGATTAAGGAATTTTTAAGCTTCGCAAAACATCACAAAGCATGGTGGATCGTCCCCATCGTCATCCTGCTTCTCATCCTGACGATTCTGATCGTAGCCGGTTCTTCGGTGGCACCTCTCATCTATCCATTATTTTAATTCAAAAAACCGTTATATTGAAGATGATTGACCAAACGCAAAAAGAAGATATGAAAACACGATCGTATGATTTTTTTCAGTTGATGCAAACCCGGCGATCAGTGCGTTATTTTATGAATGAATCCATCCCAAGAAAGGTCATTGAAAATTGTATCCGAACAGCGGCGACAGCGCCGAGCGGAGCCAATCAGCAGCCCTGGTATTTTGTGGCGGTTGAAAGTCAGGAAATAAAGCATCGTATCCGTGTTAAAGCGGAATCGATTGAGCGTAACTTCTACAAAATTCAGGCGCCTGATTCATGGTTAAAGGCACTAAAACCCATCGGAACGGATCAACATAAACCGTTTCTGGAAAAAGCACCCTATCTGATTGTCGTCTTTGTTCAGAGATACGAGGAAACATCAGATGGGCAAAAAATCAAGCATTATTATCCACTTGAATCGGTATCGATTGCAGTGGGTTTGTTGATTGCTGCCATCCACAATGCGGGATTGGGTTGCCTGACATATACACCTGTCAGAATGCGTTTCCTAAATCAATTGTTAAACCGTCCAAAAAGCGAACGCCCTTTGATGATACTGGCAGTAGGACGTCCCGATCCCGGTTTTGTCCCGCCTTCTCTTATAAAAAAGTCGTTCGATCAGATTGCTACATTTAAATAATGAATAGTTGAATGCTTGATACTTGATTTTTTTAGGTTTTTGCATTAATTTAAATAAACACTTTCACTCACATCAGACAGGCCAGTGAATAAAAAATATCTCATTTTTTTAATCTTGATTTTCTCGATGATTTTCTTGTATTGTGCGTCCTCCAAGAAAAATGTGCCTCAGGAAAAAATCTCTACGGAAAATGATTGGAGACCGCCGTCCAGAGGGGAAACTCCGTTATCCCCCGGTACTGTCAAAGTCAAGGCCGGGATAACAAGCATCGATGAACATAAACAGAATATCGTTGTTCGAATAGAACGAGTAATTGGCTATGGACCCGCTACACCCATCCTGCCTGTCGGAAGCGAAATACAAATAGAACTGTCCTCATCCCTGCAGGAAAAATTGAAATCATCAAAAGAATTTTCTTTGATCCAGGGAGATACAGCAACAATCACAATGAAACATGATCAGCACCTTACCTCTGATGTAACATCTTCACAGTGGAGAATTATTCAAATTCACGAATAACCAAACAAGGAGGGAATCGTGGCATTACGGATACAACCCGCTTTTCCTATCAAATTGGGACTTGGCTTGATTGTTCTCATTCTAATATCTATTTTGATGGTGAACCCAATTCAAAACGCTTTAAAACCTCACTTGGCCAAAAGAATTCGTTCCACTTCATCCTTCAAGGCTCCGAAAGAATCGAGAAAAGCCCGTTTCGACTATTTCTTTAGAATGCTTCGCGATCCGTCAACCAACTCCATTCCGTTCGATATTCGTTCCAGGGAACTTGCATTTGCGAAAAAGCTTCGACAGAAAAACAACGCACTTTCCAAAACCACAGCCTCTCTTTTTACGTGGCACGAAGTGGGTCCGAACGACGTCGGAGGCAGAACTCGTGCTTTAGAAATGGATATAAAAGATTCCAATACATTAATCGCAGGCGGCGTTTCCGGCGGCATCTGGAAATCCACAAACGGAGGCAGTCATTGGATTCTCAAGAGCCTGCCCACACAGCACTTAAGTGTGACCTCGCTGGCACAGGATCCCAGAACGGACTTTTCAAATATCTGGTATTATGTGACCGGAGAATTTGACGGGAACAGTGCATCTGCTCAGGGCTGGTCTGCAATGTATTACGGTTCGGGTCTCTATAAATCCACGGACAACGGGGAAACCTGGCAGCAGCTTCAAACCAGTGGAAATCCGACGAGCTGGGATTCCCGCTACGATTATGTTTCGAGAATCGTTGTCCATCCGACCAATGGATATGTTTATTTCTCCAGTAATGTGGGCGGCATTTACCGGTCAACAAATCAAGGATCTTCATTCGACTTGATCCTCGGCGGCTGGGGAGATCACTATTATACGGATGTAATTGTTACCAATGCCGGGAATTTAGTGGCATCACTTTCCGAATTCCCTGGCGTTTCAAACCCGACCTATTCACCGGGAATTTACTATTCTGATAACAACGGCGATACCTGGCAGAATATCACACCGGCTACATTTCCAGAAAACCATGAACGTACCGTTCTGGCCAGTGCGCCTTCCAATCCGAATATCGTATATGCACTCACCAATACCGGCGACCTGCTGGAAAACGGTCATGAGGACATCCGTTTCCACTGGATCAATCTATCAAACGGCCAGTCTCAGGATCGATCTGCCAATCTTCCCGATTTTAATCAGGATTACAATGATTATATCTATACCCAGGGAAATTACAACATGCTCGTTGCGGTCAAACCCGACGATGAAAATTTTGTCGTAATCGGAGCCACAAGCCTGTTCCGATCTCCGGATGGATTTGCCACTGCGCCGACGAATATGTACAACACCCTGATCGGCGGGTATCTTCCAGTCTCGCCGTACCGTTATCCCAATCTTCATCCGGACCAGCACATCGTCGTTTTCGATCCAACTTCTCCAAACAAAGCATGGTGCGGACATGATGGTGGTTTAAGTATGACAAACGATATTACAGCTTATGCAACTTCTTCTGCTCTTTTAAGCTGGCAGGACAAGAACCAAACCTATCACACCACACAATTTTACACGATTGCTATTCCGGACGAAGCAGGCCGGCCGCAAATTCTTGGAGGTACACAGGACAATGGCAGTCCGAGTTACCGATGGGAAGGCGGAGCGACCATTACCTCCTCAAAAGATATCAGCAGCGGAGATGGCGCATACGCTTATTTCGGCAATAACTACTGTTACACGTCCTGGTACAACGGGAATATTTTCCGAGTCAATTACAGTTCATCAAACGATCCGAGATCGCCTTTCGAATCCGGAACGTTTTGGACCATCATTACTCCGACAGATGCCGAGAACCAGCTTTTTATCAATCCTTTCGTTGTGGATCCGAATAACGAAGACATTATGTATTATCCGGCCGGATACGAACTGTGGAGAAACAATCGGCTTTCCAGTATCGCACTTTTCAGACAGGAAGGGACCATGGCAGGTTGGGAAAAACTCGCCGAACTCAGTGTTCCGAGCGAATTTATTATTACTGCAATCGAAGTTTCCAAAAGTAATCCCGCCCATGTGCTTTATTACGGTGCCAGCAGCGATCCCTGGCAGACTGAGAACGATGTACCGAAAATATACCGTCTGACAAATGCCGATACAGACACGAGCGGCGCCGAAGACATCTCCATTCCAGAAGCAGAGAGCGGCACTTACATCCATCAAATTACCGTAAATCCGGAGGATGGAAATGAAATCCTGGTAATTCTTTCGAATTACAACATTGTCGGACTGTATCATTCAACCAATGGAGGACAGAGCTACACTGCCGTTGAGGGCAATCTCACGGGAGATGACTCCAATCCGGGGCCCTCCATGCGAACCGCCACGATTCTTCCCACGGATCAGGGAACCGTCTACTTCCTCGGCACCAGCATTGGACTCTTCTCTACAATGACACTCAACGGTGCTGGTACCAACTGGAAGCAGGAAGCAGCAGCATCCATCGGTAACTGTGTTGTGGAACACATCACTTCCAGGACATCGGACCATCGCGTGGCAGTGGGCACGCACGGCCGGGGCGTTTTCATAGGAACTTACGGCTCTACCGGTGTGGATGATAAAACAAATCGACCGGACGGCTTCGTGCTGGAACAGAATTACCCCAATCCTTTCAATCCATCGACCACGATCCGATTCTCTCTTCCAAGAAACGAACATGTCACATTGAAAGTATTCGATACGATGGGACGGGAAATCGAAAAACTGATCGACAAGCGCATGGAGGCGGGTGATCACACCGTCCGATTCGATGGCAGCCGTCTTGCCAGCGGTACCTATTACTGTACCATCGATGCCGGAAATCATCGTGAAACCATCAAGATGATTTTAATGAAATAAGCCTATGCTAATATTTAAACAGTACTATTCAAGAATTCGCCCGGCCCAAAAACCGGGCGATTTTTTTCGAGAACCAATGATGCACGTAAAAAACCACATATTCCCGACAATTTTGTTTTGTAGTTTCATCACTTTATTTTGTTTTAAAACAAAAATAAACGCAGCCGAAAAAGATGGGATCATTTCTGATTCGTTGGATTTCAAAATCGGTCAGATGATCATGGTGGGATTTCGGGGACTGGATATCGATGAATCTCATCCAATTGCAAAAGACATTTATCAATGGCACATCGGAGGAGTGGTTTTATTTGATTATGATGTTCCGGGACAGACGCCAATCCGGAATATTCAATCACTGGATCAATTGAAACGGTTGACAAACCATCTTCGGGCATTGACCTCCACACCGCTGCTGATTGCTATCGATTATGAGGGAGGACAGATCACGCGGCTGAAAGAAACATTCGGATTCCCAGCAACCCTGTCTGCCCATGTCCTTGGTGAAAAAAATGATCCGGAACAGACCTTTGCTCATTCGGGGAAAATGGCACGGACATTGAAAGAGGTCGGAATCAATCTGAATCTCGCTCCGGTGGTCGACCTGAATACCAATCCCCAAAACCCGGTAGTCGGGAAATTGGGTCGGAGTTACAGTTCCGATCCGGAGATTGTGATCGAACACGCGATTCAATTCATCAGAGCCCATCATGAAAATAACATTCCCTGCACACTCAAACACTTTCCGGGACACGGCAGCGCAAGAGGGGACACACACAACGATCTCATTGATGTAACAGACACATGGTCCGAAAACGAACTGATCCCTTATGAAAATCTGATACGCACCGGTCAAGTCGATGCGATCATGACGGCGCATCTCTTGAATCGACATCTGGATCCGGATTTTCCAGCCACTCTGTCCGATTCAATCATCAGCGGAATTCTGAGGAACCGGCTCGGCTACGATGGCATAGTAATTTCCGATGATCTCCAAATGGACGCCATACGAAAGAATTTCGATCTGGAAATGACCATCTTTCTTGCCATTAACGCAGGCGTGGATATTTTACTGTTTGCCAACAATTCCATTTACGAAGAAGATATTGGACCACGGTCTGTGCAGATCATCAGGAAACTCATTTCGGACAAGAAAATATCCGCAAACAGAATCGGAGAATCGTATCGAAGAATCAAAAAAATCAAACGAATATTATATCGCTGAATTCAATTTGTGTTTGCTTATCTGATCCGGTTTATTTATTTTACATTGTTCACAAAAAAACAAACGGAGGGAAAAATGATGAAGAACACATGGATCAAAATGATCATCATTCTGTCTTTGTCCATCTTTATCATCCAGTGTGCCCAGGTCAACTACGTCGGAAAGACCTATACTCCTACAACCGATATCGATGTTTACTACTCCGAACATGAAATAGAAAAAGAATACACTGCAATCGGTCAGGCTATGGGAAGTGGAGGATTTTTGGTCTCCAATGAAAAAATTCAGGAAAAGCTCGTTGCCAAAGCCAGAGAAGTGGGCGCGGATGCTGTCATCATCAAGGAAGTCGATAAAACAAAAGTAGTTGTGGACAATAGCACTCAAGAGGAAAGACACATCAAGGCAACATTCATCAAATACAAATAGAACGATCATCATTAAAAAGCGTTCAGAATATTGCTATATTTTGGACTTCTCTGGATATGAATATGGTCAATGAAAAAATCGATCAAGCCATCGAGATCCTGAAAGAGAAAAACGTGGACCTTTGGCTGACCTTTACACGGGAAACCGATTCCACGCCAGATCCCGTACTCGAACTGATTCTCGGCACACAGTGCGTCTGGCCGTCCGCCTTCCTGATTACACAGGACGGCAAAGCGATTGCCATTGTCGGCAGTCTCGATGCTCACAACGTGAAAGAACATGCCAGATACGAGGTCATTAGCTACGTCGATTCCATCAAAGCGGATCTGCTGAAAACGCTCCATGAATTGAATCCCGAAAAAATCGCCATCAATTATTCGCTGAGCAATGTTGCCGCGGATGGAATCACGCACGGCATGTATCTCATGCTTCGTGAATATCTAAGGGGTACGCCTTTTCAGAAACGATTCGTGTCGAGCGAAGATATTGTCGCGGCCGTTCGGGGAAGAAAATCACAAACGGAAATCAATTTGATTAAAGAAGCCATACGGGAAACCTTGTCGATATTTGATAAGGTGACAGAACAGGTAAATATTGGCATGTCCGAACAGGAGGTGGCCGATCTCATTCGAAAGGAAATGGAAGAAAAAGGACTGGAACCGGCTTGGGACCCAGAACAGTGTCCGGCCGTTTTTACAGGACCGGAGAGCGCCGGAGCGCACGCCAATCCGACACAGCGGAAAATTCAACCGGGGCATATCATGAACATCGATTTCGGAGTCCGTAAAAACGGATATGTTTCCGATCTGCAAAGAACCTGGTATTTTCTCCATCCGGACGAAAAAGAAGCTCCCGCTGAAGTCGAACGCGGATTTACGATCATCCGGGAAGCCATTCGGGAGGCCGCCCGCAACCTGAAGCCCGGTGTAGAGGGATGGGAAATCGATGCCGTGGCCAGAAATTATATCATCAATGCGGGATACGAAGAATTTCCCCACGGCCTGGGTCATCAGGTGGGCAGAAAAGCACACGACGGCTCGGCCGGATTGCTTCCGAGATGGGAACGCTATAAGAAGATACCTTATATGAAAATCGAACGAGGACAGGTATTTACACTGGAACCGCGTTTGACCGTGAAAGGCCACGGCGTGGCAACGATTGAAGAAATCGTGGTTGTCACGGATAATGGATGTCAATTCATGTCCAAACCACAAGAAGAGCTGATCTTGATTCCTTCTTCCTGATGATGGTTCAAAATATTTCCGATAAAAATAAAAAAGGCTCCCTGATTGAATCGGGAGCCTTTGGTTTCATTTATCTTGACAATTTTTTCAATTATTTCATCATCCCCAGATATCTTTCACCATAACCTCTTGACGGCATTTGGGGCAGAGGATTTTGAAAATATCGGGTCTTCGAAGTTCTTCCCCCTGTTTACCGGATTCTACGGGAACAAGTTCTTTCTGCCCAATTAAAAGCAGCGCCGGGTTGCCGTATGCGAGCGTTCCCAGCCGTTCCACCAGCCATCGAAGATGGTCCTTTGCGGTGACGATGGCTCCGCAAAGGTCACAGATGATTAGTTCCTTTTCGACGGTTTCGACAGCCAGTTTTCGATCCAAAAGCGCTAAATCGAATTGCTTGGTCAACTGAACACCCTTCTCGGTGATACAGTGCGCTTGACAATTCCCGCAGAAGTTACATTGATCGTATCTCAATTCCAGCCGTCTGATCGGAGCTGTATTCGAAGCTTTTACCGGTATCGTCGGATCAATAACCTGGATCGCATTGGCCGGACAGACCTCTGCGCATGCACCACATCCGACACAATATTCTTCAAAATACTGGGGTTTCCCACGAATCCCGTCGAACGGCTCGTGCGGTTCAAAGGGAAATTTTGTGGTATAAGGTTTTGAGAATAGCGATTTGATCGCTTCTCGCAGTTCTCTGAGTTTCGGATATTTCATCGACCATCCATTATTTCAACATTTCATTCTTATTGAAAAACTAAAGTCTGGGATTGTCTCCGCGGTCTTTTTTATATTGATCAATAACGCTCTTTTCCCACAATTTCACTCCGAAAATATGGGCACCCCGTGCAAGAGCATGTGCGCCGACAGGTGAAGTCAACAGAACAAACGGAATTCCCAACAGAGCTTTCGCTCCCAACGCGGTAAATCCCTTCATTACAAAGATACCAAAAAGAATACCACATGTTCCGAACGTCACACATTTTGTTCCCGCCTGGAGCCGGTTGTACACATCGGGGAAACGAATCAGTCCCAAACATCCGAAAAAGTCAAACGCGACACCCACGGCAATGATGACGATTCCGACAATTTCATTCCAGTTCATATTCTACTCGTCCAGTGTTTTATGTGCCAGATACTTGGCAAGCGCCAGAGTACCGATGAAGCTCAGGAAAATCCATGCCAGTACCACATCGATGAGATAATCCAGTTTCGTGATCAAGGCATAGAGCGCTGTCATTCCAACGGCCAATGTACCCATAATGTCGATAGCCACCATCCGATCTGGTATGGTTTTCCCCAACCAGGCCCGGATCAGGCAAAGGAAACAACAGACGACTAAAACCAAAAAATAAATATCAAATATCGCCATAACGTTACTCAATCAAATACTTTAATTAATAATGTTTCAAAACGGATGACAATGTCTTGAGTCGCCTTTGAAATATCTGTATTTCTAACATAAATCCAATGAATATAGAGATACTCGTCTTTCAAATCGACAGTAAACGTACCCGGTGTCAATGTAATCGAATTGGCAAGAAACGTTTTCCCCATCTCGGATTTCAGTTTCGTTTTCACCTTGACAATTCCAGGTTTGATCGGCCTTAAATTCCCCAAGAGCACACGGGAAGCCACATCAATATTGGCCTTGGCCATCTCCCAGACAAACACAGGGATATAAACAACCATCCAAAACCACCGATGGATCTGTAATATTTTTAAGGATTCGTTTTTAAAAAGATAGCCAAACATGAGACCGGTTACAATGGCTACAATCCCTCCGATTATTAAATGCTGCCAATCCAATGACCAGCTTAAAACCAGCCAAATCGCAAATGAAAACAGGATAAGTATGATTCGACGCACTGTTTACCCCCCAAGCACCATTTTTGAATATTGGATACCATCGGTAATGACCTTGACGGCTGGATCTAAAAAGATCTCTCTCAATGATGGGATTAACAATACACCCAACCCAAAACTAAACACGGCCAATACAATCATGGCAACACACATTGCGATTGGAACTTCTTTGATTTTTTGATAAATATCATCCAAATGACCATAGAAAGCGAATTGTTGTAATTTCATGTAATAAGCCAGTGTGACGATACTGACCAAAACGGCCACTCCCGCCAGCACATACTGCTCACATTGCACGGCTGCAACCACAATGACCAGCTTACTCCAGAATCCGGAAACCGGCGGAAGTCCGCTGATGGAAAGGGATCCGACCAAAGAAGTCGTGGCCGTCACAGGCATCTTCTGGGAAAGTCCTCCCATTTTCAAAAGATTCCTGTTATTCGTTTCGTAATCAACGGCTCCCGAATTTAAAAAGAGAAGTGACTTGGATACGGCATGATTGACCAGATGAAACAGTGCCCCAACAATACCGAGTGTGGTTCCCAAACCAAGACCAAAGGCTACAAAACCAATCTGACTGATCGATGAATAGGCCAAAAGCCTTTTAAAATCTTTTTGCCCAAGGGCGAGGAAACTTCCTGCAGTCATGGAAAGCGTTCCCAGTACCAAAAGAACATTCAGAAAGAAAGGTACCGTGCCCAAACCTAATATGTTAAAGAAAATTCTGATTAATGCATAAAGGCCTAACACCTTGATCACGACACCGGACAACATGGCCGAAATGGGAGCCGGTGCGGATGGATGTGCATCCGGAAGCCAGGCATGAAATGGCATCAGTGCCGCTTTAAGACCAAATCCGGCGATAAAAAGCGCACTTACCAAATAGAGCGGAAGCGTCGCTGTCTTTTCAGATAGCACTCGCGAAGCATCGGCAAGATTGAGGGTTCCGGTGAGATGATAGAAAATCGCAATCCCAAACAGAATCAACATCGACGCCGTGCCTCCGAGCACCTGATATTTAAAGGAGGCTTCCAGTTCCTCGGCTTCCACACCGTAAGCGACCAGCGCATAAGACGAAATGGCCGTAATCTCCAAAAATACAAACAGATTGAACAAATCACCAGAGATGACAACCCCATTCAAACCAGCCAGCATGAGCAGAAAAAGTGTATAGTATTTGCCTTTATCCGTATAATGGGACATATAGGAGATCGAATAGAGCATCACAAGAAATGCCACAACATTGATGATCAAAAGCATCAATACGCTCAAACCGTCCACAACGAGTGCGATGCCGATGGGAATACCCTGAACCGGTTCCCAATGGCCAACAAAATAGACAATCGTCTCCCGTGCAAATTGGATCATCCAAATGGAGAGCCCCATTAGAAAAACGCTGGCCAAATTCCCGACCCAATCCGGAAAACCTTTCCAGATTTTATTCAAAATGGGAAGCAGAAATGCCGATCCCAATGGAACGATAACAAATAGAGTAATCAAACTCATCCGCGAAGCTTTCTTATTTTTCTGACATCAAACGTGTTATATTTCTCATAGATACGCACTGCAAACGAAACGAGAAGTGCCGTGGTCCCAAGGCCAATTACAATGGCTGTCAGTACAAGGGCTTGCGGCAAAGGATCTACAAAAACAACCCCTTTCGCCAATTCTTTAGTAATGATGGGCGGTGCCCCTCCGCTTCGATAACCCACAAGCGTGAAAAAAAGATTCACAGCGTATTCAACAATCATCAATCCGATGACAATCTTGATTAAATTCCGTTTTATCAAAACGCCGTAAAGTCCGATCACAAAAAGGAGAATCGACAGAATAAATAAAATCATAATTTTTCCACCATTTTCAATACGGCCAAAGTGAGAAATATGGCATACAGCGCAGCGGCTACCTCGATTCCGATAGCCACATTACAGAGCGGGATGATTCCGGCACTGAATAACTGCCCCGGCTCCGTTGTAACTCCCTTGGCAAGCATGTTGTAGAAAAAATAGGAACCCTGAATCAACCCCAGTACGGCTAAAAACCAGAACAGAAAAATCCCCAGACTCTCGGAAAATGAAACATGCCATTTCTGGATTTTACTCTTTGTTTCCTCAAGTCCAAAAGCCAATACGACCAAAACAAACGCACCCGCAATCAACACACCTCCTGCGAATCCTCCACCGGGAGTGAGGTGACCGTGAAGAATCACATAAACCCCCAGGAGAAAAATCGAAGGTGTCATGAGCTGCGTGATCCGTTTCACGATGATCGTCATACCCTTCATGATTTTGTCCTCCCTACTTTTCGGAGAACAGCAATCACCCCGGCAACAGAGGTAAACAGGACCGTCGCTTCTCCGAGCGTATCGTAACCGCGGAAATCTAATATAACAGCGGCCACAAGATTGCTCGCATTAGTAACAGTGAATCCCTGATCGATATAATACTGGGCCATGCGTAGCACCGGGGATCCGAATCCGGGAAGATGCTGGAACGATTTGTATGCAGTAACAACAAAAATAACAATAAAAGCCAGTCCAATCAACCAGAGGGTGATTTTGGGAAGACCGATTTCATCTGTTGTGTCAATTCGTGTCGTTTTCAAAACAGCGGCAATCAGAATAACCAGCGTGATTGTTTCAATAATGATCTGAACAATCGCAAGATCAGGTGCCTGCAATAACAGAAAAATAACCGTCAAAGCAAACCCGATAATTCCAAGCGAAATAATTCCGGAAAGCAGATCTTTGCTTTCCAGAGCTACAATAGCCCCTAAAATCATCAAAACAAGAAGAAGGATGAGGATTATAAACATTCCTCTACCTCCAAATTAAAAAAACAAGGATGAGTATAAATCCGACGATAGACCATGAAAGATAGTTTGTCAGCACACCCGTGTGTAACTTTCGAAATAGACTCGCAATTGACAATGCCACTCGATCCAACTGTTCGTAAAGATCAAACCACTTTCGTTCGGCCCAAGTATATATTATTCCAAAAAGATGAATATCACGAATCGTATGATAAAAATCCGTTCCCGTTACACGATTTTCCACCGGAAGTTTTTCTCCGCCAATAAAACTCTCTGCTTCACGAACCCCCTTCAAATTACCCATCAGGTAGATAATAAAACCGGTTAGAAGACCAGCAAGAATCATCAGCGTTGCTAATCCTGGCGACCACATGCCCAAATAAAAGACACCGGGTACCGAGGGAAGAAGAAATAGTTTTAAAGGAATCGTATAGGCAAAAACACCAAACAGAATACAAAGGATTGCAAGTATAACCATCGGGCTCAACATCCAGAAACCAACTTCTCGAACTTTATTTCGGTCGGTTTTCTCCGAAGATACTCCCAAGAAAACAGAATGTGTTAATTTCATAAAGCTCGCTAAAGTAAGTGCACTTCCAAACAGTGCAACGACCAACCAGACCACCCAAAGATGACCACCGGCCTTCCCCAACTCTATCAATCCTTGATAAACCATCCATTTCGATACAAAGCCATTAAATGGAGGAATCCCTGATATGGCAAAGGCCGCAACAAGAAAGGAAATAAACGTAACAGGCATGATTCTGCTTAATCCGCCCAGTTTTTTCAAATCAGTGGTACCTGTTCGATACTGTATTGCTCCACCTACAAGAAAAAGACATGCTTTGTATATTGAATGATTCAACATATGAAAAAGCCCACCTAAAATACCTATTGGATTACCCGTTCCAATCCCCAAAACCATATATCCGACCTGCGATACGGCATGATACGCGAGCAGTTTTCTCAAATCGTGCTGAACCAATGCCATCATAACAGCCATAAGTATTGTGATAGATCCTGCAACCATTAAAATGAGATTCATCATTGCGGACATCTGGAATATATTTAGACTGAGTCTTGCCAACAGATAAATGCCCAGCAACTTATCCAGGGCCGCCGGCAAATAACTCGTTACGGGAATGGGAGCACGATGCGCCACTTCAGGAATCCACGTATGAAGCGGCATGGCTCCCGCTTTTGCAAAGGCGCCCAGGGCAAGAAAGATATATGCAAAATAAGCCAAATTCCCATTAAATGAAAGGGAAATTTGATTCATTTCATACGAGCCGCTCATCTGATGAATAAAAATAATCCCCAATAAAACGAGTGCGTCACTCCCACCTACGATGAGAAGCGTTTTTCTTGCAGCAGGAGCCGCATCTTCATCTCCAGTTAAGATCAGCAGGTACAGGGTAACCGCTAAAATTCCCCAGAAAAGAAGAAACAGCATCAGATGATTGGCTAAAATGGCTCCACAGCTTGCTCCCACAGTCCAGAGAAATGCACCGTAATAAAGATTCAATCGCGGGTGATTTTTCATATATTTGACAGAATAGAGAGAGATTAAAAAACCGAATAATCCCGAGGCCAAAAGTATGAAACTGCTCAAATGATCCAGTCTGAAAAGTACGGACGTCCCAACCGACCATTCCAGGGATTTTTGAGTAAAAAGCCAGATGGTAAAACCAAAAGTGATTATCGATCCCGATACTCCAAGAATCTCGCGAATAGCGCTTACCTTTCTAGGAATAATCCAGCAAATCGTCCCTGCAATAATGGGAACGATAATTGGATATAAAAATGGATGCATCATAATCCGAATTCTTTCTTCACTTTCCTTGTCTTCTCGTTGGAAAGTTTGATCAAATCGTGCGAATGATAAACCGTTTCTTCTTTTTTATTTGGATCGACAACCACCACACGCTCAGTACAGCAGTAACAGGGATCGACTGCAGCCAACACCAGAGCCGCATCGGCCACTTCCTCACCCACACAGGCCACTTCATTGGAGAAGATATTCATATAACTGGGTGCCCGAACCTTGTATCGAACCGGAAAATTTGAACCATCACTTCGACAATAGTGATAAACTTCTCCTCTTGGAGCCTCTGCTCGACCTATACCCTCACCTGCAGGAAGTTCCTTTACATTCAAGTCGATAGAGCCAGGTTTCATTTTATCAAGACATTGCTCGATTATCTTTACCGATTCGTACATTTCCAGAATTCGACAGGCTGCTTTGGCAAATACATCACCCTCTTCAAGCACAACAATATTCCAATCCACCCAGTCATAGGCAAAATAGGGATCATCTTTGCGTACATCAATAGCCAACCCAGAAGGCCTTGCAGTCGGACCTTCAACACAGTACGCTTTTGCCTGTTCCTTCGTTAAAACACCGACCCCTTTGGTCCGCGCATGAATCACGGGATCATCCATGACAGCCCCTTTGAACATATCCAGAGCGGGTTTCAATTTCCCGAGATATTTTTGGATCCAGGGAATATCTTCTTCCAGAATATCTCTCCGAACGCCGCCAACCTTGAACATGGCATAGCTCTGCCGGTTTCCAGTCACCTTTTCACAAATATCACAAATAATCTCGCGGTACTTCCAGGCCCACATCCAGACCGTATTGTATCCGATAAAATGACCGGCCAGACCGAGCCAGAGCAGATGAGAATGAATCCGTTCCAATTCGCAGATGATAGTTCGAATATACTGCGCTCTTTCCGGCGCTTCGATTCCACCCAGATCCTCCATCGCATTGATCGAGGCAGCCGGATGACTCGTTGAGCAGATCCCGCAGATGCGTTCGACCAAAAA
>CAZIAH010000084.1:0-18346 GCA_964537715.1 uncultured bacterium | reverse complement strand
GTCCCACCCAGATCGAATATATGATCACCACCTGAGTGATCCTCGTCAATAAAAACCTCGGCTATATCGTAATTGTAAACATCGGCTGTGGAACCGTTTGGATTAAAACCATCCACACCCACGTCGTCATGCACCTCGATTAAAAAATAGAGCAGATTTTGTACGGAAGACCAGACGACTTTATACCGGCCTTCATAATCGTCCGCCGATACACTTCCACCATAGGGAATCCAGACCTGATCGATGGTCTGCCAATTCACGGTCTGCCAGCAAGCGTCGTCATCCGATCCATCTACAATCGGCGTGTTGTTTTGAACATCGGGAATACGAACCGTATCATCCTGTGTCGTCACATGGGTAGGTGATGCAACCAACGATCCCGAAACTAACAAAAAAGTACAAATCAACAAGACATGTTTTTGAAAAAATTGCATCGATACCTCCAATCGGCTATTTCTGTAGAATTTACTTAAACTCCTTTTTCTTCAATCGATAGTATAGTATCGTGATATTTAAGGAAAAAAACAAATCCTATTTTCTAGCAAAACGACTTACCACTCCTGAAAATCGGATGTTTCTTCCATTTATTTTATTTCAAAAATCGATTTTTTTATTTTTCGAGATCAGAGGTACAAGGACTTGGTCAAATCGACTGCGAGAGGTAATGAGCAGTTAATATCGTTTATCCTGAAGAGTATAGGTAAAAAGACCATCAATTAACTCCATTTGAAAATAATACTTTTCAGCGTTTTCCAAATGAATAGATGTACTATCCTGGTACGTTTCTGATGGTTGAGTCATATTTCGACAAAAAATAAATACTGAATTTTCAGTTCGTGTCAATTCGGTTGTAAAGTGAGCAATTGGACCCGAAAGCAATACAGATTCAGATAACAATGCACTATAATACAATTGATCGTTAAAGTAAAGCATAATCTGATGATTTTCAAAACCATAAATAAATTCAACCTGAATCGGCACTTTCTCACAGTTTGTATTTTCCTTAGAACCAGTAATATTATCTCTTGTGCAATTGGCCGGCAATAAAATCAGAAAACTAAAAACGGCGAAAAGTATTATGATAGCTCTGTTCAACATTTTACTTTTCCTCCTTTGATTTATAATGGCTGCTCTTTTATCGGACGAGAAGCATTTTGTTTCTGATCGCCATATCCACAGTTTTAATTTCTTATTAATGATGCATTCTTTCTTTTGAGTAATTTTAAAGATTCCCGGAATACCATTTCGACCTCCACATTTTGAACGGATTGATTTTTTCCGCGAATGGCAATGAAATCATCACCCCAGGGTTTCCACAAATCGGGATCCGTGGGGCCGAAAATCGCCACCAGGGGCGTCCCGACCGACGCCGCCACGTGCATCACACCCGTGTCGTTACAGAGAAACAAATGGAGTTCCGAAACAATGGCAGCTAATTGTCTGAGGGACAAATCTCCTAGAACAGTACAGACATCATTTAAATGATGCCGAACCTGTTCCACCAAATGGTTTTCATGAAACCCCTGAAACAAAATAATTTGAACCGGAAGTTTCTCTCCTAAACGATTCGCCGTTTCCGCGAATCGATCCGCCGGCCACCGGTTGTTCAGCTTTCCGGCTCCGGGATGGATTCCGATAATGGGCCGATTTAGACTTATTTTTTTCTGCCGAAGCAGCACTTTGGCCCATGTTTTTTCTTCGGCAGACAATCCGATTTCTTCGTTTAACTCTTTCGCATCGATTCCGATATACCGAAGCACATCAAGATTCCGCTGACTTTGATGTTTTTCTTTCTTTGCATAAGGAGCCAAAAGATTGTAATAAAAATTTCGTGTACATCCCAGAAAAACAAGATGATCCGGTCCCAATACAAAAGGCGCGCGGCTCAAGGCTGCCATCGTATCGCTGGAAAGAGAATGGGAAACCGTATTAAGGACGATAGCAAGATCAAATCCGGATCGAAGCGTCTGCCAGAAACGAACGGCTTTTCTCGGTGTCCATCGAAAAAGATACTCCTGGAAAGTGAGTACCTCATCGATACAGGGATGATTACGGAGAATCTGCTCAGTGTAGGCGCGAACAATGACGGTAACATGGGCATCTGGGAATCGAGTTTTCAAAGCACGAAACACTGGTGTGGAAAGTAACAGGTCACCAAGCTGATCGTGCTGCCGAATGACAAGAATTCGCTGGATATAAACATCATTTAGTACGGCGGGATCGAGCGGTTCTTTCCCGATATGATTCTCCAGGAATCGTAGGCAATGGTCTTTAAAATAGCGCTCAATACGTGTCCAGAGATGCAAACGATCAGACCCTTTCATCGATTTTTAATTGTTTCAAAAAATAGGATTCGGTCTCATCGACCATGCGCTTCAGTGTGAACTTTTGCCGAACGGTTTCGAGACCGGTCTTCCCCATCTCTCTGCCCTGCGCTGGATGCTTGATCAATTTCATCATGGCATCCCGGAGACTTTCCGAATCCGATGGCGGAATCAGATATCCTTCCCGTCCTTCCCTGACAATCTCCGGCATATTGCTCACATTGGTCGTGATCACCGGTTTGCCCGCCGCCATCGCTTCGATCAGTACGATTCCGAATCCTTCCCATAGAGATGGCAGTACGAGCGCATCAATGGTCTTCATCACCTCGTCGATATCATCCCGAAATCCCGCAAAAACCACCTGACCTTGACATTGATCGGCCATCTTCTCGAGTCTGGATCGAAGCTTCCCCTCACCGACCACCAACAGTGTCGTTCTGTGATTTTTCTGTGACAGTACAGAGAAACTTTCTAATAACGTCTCGATGCCCTTTCTCTTATCCAATTGTCCGACAAATCCGAAAATATAATTAGTCCGGGGAATGCCCAATTCGTTTCTCAGATTCCTTAAGGAAGACCCTGAAAACCGCTTCATTTCGACCCCGTTGTAGATCACGCGGATTTTCCCGGGATTCAGCCAAGAACAGTTCTTCAAAAGCGATTGTTTTGTAGAGAGTGAATTCGCAATCACGCCTGAAGCAATGTGATTGTAGGTAAATCGATAAGCGATTGTATCTTTTAATGGATAATCGATTCCCCGCCTTGGGACAATAACCCTGACACCTGCCAGTCCCGCTGCAATACCTCCGAACCGAAGTTCCTTGTCCATATTCGTGCAGACGACATCGATTTTAAGTGTACGAATCAACTTCCAGGTTCGATAGATCACCGCCGGATCGAAATCTCCACGCATCTTTAGAGCGAAAACAGAAAATCCTGCGTGTTTGGCCCGGTCTTCCAAAGGTACATTCGGACGGCAAAGTAAAAAAACCCGATGGCCGCGTTCCCTGAGTGCACACATCATGGTGAGCAACCAGATTTCTCCACCTCCGAACATCCGGATGGAATTGATAAATAAAATTCGCATCAAGTAACTCTTCATTGAAATAATAAAGCATGATAATATAACAAAAAAGAGGAAAACGACCAACCAAAATAAAAAGCGGAACGCTTTGCATTCCGCTTTAAAAGTTCTTCTATATTGCTCTGGAATTTACAGATGATCTCCCTGGTATTGCTCCAAAAGCTTGCACACCGCCGGTATATATTCCCGTGTTTCGCTCAACAAATATTGATCATCCTTGCCGTTGGCAATCCAAATCGATGCGTGTTTTTCTCCCGCATTATAGGCAGCCAGTGCACCATCCAGACCGTAACGCAGCAAAAGCATGGAGAGAAATCTCGATCCGGCGCGAATATTATAAATGGGATTAAAGAGCACTTCTTCCGGAGTCGTCCACGGAATTCCCTCGGATTCCGTCAAAAAATATCCGGTGACAGGCATGATCTGCATGAGCCCCATTGCACCAACCTTCGACACAATTTCCGGGTTCCAGGTTCCTGCACTTTCATGGGTAATCAGAGCACACAATAAATCAATATCCAGATTCGTATACTTAACCGACATCTCATAGATTTCATTTGCAATATCGTACATTTTTGAGGAAGACAGATTGGGATTATGATGTGCAATAATCTTCATGATCTTTTGCAGTTTGTATTGCCGCACACTGTCGATATTCATCGCGGAACGAAGATCCACAAGTTCATCCCCCAACTTATTCATTTGATAAACTGAATCACGATACGAAAAGTACATACGAAAAACACAAGCCGCAAGAATCAACAGAAAAACAAATCCAGCACCAAAAATCCACCAGTGTTTTGGCAGAGACAGGTGTATGGAAACTTTTTTTCGTTTTGCTGTGTTCTCCCTTTTTTGTTCGCTCGGTTTCTTTTTTACGCTCGAATTCATTGCATCTCCTCATTTAAACAAAACATTTTCTTGAAATATCACTTATGATAAAGCAGATACTATAAAAACTGATTTATCATACGCAAATATTATACCAGCATGATACTTCTGGGAGTTCCAAAGTTTTTCTATTGGGTGTTTTTCCAGGTCAGTCTGGGCAGAAAAAACAAACCGATAAAGGTTGGAATCAAAATGTTAATCGCGAAAAGAAGAATCGAGCTGTTGAATGCGGTCACTTTCTCGACATGAAATTTCAAAAAGAAAAAGACGGAAGCTCCTTCCCGGATTCCCAGATCTGCGATAGAAACGGGCAGCAGGGTTTTTGCCAGAATGGTCGCTGTCGTTGCCGTCAAGGCAGTGGTCCAGGAAGTTTTTTGGAATGCAAACGCCAGCAAACAGAATTGGACGATAAATATACAATAAAATAGGATCGTATAAATAAAGAACTTTCTTGCTTCCATTCTCGTGAATTGATCCATGCAGCTGATGAGTTGTCTCAGCTTGTCCCGGGCAGGCAGAAAAATCGAAATGTGATAGAGAAACGTGCGTATCCACCCGGGATGGAGACCGATAATGATGCACGCCAATCCTATAATTACCCCTGCCGTAGCCAAAGGAATCATAATGAAGGTCGAATAATTGAAAAGATAACAGATCAGCAGGATGATTCCCCACAATCCTCCGGCCAGGATGAGAAGGAATGCATAAAATTTATCGATAATCAAAAGTCCGATTGCCTGAAACCGGTCGATCTGTTTTAAAAAGAGAGAACGCCCCAATTCACCGATTCGTCCGGGTGTGACAAATCCGACCACCTGTCCCCCAAAGAACGAGCTGATCGATTCGGAAACTGGAACATCTTTTTGAAGCAGCTTCAGAAGAAAATGCCATCGGTACCACTGGATAAAAAGATTCGGGAAGAGCAGAATCACAGCCAAAACAATAAACAAGGGATTTTGCGGATTCCGAAATGCCGAGTCAATCTCTTTAAAATTGACCCTTTCCACAACAAGCAGCATGACAACCACTGTGATTGCCAATTTCAAAAAAAGAACGATCCATTTATTTTTAAGCCACATAGGAATTTATCTTTTAATAAACATCTTTTCAATCTGTAATTATCATTTCAAAATTGACATAAAATAACCCGCTGTGCAAAATTCAATAATACCAAAAAGGATCATTTTGTAGAAGGGAAGCTAAATCTCATTTTTGTCATCTCTGAAATAGATTCACCAAAACAGAGAATGTTCCTTCATCATGAGATTACAAAATTTACCTTTTTCTGCACTAACCTGTATGACACACAACGGGTTAAAAATACAAAATATTCAAATGGTTTTCAAGAAAAATAAACGGAGTCACTACTCCTTCATTTTGAGATGAATTCCTCCTCCGGAAGTTCTCAAGAAAATGAGAGGACCGCCTCCGTTCACCTTCCCGCGGATGACATTCGAACTAATTTCACCCTGTAAAGTAATCGGGTGATCCGTCTTGATCCCTCCGCCGCTCGTTTTGGCATCGACATCGAATTTGATATTGTCAGCCAAAACAACGGTGATACCGCCGCCCGAAGTCCGAAGTTGGCAATCTTCCACGGGCTGTTCGCTGATCATCGCATACACCGGACCACCCGAGGTAGCCGCATCGATGGAACCTTTGACCTCATCAACATGAATACTCCCGCCCGAGGTCCTTGCATAAATATTTCCCTTAACTTGTCCGAGACGAATACTTCCTCCCGATGTCTTTACGTCCACGCGCCCGTCGCACGATTCCACGGTAACACTGCCGCCGGATGTATTTCCCGTAATTGGCCCTTGAATCGATCCGAAATTGAGACTGCCGCCGGATGTATTGGCTTCTACTTCACCTTCCAGATCGCTTACCGAAACAGAACCTCCCGCCGTGGACAGATCGAGATGGTATTGTTTGGGCACGGTGATATAAAAATGGACTCGGATGTTTTTTCCGATCGAATCCCAGAAATTCCATACATCCCGGTCATATTCTGCATAGACATAAACATCTTTGCCGTCCTGATTAAATTTCACATCGAAATCATCATAAAATTCTTTCAATTTTCGACTGTTGGAACTTTTGAAATCGATCTCGATCTCAACCTGATCGCTGTTCTGGGTTTTCACATCGATCGAACCAATATCCGTTTTCAGTGTCAACTTCCCACCTTTTTTTACTGAAAAAGACCGTTTCATATCGCCATCAATTTTCCCAAATACCTGAACAGCAAAGAGCAAGATAAAGACAAACCACAGACTCCAGATTTTTTTCACGTACATAGAGCACTCCTTTCATTGATTAGGACCACAGGTAACATACGGAAATCCATTTAAAAAGTTTATCGGATTTCTATATTTATTGGATGTCTAAAAGATGAAAAAGGTTGACATGTTTCTTATGCCAGGATCTGGCATTGGGGACAAATGAACTGGGATGTGGAACCGGTTTTGATCTTTTTGATTTTTGTGCCACAACTCGGACAGGACTTGTCTTCCTGATAACCAACGGACATGCGGTCGAGACCGTATTCTCCCTTCTCTCCAAAAAAATCAAACTCGTAACTGCTCGAACCTAATGAGATCGATTCTTCCAGTACCTTACGGATCGCACGATAGAGATCGCGCTTTTTATTTTCCTCGATCGAACCGATTTCACGAAGCGGGTGTATTCCGGCTCGGAACAGGATCTCCTGAATATAAAAATTGCCGATGCCGCGAATTCGTTTTTGATTCAGGAGGAAGGACTTGATATTCCCTCGTTTCTTTGCCAGAAGGGACAGAAACGCTTCTTCGGAAAGTTTCAGCGGATCCGGTCCAAGTGGTTCGGTCATGGGATGGGATTCGTCTTTGAGAACAAGATGAAAATAGCCGAACCACCAGAGCGTCACATAAAATCCCGTTCTGTCGGAAAACCGGACGATCAAACGGCTCTTCTCCGGCGGTGTCTGTGACTTTTTGAAATAACAAATCTCTCCTCCCATACCGAGACTGATCAGGAATCGCGTTTGTTGATCCAGCACGATTTCGATCCATTTCCCCAAAGGGAAAACACGTTCGACCTTTCGTCCGGGGAGATATTTCAAGTAATCCTGGACTGGGCGGTTGCCGCATTTGGGCTGTGCGATGGAGATCGATTCCACTTCCTTTCCCCGAAGGGTCCGGTCCATCTGTTTTGCAATCACGACAATTTCCGGCAGTTCAGGCATAATGAAATCTTGTCATTCCGCTTGTCCCTGAATCTCAGAATAATTAAAATGTTAAGACAGGTTTGCGTTCATTCTTTGAACATCTCTTCGATCTCGGAAAGTTCATCCACGTGGAATTGAAGATTCTCAAGCGTACGGACATTGGTTTCAAGCTGTTCCACAGAACTGACACCGACTAGAACAGAGGTAATTTTGGAATATTTGAGCACCCAGGCCAAAGCCATTTGGGCAAGAGACTGTTTTCTCTTCTGGGCAATGTCGTTGAGCTTTCCGATGATGCGGAGCTTGTCCTCGGTAATTTCCTCCCTTTGTAAAAAACCGTGGGGTTTTGCGGCACGGGAATCTTTGGGAATACCGTTCAAATATCGATCGGTCAGCAAACCCTGCGCCAGAGGAGAAAAGGCAATGCTGCCGATGCCGTTCTCTTTCAGCACGGAGAGCAACCCGGCTTCCGGCTCTCGATGAAACAGGGAATATTTAAATTGATGGATAAGACAGGGTGTTCCTAAATTCTTCAGGATGCGGATCGCTTCAAGCGTCTTTTCGGGGGAATAATTCGAAATACCGGCGTACAGCGCCTTTCCGCTTTGCACAGCCTGATGAAGCGCCGACAGGGTCTCTTCCAAAGGGGTTTCCGCATCGTAACAGTGGGAATAAAAAATATCCACGTAATCGAGCCTCATCCTTTTCAGACTCTGATCGAGGCTGGCGAGTAGATATTTTCGCGATCCCCCGTCTCCGTAGGGGCCGGGCCACATTTCATACCCCGCTTTTGTGGAAATGATCATTTCGTCTCTGAAACCGGCCAGATCGTCTTTCAATGCCCGGCCGAAAATTTCTTCCGCGGATCCGGGAGGGGGACCATAATTGTTGGCCAGATCGAAATGGGTGATGCCCAGATCGAATGCCTTTTGCAGAATCTTACGGCTGTTATCGTATTTATCGACACGTCCGAAATTGTGCCAGAGTCCCAATGAAATTGCTGGCAGTTTCAGACCGCTGTGGCCGCAGGGATTGTACTGCATCTTTTCATATCGATTCTCTGCAGGAATATATGCCATTAATACCCCCTTTATTTTTTCATTGCTACTTGCAAATCAAAAAATCAAAGTTTTCTTTACGATTCCGTTTTAACGATCCACAGTAAACTATTGTTACATACTGTTTATTTATACTTATCCATGAATTTTGTTATCAAATTAAAAGCGTTCTTTATCTGAATATTTTCAAAGCCTCCTTCAAATTTATCAAAAGCATGATCAAATCCAGTCATCTTGATAAACTGATGATTAATATTTTTATTACTCAATTCTTCATCCATTAATACTGATTGTTCGAAAGGCACATCTGTATCTTTATCACCATGGACAAGTAATACGGGTGGAAAACTGCCAGTAATATTTTTAATTGGACAGGACCGATCGAAATATTCTGGTTCCTTTAGTGGGTCATGACCACTAATAATGTTAGCCCAGATTCCTTGTTGACGAGTGTATAAATATAAGTCAAAACGCTCTTTGCTGGATGCATTGGTTATGGGAGAATCTTGAACTTGACTAAAAGCTTTTTCTTTAGATATTAACCCCCAATTTATATAAAAAGAATCTGGCTGATTACACCATTTACTTTGTATATCACCATAGCCGTAAAATGAAATAATCGCTCGTGGGGGATTATCGAGATTGTAACCGGTCATTAAAGCCAGATATCCTCCGGCTGAATGCCCTATAACAAATATTTTTTTGGGATCTATTTGTAATTTTGTGTCATTATTTCGAACCCATTTAATTGCATCTTTAATATCTTCGGTTATTTCGGCTAACTTGGTCTCAGGAGCCAATCGATAGTCAATGGATAATACCGAATACCCTGCATTTAAATAAAATTCCAATTGTTCTTTAGGTAAGCTATTACGGCTACCCCAAATTAAAGCCCCACCATGTATCCAAACAATTACAGGACGGACTGTCTTATCATTTGAAATTCTATAAAAATCGGATTGTATTGAATCTTGACCGATTATTTTGTATAAAAATGTTTTCTTCTCATATTCTATTTTTGCTTTATCATTTTTCTGATTATAACCATCAGTAAATAAAAAAACAAAGCTTATTAAAAGTACTAATTTTCGCAATTGCATTTCCTGTCATTATTGTGTATTTAAGTACTGTGCAACGCTGGTTTAATCTACAAGTAACTAAAAAATCTTCGGAAATAATAAACAACTTACATTTGCTTTTCTAAATCAGCAAGAATGCGTTTGGCTATCTCTGACCAGTCCACCGGTTCTTCCATATCGATCCAATGAATGCGACTGTCCCTTCGAAACCAGATCATCTGTTTTTTGGCAAATCGCCGCGTATTCCGTTTGATCAGCTCGACGGCTTCCTCATACTCGATCTCACCGCGAAGATAGGCGAAGATTTCCTTGTATCCGACAGAATCGAGGGCGTTGAGTTCCGGCCCCCATCCTTTCGCATTTAGTTCCTTGACTTCTTCGACCAGTCCTTTTTCGAGCATCGCATCGACCCGCTGATTGATTCTTTGATACAAAATCTCTCTCGGCCATTTCAGGCCCCAGAAGTGCAGTGAGAATCCGGCAGAATGGGTGTTTTCCCTTTGAACAACCGAGATGGGCTGTCCGATAATTTCATAAACCTCGATAGCACGGAGAATCCGATTCCTGTCGTTCGGATGAATTTTTACAGCCGCTTCCGTATCGATCTTTTTCAAACGTTTATACAGAACGGCCAGTCCTTTTTCTTCCGCTTCTTTTTTCAATTTTTTCCTGAGTCCGGGATCCCGGCTTTCCTCCGAAAACATGCCATCCACCAGAGCCCGGATGTACAAACCCGAACCGCCGCAAATGATGGGAAGACGGTTTCTCGAATGAATTTCGGAAACGATCTGCCGCCCCAGTTTTCCGTATTCCCCAGCGCTGAAGGCTTCGTCCGGATTTTTGATATCAATGCAGTGATGCGGCACACCCTCCATTTCGAATTGTGTGGGCTTGGCCGTCCCGATTTCCATATCACGGTAGACTTGGCGGGAGTCCGCAGAGACGATTTCGCCGTTCCCCATCTTTGCGATTTCAATGGACAATCGCGTCTTTCCCGAAGCCGTGGGTCCGGCGATAACAAGAACGTGTGGCTTGGATGATTTTTTCAGCGTCCGAACCTCTTATCGATCTCATCCAGCGAGAGATTCACAATAATGGGCCGGCCGTGCTGACAAAAATAGGGCTCCTTCGTCATGAAGAGCTGATCGATCAGAAAAGCCATTTCCTGAAGCGATAATTTTTCGCCGGATTTAATCGCAGACTTGCACGCGAATGCCCTGGCTACGGCATCCCAGGTGTCGGTATTCTTTACCCTCAGATCTTTGTATTCCCGGAGGATTTCCAACAGCAGCTCCCGCTCCTGGCCCGTACGCACATCCACCGGAACCGCCTCGATGATGACGACATTTTTTCCGAATTCCTTGAGCCCAAAACCGATCCGTTCCAAATAAGGCAGCACTTCGGTGAGAATGAGATAATCTTCGGCATTGAGCTCGACGGTTTGCGGAAAGAGCAGTTGCTGTGACTGCCCCGAATGAAGTTTTCTGGATTGTAGAGCCTTCTCGTACAAAATACGTTCGTGAGCCACATGCTGATCGATGATCGTGAGCCCGCTTTTGATCTGAGAAAGAATATAGCGGTTGTGAAGTTGAGTCAAAATTGGCATTTCTTTTCCCACATTCGTATAGTGAATCACCTCTTCACCCACAATCGGTCGCTGCATCTCCAATGTAAGCTGCTGATGATCTTCCCGATATTGTTTACTTGATACCGGACTTCCCTTTTTCCCGAGTACCAGCTTCAATTCAGGAATGACATGGGAAGTCTTGAACGCGTTCTGGACTACCCTGTAAAGGGCGTCGTGAACGATTCTTTCCTCTCTGAACCGCACCTCCATTTTCGCCGGATGAACATTGACATCGAAACGCGCAGGATCCATTTTAATAAACAAAACATAGACTGGATATTCGTTGCGGCTCAAACGTGGTCCGTAGGAAGACAAAACGCTGTGCAAGAGTACTTTATTGACGATATAACGTCCGTTCAAAAAGAAAAACTGATCCGATCGGGATTTGAGTCCCTCCCCCGGACGGCTGACATATCCCTTGATTTCGACGCCCCCCATCTGTTCGGTGACCGGAATCAAAGTCAAAAACTTTTCTTCTCCGAGCAATTCGCGGATGCGGTTCTCCTCGGTTTCTTTGGAAAAATCCATGGATTTTTCACCATCGATTGTCAGAGAAAAATGGATCTGTTCGTGCGAAATGGCGAATCGGCGAAACACTGCAATGACATTCCGGAGTTCCGTGACAGGTGACTTGAGAAATTTTCTGCGCGCGGGAACATTGTAAAAAAGATCTTTGACGAGTACGGAAGTGCCTTGCTTTGCCGCGACCTTCTGTACTTCCCGGATGACACCTCCCTCGACTTCCACCTGAGTTCCCTCCCCGCTCTGGTTCTGACAGGTCACAATCTTCATGCGGGACACGGAACTGATGCTGGAGAGGGCTTCTCCCCGAAAACCGAAAGTATGGATGATTTCAAGGTCTTTCGGAGCCGAAATTTTGCTCGTGGCATGTTGTGAAGAACAGAGGAGCGCATCCTCCTCGCTCATCCCGTTTCCGTCATCGACCACATGCAGGCGCTTGATGCCGGCTTCCTTGACGACCAGATCGATCTGTTTCGCATCCGCATCGAGTGCATTCTCGATCAATTCCTTGGCTACGGAGGCCGGCCTTTCCACCACTTCACCGGCGGCAATCCGCTTGACCATGGATTCGGGAAGAATGTGTATCTTACTAGCCATTCATTATACCGATATTATTCATAACATAAAAATTGCATGACAACCCTTCACCTACTTCCTAAATAACAATCATTGTTTGAACCGTGGCTGTAAAATTTGAAATCAGCCAAAATCAGTTCATTCATCTATCTGTTTCAGAATGGATCGGGCAAACTGATCGTCCGTAATGCCGACACATCGGCAATTCGGTTTTCCAAGAACATCGGAAAGCGGTTTTTTCCCGGAATAGACAATCAACGGAATACGCTGTTTACGGCCAATGGATTCGATCCGCTTCCTCGTTGTGGATTTTGTTTCGGGATCTATAATCAACAGTTTGATTTTCTGCTTCCCAATCCCTTCGACAATACTCATCATTCCCTTGATCAGATTTCTCGACCGGTTCGCAAAACCGATGAGCGTTTCGATGGACGTCTTTTTCCCCGATTGAAGCGCATCGGCCAACTGCATGTACAATTCAGTAGAACCGGTCCGCGCAAACACGCT
Organism: uncultured bacterium; assembly: GCA_964537715.1. GTDB lineage: Bacteria > Zhuqueibacterota > QNDG01 > QNDG01 > DSAB01 > CAZTZL01. The sequence continues at coordinate 5,470 of CAZIAH010000084.1, read as the reverse complement.
TCCGATCAAATCCTTTTCCCTTGCTTTTTGAACACAAGTGGTATCTTTACATATGTATACGCCTCTGCCATTCATTTTCTGCGCCGCATCGAAAAGAATTTGATTTTCCGGTGTCCGGATCAGGCGAAAAAGCATCCCCTTTTCTTTCTTCTTTCGGCAGACAATGCATTGTCGTATTGGAATCGATTTCATGGCTGTGAATGGGACAGTCGAATAAAGAATAAAATCAGATAGACGACCAGTGCGAGCAAAAACAGCAGCCAGACCAGTGAACGGGCCCGTATCGATACCTTTGAGGAATGTCTTCGAAACTTGATTCGATGTTTGTTTTTATTCTCTTTTTCCGGATCGTAATAGTGAGGAGTATACGTAAATTGTCTCGCCTTGGGCAATCGACTGCCTAACATTTGTTTCCACCTGCGATAAATTCCAATGATTTCCGAACAATATAAACAAGTCTGCCCTAAGAATCAAGATCATTTCTAACGACTTTTCTCTTGCACTTTAAATACCTTTTTCGGAAATTGGAATCATCTTTCAATTTTAACTTATCGGAGGATCTCTGTGTCGGAAAAAACCTTTGAACAGCTCGTTCAGATTATGGAAAAACTACGCAGTCCGGAAGGATGCCCGTGGGACAGAGAGCAGACCCACGATTCTCTGAAACCCTATCTTCTAGAAGAAGCCTACGAAGTTCTGGATGCTCTGGATAAAAAAGACGATGATGAATTGAAGGAAGAATTGGGCGATCTTTTGTTGCAAATCATTTTTCACTCCCAGATCGCGAAAGAAGAATCCCGGTTCACGATTACGGACGTATTGGAAACAATCAATGAGAAACTCGTCCGCCGTCATCCCCATGTTTTCGGACAACTGGAAATTAAAACCGCCGAAGAACAGCGCGTCCACTGGGAGAAACTCAAGAAAAACGAAGGGAAAAAATCTGTGCTCGATGGCGTTCCTAAAACCTCTCCGGCCCTGTTGAAAGCGTACCGGACACAGCAGAAAGCCTCGACAGTGGGATTCGACTGGGAGGAGATCGAGCCTGTCTGGGCAAAAGTCCACGAAGAGATCGAGGAATTGAAAGAGGTGATCGGCTCTATGGATAAAAAGAAGATTGCCGAAGAATTCGGAGATTTACTTTTTTCGCTCGTCAACCTCTCCCGCTTTATCAAAGTCAATCCAGAGGATGCGTTGAGACAGGCGGTGGAAAAATTTATTCGTCGATTTAAAAAGGTCGAAAAAACCGTGGCAGCAGAAGGCAAAGATCTCCGCGATACCACACTGGAAGAAATGGATGCCGTCTGGAACCGGATCAAGAAAGAATGATCAATATAACTTGAATTTATTTTACATAAAACACCCCCTTTTTCAGGAATTGTCTCATAAGTTCCCAAAGTGTCTTTGCGGAGCAATCCCATAAATTTTGAGTTAAACTATGAAATTGCCACGTCGTCCCGATATTCTATTAGAAAACAGAATGAATAATCGGAACTCCTCGCAATGACATAAAATTGGCTTTTTATACAATTCCTAAGGGGGGTGCCCGAACAAATGGAAACTAATACCAAAATCCGCCTCATCCGATCCCGACTCAAAGAAGCCTATCAACTTCTCAATCCCTGCCGTGTTTGTCCACGACGATGCGGCGTGAACCGGCTGAAAGGAGAAGCTGGTTTCTGCGGTATGGGACTTCATCCCGTGGTATCCTCGGATAATTTGCACCACGGAGAGGAACCACCAATATCCGGATTCAAGGGATCAGGGACTATCTTTTTAACGGGCTGCAATCTCGGCTGTATTTTCTGCCAGAACTATCCGATCAGCCATTTCAGGAACGGTAATGTCACGAAAATCCCCAAATTGGCAAACATGATATTGCGGCTGCAAAAAGCCGGCGCGCACAACATCAATTTAGTCACCCCCACCCATTTTGTTCCCCAGATCATGGGAGCATTGCTCATTGCTTATCAAAACGGACTGAGCATTCCCCTCGTATACAACTGCGGCGGATACGAATCCCTTGAAACGCTTCGGCTGTTAGACGGTATTATTGACGTCTATATGCCTGATATGAAATTCAGCGATTCAGAAATGGCGGAAAAATATGCATCGGCGCCGGATTATCCCGAAGTGAATCGAAGAGCCATCAAAAAAATGTTCAGACAGGTCGGTGATCTGAAAATGGATAAAAACGGCATCGCCCGAAAAGGACTGCTCATCCGTCATCTCGTGCTTCCCGAGAATATTTCAGGAACGCACGATGTGCTTGGATTTATCTCGAAAGAAATTTCCACAGATACATACATCAGCCTCATGAGCCAGTATTTTCCGGCGTACAAAGCTTCGGACCTGCCAGCCTTAAATCGTCGCATTACTTCCGAGGAATATAAAAAGGCCAAAGCATCTCTCGAATACTTTGGTCTGGATCGGGGCTGGGTTCAGGATTAATACGAATATCTAAGTGCTCTATTTCAAATACTGTGACGTATTTAAAATAGATTATCTAGGAAAATGTCCGCAAGTTTTGCTAAGCTCGCCTGCCAGAGACAGATCCGCCTCGGGCGGAAAATACGAAACATGAAATCCGAAACAAATCCTAAGTTCAAATATACAAAAATAAAACATTGCTCGATATAGTGCAATGCGATTGATTCTCAAATTTTTAATTTTGAATTTCGGTTATTCACATTTGTTTCGAATTTCGGATTTCGATATTCGAATTTAATCAAGCGTATATAAAACTGTGTCCCAGGTTACATCATCACCATTCCATTTCCGGATTGCCGCCTAACATGTCATTCAATTTGGTTTCCACAATCTGGTCTTTGTTGGCTAACCGCTGTTCGTTCACCTCTTTTAATTCTTTCAGCTTGTTTTCCAACTTTTCGATCTCTTCCTGCCGGTTCATCTGACGATAATCAAAAATTTTGCTCAGAAGTTTCCAGATCGATTTGCGCAGTTCATCCTTCTTCATTGGATCTCCGGTCTGCCAGTAATCCTCCACCAGCATGCGCACCTGTTTTTCCAGTTTCTTCTCTTCAGCCACGCGTTTGTATCGCTCTTCATCCTGATCCTTCAAATCCTTCATAAACCGCATTTCTCTGTAGGCCTGGGACATCTTTCTCATATACAGCAGCTTGCTCTTTTTTTTCAAAGCCATCAGCTCATCGATCCGATCCTGATAGTTCTCCTGGAGATAACCCATGGTTTCCTTTTCCTGCTCCGGCGTCAGATAGAGCACATCCTGATTTTTTATTCTATTGCCTGGTTGGCCCGCTCGTCTTTGCGCCCACAGTGTTTGCGAACAAACGACAATCAAAACCGATATAATAATCATTCTGAATAACGCAATATCCAACCGTTTCATTGTCAACCTCCTCACTAAATACCGTAAATCGTCCTGGCCAGATCGACCACTTTGTCCTTGATCCGGTCAATGTCGGGAGACAGTACCGAATCCAGCAAATCGGATTCGGACGAAGTTTCTGTACTCGAAAAGTAATTGGTCAAAAGCGCTCCGGACTGCACGCGGTCGATTTCCTGATCGAGAAAATCCGCCTGTGCAAAAAAATCATCATCCCAGGAAAAATCAGATCGCACGGAAATCGATCTCAATCCGTTACGATTCAAGGGGCTCGTAATAATAAAAATAAGTATTATCGCAGCTGCCGCCGCAGACAATCCCCAGACCAGACGCGGATTCGGAAACAGCCTTTCGATGAACGACACTTTTTCCCTGGGTCTCCGGGCTGCTTGAAGAACCGCCTTTCTTACGGATTTCCCCGGCCTGACTTTGGATAATTTTTCAATCTGCCACCAAGAGTTCTTCACCTCTTCCATCGTCTGCCGGCATGCATCACATTCCGCAAGATGCGTTTCGAATGCTTTCTGTTCGCCGGGATTCAACTCCCCGGAAAGAAAAAGATATCCTTCTTTTTCAAACCTTGGACAGGACATGGGATGGATCCTCCCCGTATGTTGTTCCGATTATTTTTCGTAAATTCTTCACTGCGTAATGCATCCTTCCAAGAACTGTGTTGAGCGGTGCATTGATCATCACGGCAATTTCTTTGAACGACATTTCGGCATACACCCTGAGCAGCACCACCTGTTTCTGTTCCCACGGCAACGTTTCAATCCCGTTCTCGAGAAGAGCCGATTGTTCCTTGTGAATGAACGATTCATCCGGAATCATCTCTTTTTGGGGAAGATGATCCATTTCTTCACTCGCATAATCGTCCCGTTTGTCCGTGGATTTCTTCCGCACCAGATCGAGACTGGCATTGTTGGCAATGCCGAAAAGCCAGCTTCCGAATTTGCCGCGTTCATCATAGTTCTCCAAAGCCCCAATCACCTTCAGCCACGTCTGCTGAAACACATCTTCGGCGCTCTCCCTGCTGCCGACAAACCGATATATGAATGAATAGAGCGGCCTTTCGTATTTTCTATAGAGTTTTTCGAACGCCTTGTCCTTGCCTGCAAGATATTGCCGAATCAGCGCCGCATCAGTGATCTCTTTTGTCATCGAAATCCACTAAGATAAACGAAGGATGGAAGCATTTATTGTCAATTTACTGAAAAATAATCACATGAAATCAAATTATCAAGCAAAATAAATCTTGATTTAAATTCTCAGAATATTATATTTCAAAAAACAACGATGCAAAAAAACAGGAGGAAGAGATGAAAGCTGTTATTTCTGTTTTGGCAAGCCTGCTTGGTTTATCCATCGCATCAGGCACTTATCTTTATATCGCACAATACAAACCCATGGAAAATACCAGCAAAAAAACCGAGGTCAGAAATCAGGAACTCAACCGGGAAGTGAACGATCTCAGGCAGGAATTGAACCTCAAAGTCGCCGAAATATCCAAAGCAAGGAAAGAAAAAGAAGCGGAGATCGCCCGTGTTCAGGCCACCCGGGATTCGCTGGTTGCCGAAATGACCAGAGAGATTCAGGACAACCAGATTCAGATCACCCAGTTGGCAGACAAACTCAAAGTCAGTATCGTGGATAAAATTCTTTTCCCTTCGGGTGAGGCAAAAATTACGGGTGAAGGCCTGAAGGTGCTGCAACGGGTGGGTGATATTCTGAAAAATACGAAGGACAATGTTATTCGCGTGGAAGGCCACACCGACAATGTGCCGATCAGCGGAGCGCTCAAATACAAATTCCCGTCGAATTGGGAGCTTTCCACGGCGCGAGCCACCAATGTCGTGCGATTTCTGGAGGATAAAGTCGGCATCGATCCTGCAAAGTTGGAAGCCGTGGGACTGGGCGAAAACCAGCCCGTAGCATCGAACGAAACCGCTCAGGGCCGCGCCCAAAACCGTCGTATCGAAATCGCCCTGCTGCCTATCAAGTAATTTAGAATTATTTTAGACAGATAACATCAAGTATAACCAACACCCCTCGTTCCCAAACTCAGAGACTGTGTGAAAACGTCTTGAATATAATGTATAAAAT